>CALNAU010000130.1 GCA_937874275.1 uncultured Clostridia bacterium | reverse complement strand
GCGGTTAGCGGTTAGCGGTTAGCGGTTAGCGGTTAGCGGTTAGCGGTTAGCGGTTGAATGATATCCCGGTATTTGTACCAATGCAAAAAGCGGCTGATGAAGGCCGCTTTTTGCATTCGGATGTTCTGTTGAAGCTCAGAACCGGATTGATTAGGCTACATTGGGAGGGTAACTGCTGCGTTACACAAATCAAGCCAAATAACAGCTAACCGCTAACTCCTAACCCCTAACTCCCTCGCGCTTACTTCCTACCCTCAATCCCCTCCAGCCCCTCGGGCACGGCGACCAATCCCTCCTGCTGGTAGAGCAGCTCGGTGATGCACACGCCGTCCTCCATCCGGAAGGCCTCGGCTTGCAGTGGTGTGCCATCCACGGGATCCAGGTACACGGCGTAGAGCACGCCGCCCGGCTGGTCGTCAAAGATGGCCAGCGCCACCTCGCGCTCCGGGCCCCAGAGGGTCATCATCTCCACCGTCAGGGTGCCCTGGGGCAGGTAGGCACCGTCAATGCCCAGCTCGTCCACCAACAGGGTGCGCGCACCGGCGATGAGGGCCGCCTCGGCCTCGGTCCATTCTGTTTGGGGCTGCTCCGCCGCGGGCGGCCAGGTGGGCGCGGGGGTGGGCTGGGTGGCCAGGGCAGGCAGTGTCAGCAGCATCGCCAGCATCAGCGCAAGGCCAACAGGACGACGGATGTGGCGGATGGTGAACAGGTTCATAGTCCCTCCTTTGGTTCAGGCATGGGTGGCGCGGTAGAATTCCGCCCCGCCCGGGTAGATGTCGGCCCGCTCGAAGCCCAGGTTGCGCAGCATGCGGGCCGCGGTATGGGCGCGCACGCCTGCGGCGCAGACGACGATGACAGGCTTTTCTCGGTTCAGCTCGTTGGCGCGGCGGCGCAGCTCGCCCAGCGGGATGTGCTTGGCGCCGGGCAGCGTATACTCCGTCAACTCCCAATCCTCGCGCACGTCCAGTACCTGGGCGTCGCCGGGATTGTCCAGCGCATCCCACGGGGCAAATTGGGCGTGCCCCTGCAACAGGTTGTCCGCCATGAAGCCCAGCATGTTAACCGGGTCCTTGGCGGAGGAGTAGGGTGGGGCGTAACTCATTTCCAGCGCCTTGAGCTGCTGCACGGCAGCACCCAGCCGCATGGCCACGGCCAGGGTATCAATACGCTTGTCCACGCCGGCATACCCCACCGCCTGCGCGCCGTATATCTTTTTGCCATCCATGGAGAACAGCAGCTTGACGTACATGGGCTCCGCCCCCGGGTAATAGCCCGCGTGGCTGTTCTGGCGGATAAGCACGGTCTCATAATCCTGCCCGCGCACCAGCCCGCGGCGGAGCAGCGCCTTTTCATTGGCGCCCACGCTAGCGGCCGTCAGGTCAAACACCTTGGCCACGGCAGCGCCCAGGCTGCCCTCATAGCGCTGGTTGAGGCCGGCGATGTTATCCGCCGCGATGCGCCCCTGCTTGTTGGCGGGGCCCGCCAGCGGAATCATGGTGGGGCCGCCGAACACAAAGTCTTCCACCTCCACGGCGTCGCCCACCGCGTAGATGACCGGGTCCTCCGTGCGCATGTGCGCATCCACCACGATGCCGCCGCGCTGATTGACGGCCAGGCCAGCCTCCTTGGCCAGGTCGCCGTTGGGGCGCACGCCGATGGACAGGATGACCAGCTCGGCCGCCAGCTCGCGGCCACTCTTGAGGCTGATGCGCACCCGCCGGCCCTCATCGCGGAAGGAATCCACGCCGTCGCCCAGAATCAGCTCTACCCCATGCTGGCGGATATGCCCGTGCAGCACATGGGCCATCTCGATATCCAGCGGAGCCATCACCTGATCCATGGCCTCCACCAGGCTGACCTTCAGCCCCAGGTGGCGCAGGTTCTCCGCCATCTCCAGGCCGATGAAGCCGCCGCCGATGACCACCGCGCGCTGCACATGCTCCTCCCGGATGATGCGGCGCACCTCATCGGTATCCGGCACCGTCCACAGCGTGCGAATGCGGGGGGAATCGATGCCCGGAATCGGGGGCCTCAGCGGCGAGGAGCCGGGCGACAGCACCAAAGTGTCGTAGCGTTCCTCATAGCTTTTGCCGCTCGCGTGGTCCACCACAGTAACGCGCTTGTTTTGCCGGTCGATGGCCGTGACCTCCTGGCGCACGCGCACATCCACATTGAAGCGGTCGTTCATCAGCTCGGGCGTCATCAGCAGCAGCTCATCGCGCGGCTCGATTACACCGCCCACATGATAGGGCAGGCCGCAATTGGCGTAGGAGATGTACTCCCCCCGCTCAAGCAAAACAATCTGTGCCGATTCATCCAGGCGGCGCAACCGCGCAGCACAGCTTGCGCCGCCCGCGACGCCCCCCACAATCAGTACCTTGGACATGATAACAGTACATCCTCCTTGTGCCGTTTGCCGGCAACAAAGATTGTACCCTTTTGTGAACAAAAGAAACCACAAAGCCCCCGCGGAGCGTATCCGCAGGGGCTTTCCAGGAAAGCGTAAATACGCTCTTTGGCTGCCTATCAGCCGCCGGTAGCGGGGGAAGCGGCGGGCGCTTCCGGCGAGGTCTCGGGGGCAGCGGGGGCTGCCTCGGTGGCGGCGGGCGCATCGGTGGCGGGCACCGGGGTGGCGGTGGCCGCGGGGGCCTTGGGCTGGCAGCCGGCCAGCAGCAGGGCGATCATCAGCACCGACATCAGTACGGTCAGTTTCTTCATGGTGGACTTTTTCATCGTTCAATCCTCCTATTCAAGTCATACGACATGCTGTCGCATGGGTATATCCTATGCTGATGCGGGCCGCTTGTCAAATAAAGCACGGCGCGCCGCAGGTATTCAGCGGACAAAATGCGCCCATATCATGCGGGTGATGGCGCAATTGTAAAAATATTCTTTGCTGCGGCCCGGTTGTTGACAGTTGTCCGTGCGCTCAACTATAATGACCTCGGTTGAACGCTCATTCAATTGAGAAGATATCCATGGAGGATGTGCCATGACCACCAAGAGAACATACGCCCTGCAAAACCTGGGCTGTGCCGCCTGCGCGGCCAAGATGGAAAAGAAAATCGGCGCGCTGGACGGCGTGCAGGCCTGCACGGTCAACTTTCTGACATCCAAGCTGATCATCGAGGGCGAGGAGGCGCAGCTGCCCCAGATTGCCCAGGAGGCCAACCGCATCGTGCGCCGCATTGAGCCCAAGGCCTCGGTGAAGCTGTGACCCGCCGGCTGATTCGCATCATCATATCAGCCGCGCTGTTTGTGGCGGGGCTGCTGGTCAAAGAGCCGGGCGCGCTGCGGCTGGCACTGCTGCTGGGCGCCTACGCGCTGGCCGGGTGGGACGTGCTGTGGTATGCGGTGCGCCACCTGGTCAACGGCCAGGTGTTTGATGAAAACCTGCTGATGTCCATCGCCACCGTGGGCGCCATCGCCATCGGCGAGTACCCGGAGGCCACGGCGGTGATGCTGTTCTACCAAGTAGGCGAGCTGTTTCAAAGCTACGCGGTGGACCGCTCGCGCCGCTCGATTGCCGAGCTGATGGATTTGCGGCCGGAGGAGGCCTGGCTGCTGCGGGACGGCCAGCCCATCTCCGTGGACCCGGAGGATGTGCAGCCGGGCCAGCATATTCTGGTGCGGCCGGGCGACCGTATCCCGCTGGACGGCGTGGTGCTGAGCGGCGGCTCCACCCTGGATACCGCGGCCCTGACCGGCGAGGCCATGCCGCGCGATATAGGCCTGGGCGACATGGTGCTCAGCGGCGCCATCAACCTCACCGCGCCGCTGACCATTGAGGTGAGCGCCCCCTACGGCGAATCCACCGTGGCGCGCATCCTGGACCTGGTGGAGAACGCCAGCAACCGCAAATCCCAATCCGAAACCTTTATCACCCGCTTCAGCGCCATCTATACCCCGGTGGTGGTGGGCCTGGCCGCGCTGCTTGCAGCCGTGCCGCCGCTGCTGTTTCAGCAGCCCTTTGAGGCGTGGCTGTACCGGGCGCTGCAGTTCCTGGTGGTCAGCTGCCCGTGTGCGCTGGTGGTCTCCATCCCGCTTAGCTTTTTCGGCGGCATAGGCGGCGCGGGCCGCCAGGGCATTCTGGTCAAGGGCAGCAACTACCTGGAGACGCTGGCCCAGGCCGACCGCGTGGTGTTTGACAAAACGGGCACCTTGACCCAGGGCGTGTTCGCCGTGGCCCAGGTGATGCCCGAAGGCATCAGCCGGGAGGATTTGCTGGCGCTGGCCGCGCACGCCGAGGCGCATTCGGCCCACCCCATCGCCCAATCCCTGCGCGCGGCCTGGGGCCAACACATCGATTTCCAGCGCGTGGCCGATGTGCGTGAGACCGGCGGCCGCGGCCTGAGCGCCCTGGTGGATGACCGGCGCGTGCTGGTGGGCAACGCCGCCTGGATGCGCGAAAACAGCCTCACCCCGACAGCGACAGACGCCGCGGGCACGCTGATACACGCCGCCGTGGACGGGCGTTACGCGGGCGCTATTTTGATAGCTGACCGGGAAAAGCCCCAGGCTGCCCAGGCAGTGCAGGCGCTGCGCGCCCTGGGCGTGCGCCGCATTGCCATGCTGACCGGCGACAGCGAGCCTGCCGCCCACCTGGTCGCCCGGCAGCTGGGCATTGACGAGGTGCACCACAGCCTGCTGCCCCAGGATAAAGTAGCGCTGGTGGACAGCATGCTGGCCGAAGGCGGCCGGGGCAAGCTGTGCTTTGTGGGCGACGGCATCAACGATGCGCCGGTGCTGGCGCGCGCCGATGTGGGCGTGGCCATGGGCGGGCTGGGCAGCGGCGCCGCCATCGAGGCGGCCGACATCGTGCTGATGGATGACAACCCGCTCAAGCTGCCGCTGGCCATGCGCATCGCCCGGAAGACCCTGCGCATCGCCCAGCAAAACGCCGTCTTCGCCATCGGGGTGAAGGTGGTGGTGCTGGCGCTGAGCGCCCTGGGCTATGCCAGCCTGTGGTCAGCCGTGTTTGCCGATGTGGGCGTGACGGCGCTGGCCGTGCTCAACGCGCTGCGCACGCTGCGAAAGACAACGCTGTAGCCAACCCCTTCTTGTAAAATAAGCCCTCACCCCTTATACTGTGTACGTTTACAGGCGGGTGAGGGCCTATTCATTGAAAGAGCAAAACGAGGAGCACCATGCAACCAATATTGGATATCCGGGGCTTTTCCAAGAGCTATGACGGCAAGGTGATGGCGGTGGACAACCTGAGCCTGACCATCGAGCCGGGCGACATCTACGGCTTCATCGGCAAAAACGGCGCTGGTAAAACCACCACGCTGCGCGCGGCGGCGGGCATCCTGCGCTTTGACACCGGTGACATGCTGGTGGACGGCACCTCCATCAAGGCCGACCCCCTGGCCTGCAAGCGCAAGATTGCCTATATCCCGGACAACCCGGATTTGTACGAGTTTCTCACCGGCCGCCAGTACCTGGACTTTGTGGCCGATTTGTTTGAGATTGCGGTGGACGAGCGGGGGCAGCGCATCGAGCATTATGCCCGGGCGCTGGACCTGTCCGACCGCCTGCACGACCTGATTTCCTCCTACTCCCACGGCATGAAGCAGAAATTGGCCATGATTGGCGGCTTCATCCACCGGCCCGTGCTATTCCTGATGGATGAGCCCTTTGTGGGGCTGGACCCGGAGGCCGTGGTGCGGGTGCGGCAGATTATCCGCGATTTTTGCGCCCAGGGCAGCGCGGTGTTCTTCTCCACCCATGTGCTGGAGGTGGCCGAAAAGCTGTGCAACAAGGTAGCCGTCATCAAGGATGGCCGCCTGGTCGCCGCCGGCGCCACCGATCAGGTGCGCGGGCAGGCCAGCCTGGAGGAGTATTTCCTGGAGGCGATGCGGGATGCGTGAGCTGCGCCTGCTGCTGCGCCTGCAGCGGGTCAATGCCCTGCGGCGCAACGAAATACGCCACACGAGTGACCGCAGGCAGCGCCGCCGCCTGCTGTGGATGCTGGTGCTGTATGTGGTGCTGGCAGCCATGGGCCTTTTCTATGCCACGGCCATCAGCTGGGGCATTTACACGGCGGGCCTCGCCGCCATGCTGCCGGGCATGGCCATCACGCTGGCGGCCGCGGCCACGGTGATGGGCACGGTCATCCGTGCCCAGGGGCTGCTGTTTGACGCCCGCGGGTGGGAGCACCTGGCCCCCCTGCCCATCCACCACAGCACCGTGGTCTGGGCCCGGCTGCTGGATTTATACGGGTCGGCGCTGGGTTTTTGCCTGATGGTGATGCTGCCAGCCACGGTATTCTACAGCATGGCCGAGGGTCTGGCCGCCTTGCCCGTCTGGCTGGCCATCTGGCTGTTCACCCCGCTTATCCCCCTGGGGTTGGGCCTGGTTATCGCGGCGGGCATGGCCGTGTTGGCCCGCCGATTCCGCCAACGGCACCTGCTGGTCGCCCTGTTGGTGCTGCCGGTCACCGCCTGGCTGATGCTGACGCTGTACACCTCGCCCCTGTCCGCGGCGGGCGGGGATGCCGCCATGCTGGACATGATGCGTTCGGCCGGCGGCGCCATGAGCACCGCCTATCCCCCGGCCAACTGGGCCGCGCTGGCCGTGCAGGGCAGCCCGGGGCACTTGCTGCTGCTGGCCTGCGTCAGCCTGGGGGCAGCCGCCCTGGCGGTGGCGATCTTGCTGCGCTGGACGCCCGGCCAAACCGGCCGGCAGGCTGCCGCTCTAGCACACGGCCATGCCGGCCGCCCCCTGCCGCCCCTGTGGGCGCTGGTGCGCAAGGAGTGGCGGCGCATGCTGGCCTCCCCCTTGTACCTGATGAACACCGGCATGGCCGTGTGGCTGGCGCCGGTGATGCTGCTGCTGTTGCCGCTGGTCAAGCCGGACGCCGTCGCCCTGCTGCGGGGCATGCCCCAGGTGATGAGCCCGCTGATGCGCTTTTTGCCGCTGGCGGCCTGCGCGTTTGCCGGGATGAGCGTGCCCAGCGCCATCAGCCTGTCTATGGAAGGGAAGAATGCCTGGCTGATGTGCACCGCCCCGGTGAGCACCGGCACGCTGCTAGGCGCCAAGGCGCTGTTCAGCTTTCTGTTCAGCCTGGTGCCTGCCCTGTTGGGCGCCGGGCTGATGGCCTGGCACCTGCGGCCGGGCTGGGCCACTACCCTGGCCACCCTGCTGCTGCCGGTGGGGCTGTGCGCCTTCCTGTCGGTGTGGGGGCTGGTGCTGGATTTGCGCTTTGCCCGCTATGATTGGGAGAGCGAGCAGCAGATTGTCAAAAGCTCTGCCCAGATGGGCTTTGGCCTGTTGAGCGGCTTTGTGCTGATGGCCCTGATGGGCGCGGCGCTGTGGCTGGCCCCGGCGCGCTGGGCCGCCCAGGTGGCCTGGGCATTGGCGCTGGTGCTGATGATGGCCGCGGCGGTACTGATGCGGGGGCTGGCCAGCCGACGCGTATATCAGATTGAGTAGGAGGGACCTCATGATTATCCACAGCTTCGACCCCCACACCCCGGCCGTATTCGGGCCGGAGGCCCTGTACGCCACCCCCGAAAAGCCGCTGTGCGAGGTGATGATCATCACCTTCTCCCATGTGGTGGTGGAGCATGCCCTCCAGCACTTTGACTGCCGCCGGATAGCGGCGCTGCCCGGCCTGAACGGCGAAAAACCCATCTACGCGCTGCACCATCAGGGGCGGGACATCGGCTTTATGATGAGCCCCATCACCGCCGCCAACGCGGGCATGGCGCTGGAGGAGGCCGCGCGGGCCACCGGGGCCACCAAGTTTGTGCTGTTTGGCAGCTGTGGCGCGCTGGACGCGGCGCTGACCGAAGGCCGCCTCATCGTGCCCACCGAGGCCTACCGCGACGAGGGGCTCAGCTACCACTATGCCCCGCCGGCGGACTATATCAAGGTGAAGAACGCCGGGCGCGTGGCCCGCATGCTGGACGACCTGGGCATCCCCCAGGTAACCGGCCGCGCCTGGACCACGGACGGCATCTTCCGCGAGACCCGGGGCAATGTGGACAAGCGGCGGGCCGAGGGCTGCATCGCCGTGGATATGGAGTGCAGCGGCCTGCAGGCGGTGTGCGACTACCGGGGGTATGAGTACTACACCTTCTTTTACACCGGCGACCTGCTGGACGCCCCGGAGTGGGAGCAGCGAATACTGGCCAACGAGGCGGAGAAAGATCACCAGCTGAGCAACTTCCTGGTGGCGCTGGAAATCGCGGCGCAGGTATAAGCGTCGCCGACAACAACTGCTGCGATCCCTTCAGCGCCGTAGCCCCGGACACCACGGCCACACAGGGCACGGCGCCGCCCTGACCGGACGCCACTGCATCCACCTGATGAGGTCTTGAAAAGAAGCGACCCGCACGTCCGCCATCGGCACCCGCGGGTCGTTTTCCGCAGTGTATTCTCCGCCTGTACCGCCCTTTGATTGGGTATATAGTCAATGGTACGCGCCAAGGCGTACGGAGGAGGCTTCCGCATGAAAGACATGATTATTACCAACTTCACCGACCCGGTCTGCGTATGGTGCTGGGCCATGGAGCCGGTGTTTCGGGGCATTGAGACGCGCTACCCCGGCGTGGAAATCCGCTACGTGATGGGCGGGCTGGTGCGCGATATAGACGACTTTGCCGACCCCGGCAACGGCATAGACGCCGGCAGCGACGGGGCCAACCGGCAGATTGTGTCCCACTGGCTGGAGACGTATGACACCCACCGCATGCCCATCCGGGCGGAGGGCTTCCATCTGTTCAGCCGGGAATCCCCCTCCACCTACCCACAGAATATCGCCTACAAGGCGGCGCAGATTGCCAGCCCCGCGCTGGCCGACCGCTACCTGCGCCAGCTGCGCGCGGCCACCTTCACCCGCGCGCTGGTAACCAGCCGCCGCGATGTGCAGGTGGCCCTGGCGCGGGAGACGGGGCTGGATATCGCCGCCTTTGAGCAGGCGCTGGACGATGGCAGCGCCCGCCGCGCCTTTCAGACCGACTTGGGGCTGACCCAGGCGGTGGGCGTATCCTCTTTCCCCACATTCCGGGTAAAATCCGCCCAGGCGCGGCAGATGGTGATGCGGGGCTACAACCGCCTGCCCGACTTTGAGCGCGTGTTTGCCGAGCTGAGCGGCGGCACCATGACGCCCCTTGCCTCCCCGCCGGATGAGGATGTGCTGCGCTGGCTGTATGACACCCACGGCGCCCTGACGATGGAAGAAATCTACCGCGCGTTTGACTTTGAGGGGCGCACGGAGGCCGAGCGCTGGGTAGACAGCCTGATTGCGCAGGGGCGCTGGGCCAAGCAGCCCGTAGGACAGAGCGCCATGGTGCAGCCGGCGGGCACCCCATGAGCGAAACGGAGCATACCATCCGCCGCGCCACCCCCGGTGACGAGACCGCGCTGGCGGCGCTGGCACACAGCCTGTGGCCCCACCACACGGCGGAGGAACTGATGCCCGACTTCGCCGATATCCTATGCGACGCCGACGCCGCGTGCTTTCTGGCCGGATCGCCGGGGCAGGAGATTGGCTTCGCCCACTGCCAGCTGCGGCACGACTATGTGGAGGGCACAAGCACCAGCCCGGTCGGCTACCTGGAGGGCATCTATGTGACGGACGCGCACCGCGGGCAGGGCATCGCCGCGCTGCTGCTGAATGCCTGCCAAAGCTGGGCGCGGGCGCGGGGCTGCCGCGAATTCGCCAGCGACTGCGAGCTGCACAACACCGACAGCCAGCACTTTCATTTGAGTGTTGGGTTTGAGGAAGCGAACCGCATCATCTGTTTCCGCAAGGATATATAGGCAAGCCCAATGAAGCAGGCGGCCCGA
>CALNAU010000129.1 GCA_937874275.1 uncultured Clostridia bacterium | reverse complement strand
CCACCCCCTATCTATTCTGCTGGCGGGTCTTATGGCCCGCGGGCGCTGTTGGGCATTGTTCCTGCGGCCCCTGAAAGGAGCGTCCAGCCCGTGGAGGCCAGGTATCATTCCGTTACTTTGGACAAGGAGCGCTGTCGAGGCTGCTCCAACTGCCTGATGCATTGCCCCACGCAGGCCATCCGCGTGCGCGGTGGCCGCGCGCATATCATCAAGGAGCTGTGCATCGACTGCGGCCAGTGCATCCGCGTGTGCCCCTACCACGCCAAGGTGGCCATGACCGACAGCCTGGAGGATTTGAAGCGCTTCCCCCACCGCATCGCGCTGCCCGCGCCCAGCTTTTTTGCCCAGTTTGGGCGCAATGTGCACGGCCTGGGCCAGATATTGGATGCCGTGCGCGCGGTTGGGTTTGACGAGGTGTATGAGGTGGCCCGCGGGGCGGACGCGGTAACCCGCGCGCTGCGCGAGCTGCTGCGCGACCGCCACCATCCCCGCCCGATGATATCCTCCGCCTGCCCTACGGTGACGCGCATCATTCAGGTGCGCTTCCCGGGGTGGATTGACCACATTGTGCCGCTCAAGCAGCCCATGGAGGTGGCCGCCGCCGATGCCAGACGGGCGTACTGCAAGGCGCACGGCGTTAACCCGGCAGATGTGGGCGTGTTCTTCATCACCCCCTGCCCGGCCAAGATGACGGCCATTCGCAACCCCATCGGCCAGCGGAACTCCCATGTGGATGGCGCGATTTCCATCCAGGAGGTGTACGCTGCTGTACTGCCCGAACTGGAGCGCTTCAAGGCCTCCCAAACCGAGCCGGTTGCTACGCCCTACGGCCTGCGCTGGGCGGCCGCCGGCGGCGAGAGCGAGGCTTCGCTGTGTGAAAACAGCCTGGCGGTGGATGGCATCGACAACGTCATCCGGGTGCTGGAGGAGATTGAAAACGGCAAGCTGAGCGACCTGGACTTTCTGGAGGCAGCCGCCTGCGTGGGCGGCTGCGTGGGGGGGCCATTGGTATACGGCAACAACTATGTGGCCCGCAACACCCTGCGCGCGCTGGCCCGCAACCTGCCCCCGCGCGACCCGGATGAGGCCGCCCAGGGCGCCCCGCCGCTGCCCTCCTCCCTGCGTATGGACGAGCCCATCCGCCCCAATGGCGTCATGCAGCTCAGCGACGACATGGACAAGGCGCTCGCCATGATGGACGAGATGGACGAAATCGCCGCCCGGCTGCCGGGATACGACTGCGGCTCCTGCGGTTCGCCCACCTGCCCCACCTTTGCCGAGGACATTGTGCGCGGCTACTGCAAGGAGCTGGACTGTGTGTACCTGCTCAAGGAGCAATTGAAGCTGATGGCCCAGCAGATGGTGGACATGAGCCAGACGCAGCGGGAATAGATTATTCACTTTGAAGACACCGCGGGATGCCTTCATGCGTATAAGGGTCCCGCGGCTTTCTTTTCGGGTTCTTTGTGTTTTGGCCAACACTTCGCCCCCGCCAATCGTTATGATGGTGAACAGGCAAAGGAGCAACGGCATGGTAGCGGAACTGTACGACCGGGTCTTTCAGGAGATGGTGCACTATCTTCTGTCCATGACCCACAGCCGCCCGGAGGCGGAGGACATCGTGCAGGAGACCTTCCTGCGGGCGTTGGCCAACGCGCATCTGTTTGAGGAGATGTCCGCAAACCAGGGCAAGGCATGGCTCTACCGCACGGCCAAGAACCTGTTCATTGACCAATGCCGGCGCAAGGGACGGGAGCGGCCGGAGGTGCTGGGCGAGGGTTACGCGGAGGATGACACCACTGGGCCCTATGTGCACCAGATGCTGATGTACTTGCCCGAGGAGGACCGCGCCATCTTCTACCTGCGGCACTTTGACGGCCTCAACGCGACCCAGATTGGCGAACAGCTGGGCATGCCGCCCGCCACCGTGCGATACCGCCTGGCCAAATGCCGAGCCCTGCTGCGAGAGCAATGCGAAACACAAAGGAGCGAATAACCATGACACAGAAAATGAAGAAACTGATTATCAACACGGCGCTATGCGATATCACCGACCCGCGGGCGGAGGTGCTGTCCGCCTACAGCGCCATCGAAATCAACGCCGCCAACATCATCATCAGCCCGGAGGCCAAGGAAATGCTGACCGCGCTGCCCGTATCCATGAACGCGGCCTCGGTGACCCAGGCGCCCCAGGGCACACAGATTGCCGTGCAAAACGGCACCTATGAAATCACCCCTCAGGGCGCGCCGAGCCGGCCTGTGCTGCTGATGGTCAACGGCAGGCTGCTGGTGCGCCCGGGCAGCGCGGAGGCCCTGCGCGCCTATGCGGGCATTCAGGTGAACGGCAAGGTGCTGTACCCCAACAGCCTGGCGGGCGAGATGAGCCGCGCTCAGGTGAACGGCTCGACGGTGGCCTACCCCGATGACGCCGTGCTCATCGATGGCGCGGCGCGGGTGGACGCGCTGTTCATCCTGCGCGCCAAGGAAACGCCATACTTTGTGACGCGCCACGTGGTCATCGCCGACGAGCAGCTGGATATCCGCGCCCTGGTCGAAAAGGGCGCCCGTTTCCTCACCAAAAAGGCCTTTGTGGCCGAGCGCTTGCTGGCCGATGCCCTGCCGCTGTTTGAAGACAGCGCGCGCATCCTCCCCATCCCCGCCGGCAGCGCTTTTGTAGAGGACGAGGAGGTGCTGACCGGCGCGCTGCTGCGGCGCTATGGGCCGCGCCTGTTTGTCGCGGGCGACCTGGTTATCCGGGCCGGGGATGAGGAGCTGGCGGCGCAACTGGAGCGCCTCACCGTGACGGGCACGCTGCGGGTGCCGGAAAGCATGCTGGACAGCCTGATGGCCATCAAGCCCGACTGCGGGGATGTGATGCCCTACAAGGGTAGCTTGCTGTACGACCAAGGTCATCTGGTGGTGGACGCCGCCCTGCTTGCGCAGCATCCCCATGGGTTGACGG
>CALNAU010000128.1 GCA_937874275.1 uncultured Clostridia bacterium | reverse complement strand
GCCGATATCGGCCATGATTTCCTGCGCGAACAGCGCATACACGCTTTGGCCGCACTTGCGGTCAAAGCGTTCTTTGAGGTCAAAGAAGGCGCGCCACTTCTGGGTGCTGTGTTCATCCACGCCGTTGCGCAGCGCCACATCCATCAGCCTGCGCTCCATCAAAGTAACCCGGTCCGGCAGGCACAGGGCATCGCACAGCTGGATCAGCCGCAGCTCATCGTTATATTGCACGGCCGCCAGCAGCGATTCAATGCGCCCAGTCTCCTCCGCAGTACAGTCATTCGCCCCGCTGAACGCCGCCAGGCGCTGGATCGGGAAGGAGTGCGTCAGGCAGCCGAGCGCGGCACCCGGATACCCCTTTGCCGTCATCAGGTCGTAGCCCGCGATGACATGGCGCAGGGCGCTTGGTCCCTCGTATCTGCCCACATCGTGCAGCAGCCCCATGGCATGGCAGCGCTCCGCGTCTATGCCGCACGCCGCGGCGATTGTCCGCGCGGCGCGACCCACCGTGCGCGAATGCACTACCCATGCGCCGGGGTTCTGTGTCTGCGCCCAGGCCAGCAGCGCCTCGGCTTCCCGGGCCGTAGGTACATTTTGCATCCTATTCCTCCAAACAAAAAAACCGCCCGGAGGCGGTATATGACACGGGTGTCAGGCGTTGGCGGCGGCGCGGTTGAGCGCCTTGGCCAGGCGGGCCTTCTTACGGTTGGCGGTATTCTTGTGAATTACGCCCTTGGCCGCAGCCCTGTCCAGGGTGGAGGCGACTGCGCTCAGACCCTGATTCCCCTCAGCGGTGTTGTTGACCAGAAGTGCGTTGTATTTCTTCACTGCGGTCTTCACGCCGGATTTCACCATGCGGTTACGCAGGTTCTTCTTTCTGTTCACGCTGACGCGCTTGATGGACGACTTGATGTTCGGCATCTTTTTTCACCTCCCCACTTACTTGTGCTTTACAGCAAGGGTTAGTTTACCACAATGTGTTGGGCGGCGCAAGTGCTTTTTAGCCGCTTTTGGGGTTTTTCGCGTTTCGCTTGGCATCGGCTGCCTATCGGGCTATAATCAGCCGGAACATACGCAACGGAGGGCTGTCATGCGCAAAGCCGGGTTTGCCAGGGATTTCTTCAAGCGGTACTTCATTGACGCGATGAGCCAGATGGCGCTGGGCCTGTTCTCTTCGCTGATTATCGGGCTGATTCTCTCCCAGCTGTCGGGCATTCCGGGGCTAGCGTTCCTCAAGCCGATGGCCGAGATGGTGTCCGCCTCCTCCCCGGTGGTGGGCGCCGCCATCGGCGTCGCCATCGCCTATGGGCTGAAGGTGAAGCCCCTGGCCATCTTCTCGTCCGCGGTAACGGGCGCCATCGGCTACAAGCTGGGCGGTCCCGTGGGCGCGTACCTGGCCGCCGTAGTGGGCGCTGAAATCGGGCAGTTGATTGCGGGAAAAACGCCGGTCGACATCGTGCTGGTGCCCATCTTCACCATAGTGTCGGGTGGGCTGGTAAGCATGTGGTCGGGCCCGGCCATCGCGGCGGGCATGGAGGCGCTGGGCGGCTTCATCAACAGCGCCACCGAGCTGCATCCCCTGCCCATGGGCATCATCGTCAGCGTGGTGATGGGACTGGCGCTCACCGCGCCCATCAGCTCGGCCGCCATAAGCATTTCGTTGGGGCTCAACGGCCTGGCGGCGGGCGCCGCCGCGGTGGGCTGCTGCGCACAGATGATTGGCTTCGCCGTGCAATCCTACCCCGACAATGGTGTGGGCGGCCTGCTCAGCCAGGGGCTGGGCACCTCCATGCTTCAGTTCGGCAACATTCTGCGCAAGCCGGTGATCTGGCTGCCGCCCACCATTGCCTCCGCTATCCTGGGCCCCATCTCCACCATGGTGTTTCAGATGCCCAACAACCCCATCGGCGCCGGCATGGGCACCAGCGGCCTGGTGGGCCAGTTCGGCGCCTGGCAAAGCATGCAGGGTGCCTTCTCCCCCATGCGGGCACTGGGCCTGATTGCGCTGATGCACTTCATTCTGCCGGCCCTGCTTACCTGGCTCATCGCGATGGCATTCCGACGCACCAGTTGGATACAGCCGGGAGATATGAAATTGAACGCCTAACACCACGATTAATCATAACAATTGGGGGAGGCCATTCGGCCTCCCCCATCATGTGTTTGTATATTGAATTACGCGATCGCGTCCAGCATCTTCTGCAAGCTGTCCTTAGCATCGCCCAACAGCAACAGCACATCGGGGTGCGGCTGATACAGCGGGTTGGGCACGCCGGCATAGCCGGGCTTGAGGTCGAAGTTGCAGATGATCAGACGGCCGGCAGCCTCTGCATTGAGCACGGGCATGCCGTAGATGGGCGTGCCCTCAGCGGTGTTGGCCGCGGGGTTCACCACGTCGTTGGCACCGATGACGATGGCCAGGTCGGTCTTTTCCATCTCGGGGTTGATGTCATCCATCTCATAGAGCTTGTCGTAAGGGATGTCCACCTCGGCCAGCAGCACATTCATGTGGCCGGGCATGCGGCCTGCCACCGGATGGATGGCAAAGCGCACGTTGCGGCCGCCCTGCTCCAGCTTATCGTGCAGGGTCTTGACCAGCTCCTGCGCCTGAGACACGGCCATGCCATAGCCGGGGATGATGATGACTTCCTTGGCGTCGCCCAGCCACTGGGGCAGTACGCTTTCGTCGGCGGCCACGGGGACTTCCGCCACAGGGGCATCCGCCTGCGCGGCTGCATCTTCCTCAACCACGGGCGCCGTGACGGGCGCTTCGGCCTTGTGATGCGGCTCAGCTGCCGAACGCGCGAAGATGATGGACGACAGGTGACGGTTCATGGAGCGGCACATAATCTGCGTGAGCAGCAGGCCGGACGCGCCGACGATGCCGCCGACCGAGACCAGCAGCACATCGCCAATGGCCATACCGGCGATGGCAGCGGCCACGCCCGAGGTGGAGTTGAGCAGGGAGATGGTGATGGGCATGTCCGCGCCGCCCACAGGCAGGGCAAACAGCAGGCCGAAGATGAGGCTGACAGCCAGTGCCAGCCAGGCATAGGTCATTGCGTGGGCAGCATCAACCAGGGCCAGCACGGTCAGCACCGCCATGCCAATGGCAAAGAGGGCGGTGAGCATGCGGTGGCTGGGCAGGATGATGGGTTTTTGCGGCAGCACGCGGTGCAGCTTGCCCGCGGCAACCATGCTGCCGGTGAAGGTGAGCGCGCCCACGCACAGGGCCAGCAGCGCGGTCAGGCGCTCAAAGCCGGGCAGGGTAGCCGCGCTTTGCACGGTGAGGATGGCGGCGATGGCAGAGGCCAAGCCGCCCAGGCCGTTGAGCAGCCCCACCATCTGGGGCATGGTGATCATCTTGACGCGCTGCGCCATCACAATGCCCACCACCAGGCCAATGGCCAGGCCGATGAGCACGTAGACGTCGGTCAGGATGTTCTCTTTGAGCAGTACAATAACAATCGCCGCAAGCATGGCAAGCGCGCTCAGGCGGTTGCCGCGCACGGCGGTGGGCACCTTGCTCATCCAGCGGATGCCAAGCAGCACCAGCAGGCTCAGTACAGCGCTGATGATGTAATACAGGGTGTCGCTCATTGGTGACCCTCCTCTTCATGCTTGCTGCCCTTGAACATCAGCAGCATGCGATCGGTCACCAGGAAGCCGGAGACCACGTTAATCATGGCGCACACGATGCCGATGATGCCCAGCACCTTGCTGCCAAAGCCAACGGCCAAGGCCGTGGCCGTAACCATGCCCAGAATGGTAACGCCGCTGAGGGCATTCATGCCGCTCATCAGCGGGGTATGCAGCAGGCTGGGCACCGCGCTGATGAGCTTATAGCCCAGCAGCGTGGCCGCCACAAAGACAAGGACCAAAATCAGTTCTCTGCTCACAGCCCCATCGCCTCCTTGGCGCCTTGATGGACGACTTCACCGTCCTTCGTGGTCAGGATGCCCTGAACAATTTCGTCGTTGGGATCCAGCTTCATCTGGCCGTCCTGCACCAGGTACTTGACCAGGTTATACACGTTCTGCGCGAACATCCAGGTGGAGGAGTTGGGCAGCAGGCCGGGGATATTCTTGATGCCCACGATGTGCACCAGGCCATGGTCGGCCGTCTCGCCGGGTACGGTGCACTCGCAGTTGCCGCCCTGGTCAATGGAGATGTCCACGATGACCGCGCCGGGCTTCATGGTCTCCACCATTTCCTTGGTGATGAGGGTGGGGGCCAGCTTGCCGGGCACCAAGGCGCTCAGGAACACGATGTCCATCTTGGGCAGGTGGGGGGCCAGCAGGCTGCGCTCATGAGCCAGCAGATCGGGGCTGAGGGCCAACGCGTAACCGCCGGCGCCAACGGCCTTGTCGTCCGGGATGTCCACATCGATAACCTTGGCGCCCAGGGAGGCCGCCTGCTCACGCGCGGTGGCACGGATATCCACGGCATGGGTCACCGCGCCCAGGCGCTTGGCGGTGGCCAGGGCCTGCAGGCCGCCTACGCCAACGCCCACAACCAGGGCGTTGAGGGGCTTGATCATGCCAACGGCGCTGAAAATCTGGGGAATAAAGGACGGCAGCAGGTTGGCCGCAATCAGGATGCCCTTATAGCCCGCGCAGGTGCTCATGGAGGTCAGGGCGTCCATGTTCTGCGCGCGGGAGATGCGCGGCACGCCGTCCAGCGTGAGGGCGATGACGCCCTTCTTGGCCATATTCTTCACCATCTCGTGGTTGACGGGCGAAGCGGGGTGGATAAAGGTGATCAGGTACTGGCCCGCATGCATGAGGTCCACTTCGTGCACGCCCAATTTTTCGTTGAACAGCGGCTCCTTGACCTTCAGCACCAGCTCGGCCTGGCGATACAATTCGCGCACGTCATCCACCAGCACGGCACCGGCGGCCTCGTACGCGTCATCATGAAAATAGGCCCCCAGGCCGGCGTCCTTTTCCACCAGCACACGATGGCCATCCGCAATCAGTTTTGCACAGGTATCGGGCGTGGCAGAAACGCGGTTCTCGCTGTGCATGATCTCCTTAGGAATACCGATGATCATTGGAAATAGTCCCCCTTTTTTGTTTTCGCTGCGAGCATTATATCCCACTTCCGCCGGGTTGGCAACTGCATAACAAGGAAAATCGCGCATAGATTCCGATGGATTGCAGCAACATGACATTAAATGTCACATTCCCAGAAATCTTAATAAAAACAGAGTTTTCGCGCGAGTTATCTGGTAGCAAATACTCCAAAATAAGCAAAGGGTATTCATATCGCTACTACCCGAGATTATGCAGTAACCCCCATTATGCCGATTTCGTGAGTTGAACAATAGAAAGCGATCCGTAACACCATTCACTGACAAATGTTAACAAACAAAATATTGATTATTTCCTGTTTTGCCTTGAAATGGCGGGTTGTTTCCCATATACTACTTGTACTGAAGCGCGAGAGAATCGTGCTGCATAGAAATAAGGAGGAACCCCGCATGAAGAAACTGTTTGTATTCCTGCTCATCGTCTCAATGCTTGTGCTGCCCGCACTGGCCGAACCCGCCTATCCTACCAAAGGCATCACCCTGATTGTACCGTGGAACGCCGGCGGCTCTTCTGACCTGATTGGCCGCTTACTGGCCGCTGACATGGAGCGCACGATGGATGTCAAAATCTCCGTCGTCAACACCCCCGGCGCCACGGGCACCATCGGCATGAACGATGCCAATCTGGCCCCGCACGACGGCTATACCCTCATCGCCAACGCTACCCCCTACAGCCATGGCGTGCTGGGCCTGGCGGACTGGACTCCGTATGACTGGGATTTCCTGGCTGCCTACTATGTGCCCGGCATCATCGCCGTCAATAAAGACAGCGAGTACAAGACCTTTGACGACCTGTACAAAGCCCTTAAAGACAAGCCCGGCGAAGTGACTGGTGGCACGGCCGGCGTGGGCTCCACAGGCTATGTCAACATGGAAGTGCTGAAGTCCGCAGACCCGGTGTTTGGCAACTACAAGCACATCGCCTACACCGGCGGCGCTGCGGCTGTGACGGCCACCCTGGCGGGCGAAGTGGATTTCACCCCCCAGCTGTCCAACGAAATGATTGACCTGCTGCGCTCGGGCGACCTCATTGCCCTGGCCGCGCTCACCACGGATGACCTCACCTTCGAAGGCCTTGATTACACCATCCCCTCCATCAAGAACTTCCTGCCCGAGGTGGAAAAGGTGCTGCCCTTGGGCGATGCCTTCGGCCTGATGTTCCCCGCGGATATCCCCGAGAACGCCAAGCAGGCGCTGGAAGCCGCCTACCTGAAGGCGACCGAGACCGAGCCCGCCAAGAACTTCGCCAATGAGAAGGGCGTCATTCTGGAGGCCCTCAACATGGCCGACTCCAACGCCCTGCGTGATGCCACCGCCTCCAAGGTGGCCTGGATACTGTACGACAACGGCGCCGCGCAGAAGTCCCCCGAGGAGTTCAAGATTCCGCGCCCCTGATAATCCCTGATATTTGAACCAACCTGCCGGGCGGGGGTGCGGCCCTGATCGCGCCCCCGCCCCTATTGAAAGGATGAGCCCGATGCCAGCAGAGAAACACGCGGCAGTTGAAGTGGATGAAATCCGGACGGAACCCATTACGGAGGAACGGGATGCGCTGGGCGTAGAAGTGGAGGATGACTCCGCGCGCGCCCACCTGGACTTCCTCACATCGATTATTCTCATCATCATATCCATCGCGGTCATCATCACCAGCATTGGCTACTGGCAGCGCCAGAAGGTCACGTTTTACGAATCCGCGGGCTTTATGCCGGTGCTGATTGCCGGGGGGCTGTTGATTATGTCGCTGCGTCTGCTGAGGGAAGCCCTCAAGCAGGACAGCGCACACAGCTTCATCAGCCGCCTGAAGGTCTCCTTTGGGCAGACGGTGCGCAGCAACACCGTACACCGCGCCATCATTGGCCTGATTATCTTTGGCATCTACGTCTTCGTGCTGTTGGGGCGCATGCCCTTCTGGCTGGCTTCGTTCCTGCCGCTGGCTGCCGTGCTGGTATTTGTACGCTATGACGGCACGCTCAAAACCGCGCTCAAAATGATACTCATTGCGGCGCTGTGTGTGGCGGGGATTGTGGGCCTGTTCCAGTTCGCCTTCGCTGTGCCCATGCCATAAGGGAGGAAGAGCATATGGTGGCGCAATACTTGTCCGATGCGTTTGCGGTGATTTTTACACCCTTTGGGTTCATTTCCCTGTTTGTATCGGTGCTGTTGGGCCTGATTTTTGGCATGCTGCCGGGGCTGACTGCCACCATGGCGGTCGCCCTGCTGACCGGTCTGACCTATGCCTTTGATGGCCCACTGGCTGTGATGGTATTAATTGGCGTCTACATTGGCGCCATATCCGGTGGTTGCCAGTCGGCCATTTTGCTCAATATCCCGGGCACGCCGGCCTCGGCCGCCACGGCGGTGGATGGCTATCCGCTGGCACGCCAGGGCAAGGGCGGCCTGGCCATCTTCGTGGCCAATGCATCGTCCTTTTCGGGCACCATGCTCAGCGTGCTCTACCTTATCCTTTTTACGCCGCTGCTCACCAGCGCCGCGCTCAAGTTCAACTCCCACGAGATGTTCCTGCTGGCGGTGTTTGGCATCGTCATCTGCGGCAATCTCACCAGCGGCGGCCGGCCCATCAAGGGCTGGATTTCCGGCTTCATCGGCCTGCTGGTATCGCAGGTAGGGCGCGATACAGTAGGCTCTTTCGCTCGTTTCACCTTTGGCAACATGGATTTGACCGGCGGCATCTCACTGCTGCCGGTGATGATTGGCCTATTCGGCTTTCCGGAAATTGTCAACTCCTTCTCTGCCGTCAAGCGGGAACTGGTTACATCGCAAAAATACAGCGCGCGTGAAGGGTTTGGCATCATGAAGCGCAACTGGTTCAATGTGCTGCGCTCCAGCGTGTTGGGTGCGGTGATGGGGGCCATCCCCGGTGTGGGTGAGGATACCGGCGGCTGGCTGAGCTACTGGTCCCAGAAGAAGTCCTCCAAGCACCCGGAAATGTACGGCAAGGGCTGCATCGATGGTGTGGTGTCGTCGGAGACCGGCAACAACGCCGCCATCGGCGGGGCGATTATCCCGGTGCTGTCGCTTGCCATTCCCGGCAGCGCACCGGCGGCTGTGCTGTTGGCGGCGTTCTGGATGCACGGCTATCGGCCGGGTCCCTTGCTGATGACCGATACGCCGGAGTTCTTGTATTACGTGGTGGTCTTCATGGTGGTGTCGTCGATTCTCATGTGGTTGATTGCCACCAATATGTCCAAACTCACCGTTAAGGTGTTGCAGGTTGACCAGCGTATTTTGATGCCCACCATCTTTATCTGCTGCGTCATCGGTGCCTTCGTGGTCAACAACCGCATCTTCGACGTCAAGCTGATGTTTGTCTTTGGTCTGTTGGGCGTTGCGCTCAGTTATATGAAGTACCCGTCAGCCCCGTTCCTGCTGGGCGTCATCCTGGGCAACATGGCGGATGAGAACCTGCGGCGTGCCCTGATTCTGCACAACGGCAGCATCGCGCCCTTCTTCACCCGCCCCATCAGTGTTTTCTTCATTCTCTTTATCCTGGCGCTGGTGCTGCCGCAATTCGCTTTCTTTCGCAACATGATGGCCGGCATCAAGCGTTCCTTCGCTCGCAAATAACAAACGGTTCATTCCCGTTACGGGCCTTATGGTCATAGGAAGGGGGAGTCATGGTCTTAGAGTATCTGGCACAGGCGTTCTCTGTCGTCTTTACACCCTTTGGGTTCATTTCCCTGTTTGTATCGGTGCTGTTGGGCCTGATTTTTGGCATGCTGCCGGGGCTGACTGCCACCATGGCGGTCGCCCTGCTGACCGGTCTGACCTATGCCTTTGATGGCCCACTGGCTGTGATGGTATTAATTGGCGTCTACATTGGCGCCATATCCGGTGGTTGCCAGTCGGCCATTTTGCTCAATATCCCGGGCACGCCGGCCTCGGCCGCCACGGCGGTGGATGGCTATCCGCTGGCACGCCAGGGCAAGGGCGGCCTGGCCATCTTCGTGGCCAATGCATCGTCCTTTTCGGGCACCATGCTCAGCGTGCTCTACCTTATCCTTTTTACGCCGCTGCTCACCAGCGCCGCGCTCAAGTTCAACTCCCACGAGATGTTCCTGCTGGCGGTGTTTGGCATCGTCATCTGCGGCAATCTCACCAGCGGCGGCCGGCCCATCAAGGGCTGGATTTCCGGCTTCATCGGCCTGCTGGTATCGCAGGTAGGGCGCGATACAGTAGGCTCTTTCGCTCGTTTCACCTTTGGCAACATGGATTTGACCGGCGGCATCTCACTGCTGCCGGTGATGATTGGCCTATTCGGCTTTCCGGAAATTGTCAACTCCTTCTCTGCCGTCAAGCGGGAACTGGTTACATCGCAAAAATACAGCGCGCGTGAAGGGTTTGGCATCATGAAGCGCAACTGGTTCAATGTGCTGCGCTCCAGCGTGTTGGGTGCGGTGATGGGGGCCATCCCCGGTGTGGGTGAGGATACCGGCGGCTGGCTGAGCTACTGGTCCCAGAAGAAGTCCTCCAAGCACCCGGAAATGTACGGCAAGGGCTGCATCGATGGTGTGGTGTCGTCGGAGACCGGCAACAACGCGGCGGTGGGCGGGGCCATCATCCCGGTGCTGTCTCTGGCTATCCCCGGCAGCGCGCCTGCGGCGGTGCTGCTGGCGGCGTTCTGGATGCATGGCTATCGGCCGGGTCCGCTGCTGATGAGCGATACGCCGGAGTTTCTGTACTATATGGTGGTGTTCATGGTCGTGTCATCGATCCTGATGTGGCTCATCGCGTCCAACATGTCCAGGCTAACGGTGCGCATTTTGCAGGTGGACCAGCGGATTTTGATGCCGGCCATCTTCGTCTGCTGCGTCATCGGCGCCTTTGTGGTCAACAACCGCATCTTTGACGTCAAGCTGATGTTCATCTTCGGCATCCTGGGGGTGGCGCTCAGCTACATGAAGTATCCCTCGGCGCCGTTCCTGCTGGGCGTTATTCTGGGCAACATGGCGGATGAAAATCTGCGCCGCGCGCTGATTTTGCACAATGGCAGCCTCATGCCCTTCATCACCCGGCCCATCAGCATTTTCTTCATCGTATTCATCCTGGCGCTGGTTCTGCCGCAGTTCGCGTTCTTCCGCAAGGGCATGGCAGCCATCCGGCGCTCCTTTTCCCGCAAGAAGGAGGCCGCATGAGGGTATTTGATCACATCGGGATGACCACCACGATACAGCAGCCGGAGGAGCGCTTTGTAGCCAAAACAAGGGTGTGGGTGACCGACCACCAGAAGCACCCCTTCCGCATTGAATGGCTGCGTTATGAGCCCGACAGCCCTGTGCCCGACCTCTTGCGCAACGCCTGTCACGTGGCCTGGCGCGTGGATGATATCGCCAAGGAATCAGAGGGGCTGACGGTCATTCTGCCGCCATTTGCTTCGGTGGCTGGTCATGTGGTCGGCTTTTATCAGACGCAGGACGGTGCCATTGTGGAACTAATGGAATATGAGGAGGACCGCCATGTATAAGACGGCCGTCATCACCGATGAGATTTCCCAGGACTTGCGCATCGCGGCGCAACTGGCCAGGGAGTATCAGCTGGATGCGCTGGAGATCCGCTCGGTCAATGAACGCAACCCCTTTCAGATGACCAGGGAGGATGCGGCCGACATCAAGCGCATCGCGGATGACCATGGGTTGGGCATCTGCTGTGTTGCCTCCCCGCTGTACAAAATTGACGCGCAGGACAGCGATGCCCGAAAGAAGCACCTTGAGGCGTTCAAACGCTGTGCCGAATACATGCACCTGTGGGGCGCAAGCCTGGTGCGCGGCTTTCCTTTCCTGCGGGGCAAGGATGGCACGGACGATTTGCGGGAGGCCGCAGACGCCTATGAGCAGCCCATTCGCATCGCGGAGGATGCCGGATTAACGATTGTCATTGAGTCTGAGCCCAGCGTCAGAACGGGGAACATCATCCGGCTGGAGCAATTCCTTCGGCTGGTGAACCATGAGCGGGTCATGGCATTGTACGACCCGGGCAACGAGGCCAGCGACTATTCGGCCCCGCCGGCGTATCCCGATGGGTACGAGCGCATCAAGCCCTGGATTCGTCACGTGCATATCAAAGACATGATGGGCACACCGGATGGATTCGCCCCCGCGCTGATTGGTGAAGGGTCGGTCAATTTTGACGGGCTCTTTCCCCGTTTGAAGGCCGAGTTCACGGGCTACTGCTCCATCGAGACACACTACCGCGTCAAGGAAGGCCTGTCGGAGGAGGAGATGCTCCACCCCCAGGGCTCCGCCTTCTCCGATGGCGGCTACGAGGCCACGCGCATTTACCTGGATCGGCTTGACCAGCGCTGGCGCTGGCGGGAAGCGTAATGACAACATCAGATAGAGGAGGATAACAGATGAACAAGGTTCGTTTCGCCATCATTGGATGTGGCGGTATCGCGGCCAAGCATGCCATCGCCATCGGGCAGACACCCAATGCCGAATTGGTGGCCTGCTGTGATCAGATTAAGGAAAGCGCGGTGCGCTTTGCGGAGGCCAATAAACTGCAGGCCTTCGATACCTATGAGGAATTGCTGGCGTCCGACACCGTGGACGCGGTGAGCATTTGCACGCCCAGCGGCCTGCACACCCCGCAGGCCATCCAGGCCATTCAGGCGGGCAAGCATGTGCTGCTGGAAAAGCCCATGAGCCTCACTCTGGCGGAGGCCGACCGACTCATCGGCGCCGCCGAACAGGCGGATGTGAAGGTGGGGGTCATCTCCCAGTTCCGGTTCTCGCCCGCAGTGGTCGAGGTACGCCGCGCCATTGAGGCGGGGGCGCTGGGGCGGATTACCTCCG
This sequence comes from uncultured Clostridia bacterium, assembly GCA_937874275.1. Lineage (GTDB taxonomy): Bacteria > Bacillota > Clostridia > Christensenellales > Aristaeellaceae > UBA1038. The sequence continues at coordinate 10,196 of CALNAU010000128.1, read as the reverse complement.
GCAGCCTGCAGATGAAGTACTGGCGCTCCAAGGAGTACTACGCGTCGGGCGCCTGGCGCGGCACCTGGGCGCTGGATGGCGGCGGCGCGCTGATGAACCAGGGCATCCATGGGGTGGATATATTCCGCTACCTGATGGGCGCGCCCAAGACGCTGACCGGCTACGCCCGCACACAGATTCACGACATCGAGGTGGAAGATTCCGCCGTTGCCATTGTGGAGTTTGAGGATGGCGCCATCGGCACCATCGAGGGCTCTACCGCATGCTACCCGGGCTACCCGCGGCGTGTGGAAATCTGCGGTGACAAGGGCAGCATTGTGCTGGAAGAGGACGCCATCCTCAAATGGGATGTAGACCTGCCCTGCCAGCTGCCCGTTGGCAAGCCGCCCGAGAATGTCGGCTCCAGCGATCCGATGGCCATTTCGGTGGCCGGCCATGTACGGCACTTTGTCAACTTCACCAATGCGGTGCTGCATGACGAGCCGCTGCTGGCGGACGCCCGCATCGGCCGCTTGCCGCTGGAGATTATCCTGAGCATCTATGAGTCATCCCGCACCGGGCGGCCTGTCAACATGGAGGAGGTACGCAGATGAAGCATTTCAACGTAGAGCAATTGGCGGTAGAGGTATACGAAACCCGCCGGCAAATGGGCGAGGCCGCGGCACATGCCGGCATCCGCCTGCTGCAAAAAGTATTGAAGGAAAAGGAAGAGGCCAATGTGGTGTTTGCCGCGGCGCCCTCCCAATCCGAGATGCTGGAGACGCTGCTGGCGACCAACGACGTGGATTGGGGCCGCGTCAACGCCTTCCACATGGACAACTATGTGGGCCTGGATGACAGCGCACCGCAGCAGTTCTCCCGCTTTCTGCGCGACCGGCTGTTTGGCAATCTGCCCTTCAAATCGGTGCATTACCTGGGTAATCAGGTCGGGCAGGAGAAGGACTACGCCGCCCTGCTGGCGGGCAAGCCCACGGATATTTGTTTCATGGGCATCGGCGAAAACGCCCACATCGCCTTCAACGACCCGGGCAACGCCAAATTCAAGGACCCGGACACCGTGAAACTGGTGGAGCTGGACCATGCCTGCCGCATGCAGCAGGTCAACGAGGGCAACTTCCCCACGCTGGAGGATGTGCCCACCCACGCGCTGACGCTGACCATCCCAGCGCTGATGGCCAGCCGTCACGTCATCTGCACGGTGCCCGGCGCCAACAAGGCGCAGGCCGCCAAGTGCATGCTGGAGGGCCCAATCGATGAGGATTGCCCGGCGTCCATCCTGCGTCAGCATCCCGACGCTACGCTGTATCTGGATCAGGCTGCCGCTTCGCTGTTAGCATAACATTATACAATATAAAACCCGGCCATCATGCAACATGATGGCCGGGTTTTTGCTGTGATTCGCTTAGTTCAACTTGCCCTTTTCAACCCACAAGCCAAGCGCAGGGTTGGGGATGTAGTATACTTCCTCCCCATCCTGCAGGCGGTTGGGGCCGGGCTGCAAAGTATCAATCGGGTATTTGGCAACGGCTTCGGCATAGGGCATGTAGCCGTAGCCAACGCCCTCCACCTCATCCCGGCTCAGGTGCCGGGTGCAGTAGGTGATGCGGAACCGGCCATCGCTGCTGCCGTGAATCAGGTGCGCGGCGGCGGACAGGTTCTCGCCCAGGTCCTGGGCGGACTTGACGGTCTCCAGCACATAGTCGCGGCCCTTGTAGCCATACTTGCGGATGAGCCCATCCACGGCTTCATCCTCGCCGAATTTTTCCACACCGGGGGCCAGCACAATCAGCTCGCCGTCATCGGCCATGGCCATGCGGGTACGGTAGATGGCCTTGTTGCCCAGCCAGGTGGATTTGAACTCCTGTTCGTCCAGGTAGACCACGGCCTTCTGAATCGGCTTGTCCAGCAGTATCATGTTTTTCTGCTGGGCCAGGGCGACCGCCTCCTCAAAGTAGCGGCGCTCGCGCCCGATGAACAGGCCGTGGGTGCGGATGATGCCCTGTGGGGCATCGGTCACGGTAAGAATATATTGCAGGGGCATATCCTGTATGAAGTGCTCCGACGCGTAGTCGAACACCGCGCGCACGGGCGTGCGGTCCTTGCCCATGATGCGCTCCATGCCGTAAAAGGCGCCCAGCATATGGGAGGAGTTGATCATCTGCGAGCCGCCGCAGCCCACGAACACGTTCTTGGATTGGTTGGCCATGCCCACCACCTCATGGGGCACCACCTGGCCGATGGACAAAATCAGGTCGTAGCGCTTGTCCAGCAGCCGCCGATTGACCTCCACCGGGATACTGTGGTTGACCAGCCCTTCCGAGATCTCGCTCACGTAGGAGGCTGGCACCTCGCCGATTTTCTCCACCTCAGTGCGCCAGTTGTGCACCAGCATGCGCTCGTAAGGGATGACGCCGAACATCTGCTGCCACTCGCTTTGGCTGACAGGCACATGCGTGCCCAAGGCCGGCATGATGTCCACCTGGCAGGCCGGCTGCAGCATGCTGTAGAGCATCTGGGTAATCAGCCCGGCGTTGGCGTGCAGGCGCGTATAGTCCGGCGGCAGCAGCAGCACCTTGCGCAGCTGTGCCTTGATAGGCGCGATGGCTTGCGCCAGCGCGGCATGAATCTCGTCCGCGCTAAGCCCCTCCGGACGGGGCGCGATGAGGGATTGGGGTATCAGGCGCAGCACGTCAGGCATTGTAGTTACCCGCAGCCGTGGCGCCGCCCTCGCCCGTCCAGTTGGTGTGGAAGAACTCTCCGCGCGGGCGGTCCACCCGCTCGTAGGTGTGGGCGCCAAAGTAGTCTCGCTGTGCCTGCAGCAGGTTGGCGCCGCTGCGCGCAGCGCGCAGGCCGTCATAGTAGCTCAGCGCGCTGGTCATCGCGGGCAGCGGGATGCCCTGCTCTATCGCCTTGGCGCATACCACGCGCCAGCTGTCCAGCGCCTTCTCCACCGCCTGGGTGAAGTAGGGGGCCAGCAGCAGGTTCTCCAGGTTGGCGTCCTGCTCAAAGGCTTCCTTGATTTTGCCCAGGAACACGCTGCGGATGATGCAACCGCCGCGCCACATCAGCGCGATGCCGCCGAAATTGAGGTTCCACCCGTAGGTCTTGGCGGCGGCGGCCATCAGCAGGTAGCCCTGGGTGTAGCTGATGATTTTGGAGGCGAACAGCGCCTGGCGAATCTGCTCCACAAAGGCTTGCTTGTCCGCGTCAAACATGGGCGCGGGGCCGGTGAGCACCTTGGCGGCCTTCACGCGGCCAGCTTTATCGGCCGATAGGTAGCGGGCAAACACAGCCTCGCCAATCAGGGTCAGCGGCACGCCTTCATCCAGTGCCGTTGTGGCAGTCCACTTGCCGGTGCCCTTCTGGCCCGCGGTGTCCAGAATTTTATCCACCAGGGGCTGTCCATCCTCATCCTTTGTGGCCAGGATATCGGCGGTGATTTCAATCAGGTAGCTGTCCAGCTCGCCCTTGTTCCACTCGGCGAAGGCGGCTGCCATCTCATCGGGCGTCATCTTCAGCAGGTCGCGCATCAGCAGGTACGCTTCCACAATCAGCTGCATATCGCCATACTCGATACCGTTGTGCACCATCTTAACGAAGTGGCCGGCGCCGCCCTCACCCACCCAGTCACAGCAGGGCTGACCATCCACATGGGCGGCGATGGATTGCAAAATGGGCTTCACATGCGGCCAGGCGTCGGGGGAACCGCCGGGCATGAGGCTGGGGCCCTTGAGCGCACCTTCCTCGCCGCCGGACACGCCGGTGCCGATGTAGTTGAGGCCCTTGCTCTCCACATATTCGGTGCGGCGCGCCGTATCTGGGAAGTGGCTGTTGCCGCCGTCGATGATGATGTCGCCCTTGTCCAGCAGGGGCAGCAGCAGCTCGATGAAGTCATCCACCGGCTTGCCGGCTTTGACCATCAGCATCACCTTGCGGGGCTTTTCCAGGGCGTCCACCAGCTCCTGCAGGGAGTATGTGCCGATAATGTTCTTGCCCTTGGCGCGCCCTTCCACAAAATCCTTCACCTTGGAGGTGGTGCGGTTGAACACCGCCACCGTGAAGCCCTTGCTTTCCATGTTCATGACCAGGTTTTCGCCCATGACGGCGAGACCGACCAGTCCAATATCCGCCTTTTTCATACTTGCTCCTTTATCCTATCAGCGCAGCACGCGCGCGTTGCCTTCCCATACGTTCCACACCTGGGCTTCGTCGGCGGGATAGGCGTAGTCTTCCAACATCGTGGTGGCCAGGGCGCCGGTGGCCCAGGCAAACTGCACGCACTTCTCGCCTGCCCAGCCCTTCAGCAAGCTGTACAGCAGCCCGCCCACAAAGCCATCGCCGCCGCCGATGCGGTCCAGCACCTGGATGTCTCGAGGCGGGGCCAGGTGCCATTCCCCATCCTTGTACAGGATGGCGCCCCACAGGTGCTCGTTGGCGCTGAGCACCTCGCGCAGCGTGGTGGCAAATACCTTCACGTTGGGGTAAGCCTTGATGGCTTCGCCAATCATGCCCTTGAACTCCTCCGTCTGGCCCAGCAAATCCTTGCCGCCGGCTTCCGGCCCGTGGATGCCCAGGGCCAGCTGATAATCCTCCTCGTTGCCAATCAGCACGTCGGATACCGAGGCGATGCGGTGGAAGGCGTCGCGCAGCTCCTTTTCCCGGTTTTTCCAGAAGGAGGCACGGTGGTTGAGGTCAAAGCTGATCATGGTGCCGTTGGCCTTGGCCTTTTCGGCCAGCGCCAGGCAGAAGTTCGCCGTCTCCGGCGACAGGGCGGCAAACAGACCGGAGAAGTGAATCATCCGGGCGCCGTCCTGGGCAAAGATGCGGTCCAGGTCAAACTGGTCCGCGCTCAATAGGCGGCCCACCTCGCCCGCCCGGTCGTTGTGCACGCGCGGGCCGCGCACGCCAAAGCCGGAATCGGCGATGTTGAACTGATGGCGGTAGCCCCAGGGATCGCCCTGGGCAATCTCCGGCCCTTCCCAATCGATAAAGCGGCGGCCCAGGTCGCGCTTGATAAAGGTGGCGATGGGGCTGCCCTTCACAAAGGCGGTCAGCACCTTGGTCTTCAGCCCCAGGGAGGCCGAGACGTTGAGCACGTTGCTCTCCGCGCTGGTGGACTGCATCACAAACGTATTGCCAATGCCCACCGGCTGACGGTCAAGCGGCGTGATGCGCACGCCCATGCTGGTTGCGGTAATCAGGTCATACATCTATTCATACCCCCTTTACATAATCACATCAGCATTACACGCCGGAATAGGCCATAAACCCGCCGTCCACCGGCACCACGATGCCGGTGACAAACGCCGCGGCCTGCTCACTGGCCAGGAACATCAGCGCGCCAATCAGCTCCTTAGGCTCGCCAAAGCGGCCCATGGGGGTGGCGGCCAGTATTTTGCCGGTGCGCGCGGTGGGGCTGCCATCCGGGTTAAACAGCAAAGTGCGGTTTTGCTCCGTGGCGAAGAAACCGGGCGCGATAGCGTTGACCCGAATGCCACTCTTGGCAAAATAGGTGGCCAGCCAGCTGGTGAAGTTGTTAATAGCAGCCTTGGCGGCCGCATAGGCCATCACCTTGGTCATGGGCTGGTAGGACGCCATGGAGGAGATGTTGATGATGTTGGCGCCGGGCATGCCCATCATCTCGCGGGCAAATACCATGGTGGGCAGCAGCGTGCCCTGGAAGTTGAGGTCAAACACGCGGCGTATGCCTTCCGGATCCAGGTGGAAGAAATCCTTGGCCACCTGGGCGGTGGGGTCGTGCTGCTCATCATCGGTGGTGGCCATGGGGTTGTTGCCCCCGGCGCCATTGATGAGGATGCTGACGCGGCCCCATTTTTGTGTAATCTGCTCGCGGGCGCGTTCCAGCGCCGCCTGATCCAGTACATCGGCGGCAATCGCGATAGCGTTTTCGCCGATGCTGTCTGCCACCAGCTGGCCCTTTTCCAGCGTGCGGTTCAGAATGGCTACCTTGGCGCCGGCCTGGGCCAGCGCGCGCGCCATCTCAGAACACAGCACGCCGCTGCCACCGGTTACCACGGCGACCTTGCCGGCCAGGTCAGCGGGAAAAAACGTGTTCATATCTTCCTCCTTGTAACGATTAATCATCATGCAGACCGGGCCACATTCATGGCGATGAATGCACGGGATGCGCCCGGTTTACTTAGCGAACAGGTTGGGCAGGAACAGACTGATGTCCGGGATAAACGTAATCAGCAGCAGGGCAACAATCATGCACAGATAGAAGGGCAAAGTCGCCTTGACGATTTTTTCAATGGGCCGCTTGGCGATGGCTGAGCCGATGAACAGTACCGTGCCGACCGGCGGGGTCAGCAAGCCGATGCCGCAGTTGAGGATTAGCATGATGCCAAACTGTATGGGGCCTATGCCGATAGACTGCGCGATGGGCAGCAGCACCGGCGTGGCGATAAGGATGATGGGCGCCATGTCCATGATGCAGCCAAGCAGCAGCAATATGAGGTTAATCAGCAGCGCGATGACAATGGGGTTGTCAGACAGGCTGGTCAACGCTCTGGCCGCCATGTCCGGCACGTGCAGGGTGGTGAGGCAGTAGCCAAAGGCGGTGGAGATGGAGATCAGAATCAGCACGATGGACAGCGTCTCCACGCAGTCGTCCAGCGCCCGCCACACGCCCTTCCAGCTGAGGCCTTTGTACACATACACGCTGACAAGGAGGCTGTAGATGACCGCGATGGCAGCCGACTCCGTGGCGGTGAACACGCCGCCCACCACGCCAACCACCACGATGAGGATGGCGGCCATAGCCCAGAAGGAGGACTTCATCTGCCGAAGCACATTGCGCACGCTGAACGCGGAGCCACGGGGGTAGTTGCGCTTGACGGCAATGATATAGGAGCCGACCATCAGGCTGATGGCCAGGATGGCACCGGGGATATAGCCCGCCAGAAACAGCGAGCCCACCGACACGCCGCCTGCCGCCATGGCATAAATGACCATGTTGTGGCTGGGGGGCACCAGCAGCCCCTCCACGGAGGAGGTGATGGTGATGGCGGTGGAAAAGTCCACGTCATAGCCCTGGTCCACCATCATGGGGATGAGGATGGAGCCCAGGCTGGCGGTGTCTGCCGCCGCGGAACCAGAGATGCCGCCGAAAAAGTAGCTGTCCACCACATTGACCATGGCCATGCCGCCGCGCATCCAGCCCACCAGGGAGTCGGCCAGTTTAATCAGCCGCTCACCGATGCCACCGGAGCCCATCAGCACACCCATCGTAATGAAAAACGGCACAGCCATCAGGCTGAAGGACCACATGCCCTTAACCATCTGCTGGGGCAATGTGACCAGTGCCTGCCCCTGAACCAACAGGCACAGCACCGTGGACAGACCGACCGCGTACGCGATGGGCACACGCAGGATAATAAAGGCAAAGAAACTGCCCAACAGCACCAGAACAGCGAGGGTTTCTACACTCACAGCGACTGCACCTCCACTTCCTGCGTTTGTGGTTCATCCTTCACATAGAAGGCCCGGATATGCTGGTATACCTGCTCTATTTCGAAAATAATCATGCCGGCGCCGGCCAGCGGGATGGGGAAATACATCCAGAACCGGCTCAGCCAGGGCATAGACTCGTAGCGGCCAAACTTGGCAAGCGGGGATGTACACACCTGCCAGCCATAGATTAGCATAATAACGCCCAGCACCATTACAGCCAGGTCGCTTGCTACGTTCAGCACCCGGAGTACATTTTGCGGCAAGTACTTGTCAAACGCCGTCAGGCGGATATGGTTCCCCTTGCGGATGGCCAGCGTGGCGGACAGCACCGCCATGTACACCATCAGCGTCAGCACAACCTGCTCGCTCCACGCCGGGTCCGGGATAAAGGACACATACCGCCCGAGCACCGCCATGGTGGTGATGAGGATGTCAGTAATCAGCAGGATTTTGCACAGGAACATGATGATTTTGTACGCCCATTCATACACCGGGCGTATCCTGTCGAGGATTTGAAACACCTTGGGCATGTACTACCGCTCCTCTCTTGTCCATCACCCACAAAGGGCACAGGAAGGTATGCCCTCCCTGTGCCCTTGGCAGATGTTGCCTTGTTACACGAGGGTCTTACTGCAAATCAAGCAGTTTCTGATAGAGCTCGGCCTGGTCCTTGGTGTTGGACTGAATGGTGTTCTGGCAGGCTTCAACCCAGGGGGTTTTGTCGGCCACTTCGATGACGGTGACGCCCTCGGCCTTCAGCTGCTCCAACACTTCGGCTTCCTTGGTGGCGCTCAGCTCGGCGTTGGCTTCCTGCGCGAATTTGCCGGCCTCCAGCACCCACTGCTGCTGCTGTTCGGATAGTTTAGCCCAGCCCTTGTCGGTGATAATCAGCTGAATGGCGCCCAGGGTATGGCCGTCCAGCATCAGGTAGGGGGCAACCTCCGGGAAGGCGTTGGAGCGGTAGTTGGCGATGGGTTGCTCGGCGCCATCCACCACACCGCTCTGCAGCGCGCTGTACAGCTCGGTAAAGGACACCACCGTGGGGCTGGCGCCCAGGTCGCGCACCATGCCGGTCATGACCGGGTCATCGGAGACGCGCAGTTTGAGGCCCTTCAAATCTTCGATGGTTTTTACTTCGTTTTTCAGGAAGAAGTGGCGGAAGCCCTCTTCGCCGTAGGCGAAGCCGCGCAGCGGCAGGCCAATCTCCTGCGGCTCAGCCAGGAAGTCAGCGGACATATCGCTGTTGACAAAGTTCCAGAAATGCTCGCGGCTGACAAAGGTGTAGGGGATGGACAGCAGCTTGGCCTTGTTGCAGCCGTAGCTGGTCAACGCGAAGGCGGAAATGCGGGAAATATCCACGGTGTCGCCGCCGCTGAGGATGCCGTCCAGCACCTGCGCTTCGGAGCCCAGCACGCCGCTGTGCTGAATGTCCACCACGACGGAGCCGCCGGACAGTTCTTCCAGTTTGCTCTTGAAGGCAGCGGCCGTCTGGCCGACGATGGTGTCAAGGGGGTTTACTTCCGCGTATACCAGTGTAACCGGCGCCTCCGCCAGCGCGGACGTGGAGCCAAGCATAAGCGTGAGAACCAAGAGCAGATACAGGAATTTCTTCATGTGAATCCTCCCCAATATTATTGTGTGCGGCCATTATTTGCTATCCGCATCTTATACAGGAAGTGTACCATGCGTGCCCGGGCATGTCAACGAACAGAGCGGTTGAAAACAAGACTTTTCCTACGCATGGCCAAGTAGGTTATGCGATGTTATCACATGCTGTGTATTGCATATTATCAAACGGTTTGCTATCATCAATTAAACCAATATAGAAGCAACCCTGCGTTGTTTTATCGTTCATTTATACAGCGTGTGGAACAGAAATTCAGTGTATGACCATTTACAGACGAGGAGACTACCATATGCGCTACGGATACGCTACCGGCTTTGCGTCCCCCATCAAGGACGCGGTGGATTATCGGCTGTTAGATGACATACAGGCGGCGGGCTTCGACTTCGCGGAATTTCCGCTGGCGCTGCTTGCCACATTGAGCGTCGATGAATGCCAGCGGGTTGCGGGGCGGTTGGATGATTTAGGGCTGGGTGCTGACAGCTGCTGCAACATGTTCCCGGCTTCCGTGCGTATCACCGGCCCCAAGCGGGACTGGCAGGCGGCCCGCCATTACCTGGACGGCGCGTTTGAGCGATTGGCTTTGCTGGGTGTGAAGAAAGTGGTGTTCGGCAGCTCGGGCGCCCGCAACCTGCCCGAGGGCACAACGCCTGAGGAAGGGTATCAGCAGGTGATTGACTTTGTTGGCGAGGTGGTGCTGCCCTACCTGGAGGCAGGACGCATGGTACTGGCTATGGAACCCATTGGCGGCTATGAAGCCAATTTTATCAACACACTGGATGACGGCATGCGGGTGGTACGGGGCGTTAGCCATCCGCGCGTGCGCCTGCTGGCCGACAGCGTGCATGTGCTCTATGAGGAGGAAGACCCTCACCACTTGGTGGACTACGCCCCACACCTGGAGCATATCCACGTGTGCGAGGCCGAGCGCGCGCTGCCATTGGGGCAGATGAGCGAAGGGCTCAAGGCGTTCCTGACCATGCTGCAAGCAACCGGCTACAACAAAACGCTCAGCTTTGAGCCTGTGCCCTATGCCCTGCCCGAGATGCGAGCCGCATTGGACGCAGTGAAAAGCTGGTTCAACTGAGTACACACAACA
>CALNAU010000127.1 GCA_937874275.1 uncultured Clostridia bacterium | reverse complement strand
CAGGTTGACCTCCCTCCCCATAAGCGCTCCGGCTTACAGATCGCCAGCGAAGTATTGCAGGGTGTTGAAGGGGTGAGCATCATACAGCTCCGGGATGTCGATGTGGTGCGCAATGATTTGGTGCAGCGCATCGTGCACGCTTATGACCGGTACGAGGCGGACAACAAGGGTCGGCAGACATCATGAACGAATTGAAACAGGCCAGGAAGACGAGCGAAGGTTCATTACTTCGCCGTGTTCGGCAAGCGGTTGCGACAGAGCAATTTAATCGCCTGAGCATCATGGTCATTGGCTCTCTGCTCGTCTTAACGGCATTGCTGGGGGCGGTTTCGCCTGTGCGTTATAGCCTGAGTGTTGGCATGGTGCCCACCAGCACCATCTTTGCCACCAAGGATGTGGTGGACGAGATAACCACGCAGAACAACCGCAGCCTGGCCGCGGCGGCCGTCACCCCCATCTATCAATTTGCGGATGGCGTTACAGATCAGGTCATCAACAATGCAGACAATGTGTTTACACAACTATCGGCGGTGCGGCAGTATGCGCAGACATTGCCGGATTATGGACCATCCCGCGTATATAGCGAGGATGAATTAACCTACGCATACGATATGCTGACGTTGGTTACCTTGCGGGATTATCAACTGACCACCTTGATGAACGCGACACAAACGCAGTATGATGAGCTCATTTCCTCGCTGCGCAGCGCCATCAAAAATACCATGCAAGGCCATGTGACCCAAGGCCAGGAAAGCATCGCGATCAACAGCATCATGCAAATCGTTGGCTATAAAACCAGCGTTGGCCTGCTGCAGAATGTGGTGCTGCCGGTATTGCGCGCCATTATTGTGCCCAATATGGTGGTGGACCAGGAAAAGACGGACGCAGCTAAAGAAACGGCGATGAAAGCCGTTGAGCCCGTTATCTACAAGCAGGGCCAAAGCATTGTTGTTCGAGGCGAGGGGCGTGCACGTCCCAACCAACTCGCCATGTTGAGCAGCCTGGGGCTGCTGCAAGAAAACAAGGTGGACTACCAATTGTATGCCGGCGCTGCCATTGCCGCCGGGGCAACGCTGGTCGTCCTGCTGGTTGTTCTGTGGCATATCTTCCCCAATATCATTCGGGATAGAAGAAAGCTGCTGTTGCTGTTCTCTGTCCTCCTTCTGATGATGGGGCTTAGCCTGGTGACCAAGAGCATTCAGATTGTGTACCTGGCGCCCCTCATTACATCGGCCATTCTGCTGACGGTAATGGTTGGATTCGTGCCTGCCATCATCATCCACGCGTTCTCGTCGTTGCTATCCATTATTATCCTCGGCGGAACCGTGAATACAGGTATGTCTGAAATGGTGGCTTTGTTTGCTGCATCGCTCGTGGCGGGCACAACCGCCGCCTTCATCATCAGTCGCCCGGGTCAGCAAAGGCCATTGATTCTGGCGGCTGGCGCTGCATCGGCTGTGCTGAGCTTCCTGGTGATTTGGGCCTTTGGGTTGATGAACAGCAACACCAGCAACGACCTGAGCCGTAGCTTGTATGCCGGCGGTGGGGCCCTATTGTCGGCCATTTTGAGCATGGCATTGCAGCCGTTGGCTGAAACGGTCTTTAACCTGCCCACCAACAACCGATTGATGGAGTTGAGCAACCCCAATCACCCGCTGTTGCGCCGGTTGCTGCTGGAGGCCCCCGGCACCTACCACCACAGCATATTGATTGCCAATCTGGCTGAGGCTTCAGCCGAAGCAGTGGGCGCCAATCCCCTGCTGGCCCGAGTCGGCGGGTACTACCATGATATCGGCAAGCTGAAGAGGCCCCTATATTTCAAGGAAAATCAGATAGGCTCGGGCAATATTCATGATACGACCAATCCCTCTGTGTCCGCCGCCATCATCACTGCGCATGTACGGGATGGCTTGGTGCTGGGCAAGCAGTATCGCCTGCCGGCCGAAGTGCTCCAGATTATCACGCAGCACCATGGCAACTCCCGTGTCGCGTATTTTTACAGCAAGGCGGGCGAGCCCGTTGACGATGAGGATTTTCGCTATGACGGTACCCCGCCTGAAAGCGCCGAAGTGGCCATCGTCATGCTGTGCGATACCATCGAAGCCGCCGTGCGCACCCTGTCCACCCCCACACCTGATGAGATCACGGCTTTCATCTGGAAGCTGATTCGCGGCAAAATGGAGGAGGGTCTTATGCAAAAGGCGCCCCTCACCCTGCAGAACCTTTACACCATTAGGGATGTGTGCGCGACGATGGTGTATGGCATTTTCCATGAGCGCATTGAATACCCCGGGGCTGAAAAGCAATCCGCCATCGCCAGAATGCGATCCTCGCTGGCTTCCGCGGTGCAGTACGCGCCGCTCGCGCCACCCACCTCGCCCAGTAAGAAAAAAACGGATGGGCTATCGTGATCAGGCTGCTGATTGATGGCGACCTGCCCGACAGTCAATATGACGTATTGCAGGCTGCTGCACGTCATGCAGCCACTGTTGAAGGGGTGATGACTCCCTGCTATGTGCAGGTAGTGCTCACCGATGACCGGGGAATCGCGGCACTCAACACCGCGCATCGCGGCATCAATCGTCCCACGGATGTACTTAGCTTTCCAAGCATTGATTATCCCGCAGGCGATACCGCCGGGCAGGCCGAACAGCTACTGCTCGAGGAATGGGATGCCGATTTGGGGGCGAGTTTCCTTGGCGATATCATCATTTCGCTGCCCCGAGCCCGGGAGCAGGCAACGCAATACGGCCATCCGTATGAACGGGAATTGTGCTATTTGTTGGTCCATGGGTTATTTCACCTCATGGGCTATGATCACCAAATGGAGGAAGACAAACGCAATATGAGACATAAAGAAGAAGAGACACTGGGCGGAATAGGCCAAATACGCAACATGGATGATGTGTTGCTTCAGGCAGCGCGAGAGGCCATGAAAACCGCCTATGCCCCCTACTCCGGCTTTCGGGTGGGCGCCTGTTTGCAGGCAGAGGATGGCACGCTTTACACAGGATGTAACGTAGAGAATGCGTCCTTTGGCTTGACGAATTGTGGGGAGCGCACGGCGGTGTTCAAAGCAATCAGCGAGGGCAAACGGCGTTTTTCTGCCATTGCGATTGCGGCCGATCAACACGCGCCCTGGCCTTGCGGTGCATGCCGACAGGTGTTGAGTGAGTTCGCGCCCGATTTGCGGGTGTTGATTACATGGGACGACGGGCAAGTCGCTGAATCGACTTTGAAGGATTTGCTTCCCCATAGCTTTTCCCCCGCTACCGGCGCCGATGCCCATCTACTTGGAAAGGAACGTCATGGCTGATCAGCAATTTCACTCCGGGTTTGTGGCGGTTGTTGGCCGCCCCAATGTTGGCAAATCTACCCTCATCAACCGGTTGGTTGGCGAGAAGGTATCCATCGTCACCCCAAAGCCCCAGACGACCCGCAACCGGATTCTGGGCATTGTGGGTGATACACATTCCCAGACTGTATTCGTGGATACGCCCGGTGTTCATCGTCCACGTACCAAGTTGGGCGAATATATGGAAAAGACTATCAAGGACGCGCTGCAGGGCATTGACCTGCTGTGTCAACTGGTGGACGCGGGCAAAGTAGGGCAGGACGATCACGCCCTTGCGCAGGCGAACGCCGGGCTGCATGTGCCCAAGTTTTTGCTGATCAATAAGACAGATACGGTGCATCCCCAGCGGCTGCTGCCTATCATTTCCGCCTTCTCACCCTATAGATTTGATATGATACTTCCCATCAGCGCGCGCACGGGCGAGGGGCTGGAGCAGCTGATGGCAGCCATCCGGGAGCGGTTGCCCGAAGGGCCTCAGTATTATCCGGGCGATATCTGGACAGACCAGAATGAGCGGCAAATGATTGCAGAAATCATCCGTGAAAAGGCGCTGATGCTGTTGCGTGAGGAAGTTCCCCACGGCATTGGTGTGGAGGTGCTGTCCGTCAAAGAAGTACGAGATGATTTGACGGAGATACACGCCGATATATACTGCGAGCGCGAGGCACACAAGCGGATTATCATCGGGCGTCAAGGCGATATGCTGGGCAAAATCGGCAGCCAGTCAAGGGCCGACATCGAGGCATTGCTTGGCCATCAGGTAAACTTACAACTTTGGGTAAAGGTGCGCACAGGATGGCTGGATAACCTCAACGACCTCAAGTCGTTGGGCTACGCCGAGCAGTGAGGAGCATCGACATGAGGCGTTTGGCAATTTTCCTTACCATCATATGCCTGTTACCGGCGCTGAGCGGGTGCGCACAAGCCAGCTATGAGAAATACACCTATTCCTTTTTCGGCACCTTCGACACGGTGATTACCATTCAAGGGTTTGCCCCCAGCAAGGAATCCTTTGAACAAGTCACCGCCAAAGCGCAGGAGCAGTTTCAAGCCTACCATCAGATGTTTGACCGTTATCACGCCTATGAAGGCGTCAACAACCTGTATACCTTGAACCACAGCGCTGCCAAGGCGCCTGTCCAGGTGCCCGCTCCATTGTTTAACTTGCTTTCCTATGGCAAGCGGATGTATACAGAGACTGGCGGGTTGGTCAACATCGCACTGGGGGCTGTGTTGGAGCTATGGCACGATGCCCGCGACGTCGCCGACGCCAATCCAAGCGATGCCTATCTGCCTGAGATGGAGAAGTTGAAAGGTGCCAGCCTCAATGCCGACATTGCGGACCTGGTGCTGGATGACGACGCACAAACGGTTTTCTACGCCAATGCAGCCTTGCAGGTGGACTTGGGCGCGGTTGCCAAAGGGTACGCTACCGAGTTAGTCGCACAAGAAATGCTCAAAAGCGAAGTATCTTCTTTCTATATCAATGCGGGCGGCAACGTACGCGTCGGCCATGCCCCCATGGATGGGCGAAAGAATTGGGGAATCGGCATTCAGGACCCGGATGGCATGGTGATGACGGATGCCAATTCGGATATTCTGGAAGTGTTGTTTTTGCACAATACCTCGGTCGTCACAAGCGGTGATTACCAGCGGTTCTTTATGCTTGACGGCAAGCGCTATCACCACATTGTATCCCCGCAAACGCTCATGCCAAGCGACCACATGCGCTCGGTTACAGTCATTACAGAGGACTCAGGTTACGCTGATCTGCTGTCTACCGCGTTGTTCCTCATGCCATATGAAGAAGGGCGAGCTTATGTCGATGGTCTGGATGGTGTAGAAGCCCTATGGGTGCTGAATGACCGCACCGTGCACATGACAGAGGGTTTACAACAAAGCGCAAGGTCGCTTGGCGCAAGCAACCCTGCAAATTAGGTATTATATTCCGTCACTGCTGTCAGACATCGCCCGACATCGCAATCAGAGGCACCCGCATCTCCTGCTCTGTCAGGCCAGCGTGTACACCGATTACGTTGCAGTGTTCCCTTCTATCAAACAGTGCATGATTGCTGACGGCGACAGCGAAATAGTCACCAACCAAACTACGCAGCAAAGGATTCATGTCGTCTGGTCCAAATAAGCCGGACGATACAGCCTCATCGCCTGTCATCAGCCAATAGCGCTTTCCGAAGGCCTGCTTAAATGCGGCGGGAAATACGGAAAGCGCTTTTTCTTGCACATAAAGCGCGGCTGCCCTTGGCTCCACAGCGGGTGGCATGCGAAGCATGGCATGCAATTCCGGAAAATCCTCAAAATAATCGGGCGGAGCATCAAGCAAACCATGGTCTGCCGTGACCAGAACCAAGTCTTGTTTGGATAGACTTTGGTGCAATTCAATCAAGCGTTCCTCTATGTTGTTCATGATGTGTTGGATTTCAGCATGATGACACCCCAACCGATGCATGGTGTGATCTGGCTCTCCCCAATAGGCGTAGACGTAGTGTTGCCCAGGCTCTCGGAGCACTTCCACCGTTTTCGTGACAAGCTGCTGTAAGGAATTCACTCTTATGTTGGCATACGGTGAAATCGTTACAGCTTTTGCCGTACCTTGCCGATTCACCGTATCGGTGAGTGCTTGGTATGGCAGGAAGGTTTCTGCCGCGTGAAAGCATGCTGCTGGTGTATTTGTGAATTGTGCCAGATTGCTGAACGTATCAACACTTTTACCCAATTGATCAAAGTGCAGGGTCCATCCAATCCAGCCGTGCTCCCCAGGATTGAGGCCCGAAATCAGGCTGGTGGTAGCTGCCGTGGTGGTGGAAGGAAATACGGCTGAAATAGGCGTTATCAACCGGCTGCGCAAAAGGCCGTCCGGCTTCAGACAACGTTCAAGGACCTCCATCCCCATACCATCAAGTACGAGCAATACTATGTTGCGGTATTGACCGGATGCCAGCAGAGCATCCAACTCTGGCAGCGTATGGTGAAGCGGTTGAACGCCAAAGTATTGCGCAATGGAGGCCACCATGTTGGTGCCGCAACGATGATAGTCCGGCAATATCACGATAGGTTTATCAAGGTGCCGGCCAGTTCAATCTGTTGGCTGATTAAGCCGCAAACAGCTTCGGTGCCGATGTGCATGGCCGTATTATCTGCCGACATATCCGGGGTACGCCATCCGGCTTCCAGCACGTTATGGATGCTGGTCAGCAAACAATCTGCCTCACGCGTTAATCGCAGCGTATGCTTGAGCATGTGCGCTGCAGCATAGAGTGCGCCAAAGGGATTCGTCATGTCCGGGGCTGCATTCTGGCCTATCTGCACAGCATGGGCTATTGCACGTTGTTTGTCCCAATATGTGTCGAACAAGAGCGGAGATAAGCCGGACAAGCTCGAAGCCACAGCATGAACAGAGGAAGCAGCGGAGGGTGTGGCAAACACAATGCCCATCTCCTCCGGCACTGTTAGCAGCCCCTCCAAGACATGATTGACATCCGACAGGTGCGGTTGGGTTTGGCCATTTTGCGCGGCAACTGAACCGGTCGCTGCCATCCAATCCCTGCTGCGCTTCCCAGTCAAAGGGATCTCCCGGATGGGCACCAGTTGAGCCTTGGATAAGCCATACACCAGGACAGCGGCATCCGTTAATGTGTTTGGTTGCGTGCTCAAGGGCCAGGCAATTAAGCCATGTGGCAATGTCCCGCTTTTGAGCAAGGAGTGCTGCGCCAGCATTTCCGGCAGTTGGTAGACATGCCCGCAGACAATGCTTCCTATTCCCGCAGCCAATTCAATCACGCCCTGCCCATCATCGGTCAGGCACAATACCGCGTCGCATTGTTTTGCTTCGTCGATTGCCTCTTGCGTCATCGCGCTACCGTATTCAGCCACGGAAGCCGTAGATATTTTTTCCTCCTTCATCAAGAAGGAGTGGCCAAACGCAATGGCCAAATCACTCAATACCCCTTGCACAGAAAATGCCAGGCGTTTCGCCTGGTCATTTCCGCTTAGTATCATAATCTTCGCACGCATGATGTTGCTTCACTCCCAATCCACCGGGTAGGAGGCCACCGCGTACTCAAGCTTCTTCCCGTTGGACTGTAGCACGTTGATGACATTATCAATCAGGCGCTGGTCTGTAAAGGGGGTTGGGATGAAATCATTGTAATCCGTTTTGGAGGAGATGCGCATGGGAATGATCCGAAATCCGTATGGCTGCGCGCTGCCATCCTTGACGCTGAAACGCGTCTGAAAGATGAAAGAGCTCATATCATCGGGTTTGTTATTGCCGGCGAAGCTGAAATTCGCCAGAGAATATACGATATACTTGCCGTTATACAACTCAATGGGGTTGATCCGGTGGCTGTGATGACCAACCACAAGATCGGCGCCGGCATCGATGGTCAATCGGCCCAGCTGCTGTTGGCGCGCGTTGGGGGCATAGTCCAACTCATCGCCCCAGTGATAACTCACCAGCACAATATCAGCCTGGTTTCGCATATTGGCAATATCGTTGGGCACCTGCGTCTGCAGACGGGGATACTGCCCGTTGAACGTTTGATAGGACAGCAGGCCGATTTTGATGCCGCTCGCGGTTTCAAATACTGCGGGCTGTTTTTCGGTGCTCCAGGTGATACCGGCCGAGGTTAATACCTCCTGTGTATCGGAAATGCCGGTTTCGCCATGATCCATCGCGTGATTGTTTTCAAAGGAAACGGCCTCAATGCTGCCATGCTCGAGAATCTCCACATACTCCGGCGGGGCGGAGAACACGAACTGGTTACTCTTCTTGTATACCGGTGCCGTGGTGAGCGTGGTCTCGAAGTTGGCGATGGTCATATCATCCTGACTGAGGAGTTCTTTTACGTTTCTGGTAACAAAGCTCAGGTCATTTCCCTGCTTCTTCAGCTCCCGGTCAAAAATGCTTGCCGCGCTCTTGCGCACATCCCCGCCAAAGGTCAGGTCGCCCACCGCGCTGATGGTGACCACCACGCTGCCGTCGGGCAGAATATTGGCAGCGGGTATAATGGCATCCTGCGTTTGGGCAGGTTCGCTTGGCGACTCCACCGTTTGTTCGGTTATAGCCGGTGCGGGTGTGGGCACCTGAAACAGGGATACCTCTTCATCCGCCACAACCGACGTCACAGTCAAACACAGCACCATCAATAACAGCAACAGGGGCAGCCGCCTCTTCATGGAACACTCCTTTTCGTCAAATCCGGGGATTCAGTCAACAATTAGAATATACCCTTTATTACGCCATTGTTATCCACGTCCACCTGCAAAGCAGCGGGTACACGCGGCAGACCCGGCATGGCAATGATATCGCCCGCAAACGCAACCACAAATCCGGCACCCGCCGACAAGCGAACGTCACGGATGGTCAGCTCATATCCCTCCGGCGCATTGAGCAGTTTGGCATTGTCACTGAATGAATATTGCGTCTTCGCAATGCACACGGGCGCGCCAGCGTAGCCATCATCCTCTAACTGTTTAATGATCGCCTTGCTCTTCCCGGCAAAGCTCACGCTGCCGGCGTGGTAAATGCGCTTGGCCAGCGTTTCAATCTTCTGCTGAAGGCCGGCTTCCGCGGGATAGGTGTAAGAGGGCGTCGGCTCCTTCTGGTTCTTCTCCAGCAAATCGGCCACGCACTGTGCCAAATCGGCCGCGCCTTCACCGCCCTTGGCCCATCCGTCGCTAAACCGGCAGGGTACACCCTCCCGCTCCATCGCATGCAGCACCGTGTCAATCTCCGCCTGCGTATCGCTGCTGAAGTGATTGAGTGCCACCACCACAGGCAACTGCCATACATCGCGGATATTCTGGATGTGCCTGCGCAGGTTATCCATACCGGTTTCAAGGGCAGCCACGTTTTCCTTATTCAGGTCGGGCTTCTGCACACCACCGTGATGCTTGAGCGCCCTGATGGTGGCTACCAACACCACACAATCCGGCCACAAGCCGCTCTGGCGGCACTTGATATCCAGGAACTTCTCGGCACCCAGGTCGGCGCCGAAGCCAGCTTCGGTAATCACATAATCGGCCAACTTCATGGCCAGGCGTGTAGCAATAACGCTGTTGCAGCCATGGGCGATGTTGGCAAAAGGCCCGCCATGAATCAGGCAGGGGGTATGGTCGATGGTCTGTACCAGGTTGGGCATTGCGGCATCACGCAGAAGCGCGGCCATGGCCCCCTGCGCACCAATCTGGCTGCAGGTAACCGGCTTGCCCTCCATGTTGCGAGCCACCACGATACGACCGAGGCGCTGCTTGAGGTCCTGCATATCCTGTGCCATGCAGAATGTCGCCATCACCTCGCTGGCCGCGGTGATATCAAACCCATCTTCGCGCGGCACGCCATTCTTGTCGCCGCCCAGGCCGCTGACAACGCTGCGCAGCTGACGGTCGTTAAGGTCCATACAGCGGCGGAAATTGATGCGCCGGGGGTCAATCTGCAGCTCATTGCCCTGCTGAATATGGTTGTCCACCATGGCTGCCAACAGGTTGTTGGCAGCTGTAATCGCATGCAGGTCGCCCGTGAAATGAAGGTTGATATTCTCCATCGGCAGCACCTGTACATAGCCGCCGCCTGTAGCGCCGCCCTTCATGCCGAATACCGGTCCAAGGGAAGGCTCGCGCAATGCCAGCATGGACGATTTGCCAAGATAGGTTAGGCCATCCGCCAGGCTGATGCTGATGGTGGTCTTGCCCTCACCGGCAGGGGTGGGCGTGATGGCCGTAACCAAAATGAGCTTGGCGCGGTCAGGCGTATCCCGGTACTGTAAGGGATCAACCTTGGCGATGTACCTGCCATAAGGCGAGAGCGACTCGGGCTTGAGCTGCAGCCTGTCTGCAACCTCCTGAATGGGAAGCATGCTTGCAGATTGGGCAATCTCAATATCGTTCATGGGGACCTCCTATGCATTTTTCAAACTATAACAGCCTTGGCTGTTAAGAATTCTTGATATCGGTAAACTTGCCGATGCGGCCATCAACAGCTTTCAGGCAAACCTCTTTGCTCTCCTCCAGGTGGCGCTGCATCAGTTCGTCAAAGCGCTGCTGGTCACGGTCCTTGAGGTATTGCAGCATCTGGTGGTGTTCCCCATGCGCCTGGGAGCGATGAACAATGCTGGCGATGGCAATGGCAGAAAACCGCTTGATATATTCTTCCTGGCTGTCGATGACACGCAGGATACGTTTCTTGTTAGAAATATACTCAATACGACGGTGGAATTGACGATTTTGAATTGCCAATTCCTCCGAATCTTCATCCCGCTGGCTCACATCCATACGGCTCAGGATTTCTTCCAAATCGCTGATATCCTGATCGTTGATGTTGGCCATCACAGAAGGGGTAATCAACAGCATCAAGGCATTACGGATTCCATAAATCTCTTCAATATCATCGATGGTAAACGCCCGCACAATAACGCCGCGCCTGACTTCACATGAAACCAGACCATCCAACTCCAACTTGCGAAAAGCCTCGCGCAATGGCGTGCGGCTGATGTGTAGTTTGTTGGCGTATACCGTCTCCACAATACGGGAACCGGCAGGCAGTTCACCGGTGATGATGGCCTGCTTGAGGGTCTCATACGCGATATCGCGGATTGGTTTGCTTACATCGTTGATGCCTTTGGCTTTCATAGTCTTCGTCCCTTCCATAGCAAGACAATAGTAAACGGAAACGCTTGCGCTGTCAAGAAAAAGCGGCAGATGACCCCTGTGGGTCAAACAGCATCACGCGCACCCGAAACTGCTCTCCCCTGCGTTCATAGAGGCCGATGAATGCGTCCCCACAGTACAAGGTGAGCAGTGCACCGTCGGCTACATCGGCTGCATCCGACAGCCCTTCAATAGACAACGCTGCCCCATTCACACACTGTTTCCAGTATCGCCTCGGCACGATGACCCGTGGCAAGTGAGCTAACACTTCAGCAGGGCTTGTCAGCCAGCTTGCGGGAGCGTTCCCCTGCCCGATGATTTGTTCCAGCTCTTCCATGGTAATTCCTTGCCCTATGTCAAAGGGGCCGGTGCCTTCCCGTATCAGGATGCGCATATGCGCCGGACAGCCCACTGCTGTGCCGATATCGTGGCATAGGGTGCGGATATAGGTCCCTTTGCCGCAATAGACCCTTAACATGTATCCATGTCGCGGTGTTGGCCTCAACAGGTCGATGCCGCCTATGTGGATGGGACGTGGCGCTGCCTGCACTGCAACGCCTTGCCGCGCCAAGTCATACAGCCGTTTTCCCCCTTGCTTGATGGCAGAATATGCGGGAGGCTGCTGCATCACATTCCCAACAAAGGCCGGTAGAATCCTTCGCAATGCATGTTCAGAAGGGTAGTTGGTCCCAGTCTGAATCACCTGGCCTGACGCGTCCTGTGTATCGGTGGCCGCACCAAAGGCAATCTCGGTCACATATATCTTTTCTTCCTGCGCGATATAGTCAAACAGGCTCGTTGCTTTACCAACCATGATGGGCAACACACCGCTGGCATCCGGATCCAGCGTACCGGCATGGCCAACTTTCTGGCCAGTTAGCCGTTTAACAAAAGAAACCGCCTGCGCTGATGATGTGCCCGGCGGCTTGATGAGATTGATTACCCCGTTCAAGAGGACAGCTCGCTTTCCATGGCATGACGAACAATCTGTACGGCCTCGGCCAAAGGCTTGTGGATGGTACATCCCGCAGCCTGGGCGTGTCCGCCGCCGCCCAAACGGAAAGCGATATCTGATACACGGTAAGGCGCGATGCTGCGCAGACTGAACTTGATGCCATCCTGCGTTTCATTGGCCAGGTAACACATCTGTACCCCCGGGATATACAGGCCGTGGTTGACAATCTTGTCCGTGTGCTCATCCGTGGCGCCACAGTCAAGATAATCCTGCTGGGTTATTTCCATGCCGCTCAGGCGGCCATCCATGAAGAACTTGAGGCTGTTGAGCGCGCGCCCCAGCATCAGCACCTGTTCCTTCTCGCGCATGAGGTGCAGCTGTCTCGCGGTCTCCACCAGGGGTAAGCCCGCGCGCATGGTGGCTGCCACCTGCTCGAATGTGACATCGCTGATATGGCCAAAGCAGAAGTTGCCCGTATCGGTGCTGATGGCGGTATACAGGTAGATGGCTTCTTCCCTTGTAATCGGCAGCCCGGCCGCCTCAAACAGCGGAAATACCACGCTGCCGGAGGCAGGCAACTGTGCAAGCACCAGGTTATGCTGGGCAAAACGGGTATTTGTTTGGTGGTGGTCCATCTGGATGGTGACAGGGCATTTGGCAAATAGCGCATGGCTATCGCCCAGACGCTCCGCATCTGAAGCATCCACCGAAATTGCCAAATCAAAATGCTCCTGAGCCGCTTGGGCCGGGAGCTTGATGGCCTGTTGGCCGGGCAGAAACACCAGGTAGCCGGGTACCGGGTCATGACAGATCATGGTAACTTGCTTGCCCATGCGCTTAACCAGAGAGCCAAGCGCCAACATAGACCCCAGCGCATCACCATCAGGCGCCAGATGGGTGCAGAGCAAAACTCGCTCTGCTTGCCCAATCAGGCGGAGGATTTCTGCATACTCAATGTTCTTCTGGTTGTTCATCGTCATGCTGTGCACGGCTCCCATCAGCACCAACCTGCTTAAGCAGTTCGTTGATGCGAATACCGTAGGCGATGTTATGGTCCTCAACAAACTGTAACTCCGGCACGTGCCGGATGATCATATTGCGCGTCAATTCGCGCCGAATGAAACCGGCACCGCTTTTGAGCGCCTTGAACACATTGGGGCGGGCCTCCTCTTCCAATACGCTGACATAAACCTTGGCATGGCTGAGGTCGCGCGCCACATCGACGCGGGTAATGGAATAGGTGCCGGTCAGGCGAGGATCATCCAAATCATCGCGGATGATGCGGTCTATCTCCCGCTTGAGTTCTTCCTGGATGCGGTCGTTGCGGAAATTAGGCACGTGCACCTCCCTTAGGCTCGACTTCTTCCATCACGAAGCACTCAATCACATCTTTTTCCTTGATGTCATTGTAGCCTTCCAGCCCGATACCACATTCGTAGCCGGAGGCCACTTCGCGCACGTCATCCTTAAAGCGGCGCAGCGATGACAGCTTGCCCTCAAAGATGACCACATTGTCACGAAGCAGTCGCACGGACGCGTTGCGCTGTACCTTGCCGTCGGTGACATAGCAGCCGGCAATGGTGCCCGCACCGGTGATGCGGAATACGTTGCGCACCTCGGCGTGCCCCAGCAGATTCTCCTTGAACTCAGGCTCCAGCATACCCTTCATGGCCTTCTCGATATCCTCGATGGCCTGGTAGATGACGCGGTACAGCCGGATGTCCACTTCTTCCTTCTCGGCAATATCCCTGGCGTTGTTGTCCGGACGGATGTTAAAGCCGATGATAATCGCGCCAAAGGCGGAGGCCAGGTTGACGTCGTCCTTGGTGATGGCGCCAACGCCCGCGTGCAGCACGCGAATCTTGACCTGATCAGTAGACAGCTTCTCAAGCGCCTGGCGAACAGCCTCCACGGAGCCCTGCACGTCGGCCTTGACAATGAGATTGAGGGTTTCAATCTTGCCCTCGGAGATGTTGTCAAACAGGTTATCCAGCGTGACCTTGGAGGCAGCGGCGACACGCTGCTCGCGTTCCTTGTCTTTGCGCTCCTCGGCTACCTGGCGGGTCAGGCGGTCGTCGTCAACAGCAATCATTTCATCACCGGCGGACGGCACATCGGTAAAGCCGGAAATCTCAACCGGCATGGAGGGGCCGGCGGACTGTACGCGCTCTCCTCGGTCGTTTTGCAGGGCACGCACACGGCCAGACGCGGTGCCGGCGATGATGCTGTCGCCCACATGCAGGGTGCCGTTTTGCAGCAGCACGGTTGCCAGCGGGCCACGGCTCTTGTCCAGCTTCGCCTCGATGATGACGCCCTGCGCCTTGCGGTTGGGGTTGGCACGCAGCTGAAGCACCTCGGCCTGCAGCAGTATCATGTCAAGCAGTTGGTCAACGCCTTCGCCGGTCAGCGCGCTGACGGGCACCATGATGGTGTCACCGCCCCACTCTTCGGCTACCAGGTTGTAGCTGGTCAAATCTTGCATAATGCGGTTGGGGTTGGCGGTTTCCTTGTCCATCTTGTTGATGGCCACAATAATCGGTACATTGGCCGCTTTGGCGTGGTTGATGGCTTCTACCGTCTGGGGCATCACGCCGTCATCCGCCGCCACCACCAGCACGGCGATATCCGTGGCCTGCGCACCGCGCGCACGCATGGCCGTGAAGGCTTCGTGGCCGGGTGTATCCAGGAAAGTGATGCGCTCACCGCGCAGGGACACCGAGTAGGCGCCGATGTGCTGGGTAATGCCGCCGGCCTCGGTCTTGGTGACATGCGCTTCGCGGATATAGTCCAGCAAAGAGGTCTTGCCGTGGTCGACGTGACCCATGATGGTAATGACCGGGGGACGCGGCTCCAGGTCCTTCTCATCGTCCTCAGCCACCGCTACCTCAATCAAGGCGTCTTCTGCTGTTTTGTCCAGCTTCATCTCCAGCTCAACGCCGAACTCGCTGCACACCAATGACGCGGTATCAAAGTCCAACTCGCTGTTGATGTTGGCCAAGTTGCCAAGCAGCAGCAGCTTCTTGAGAATCTCACCGGCTGGGCGGCCGATGCGCTCCGTCAAGTCCTTCACCGTGATGGTCTCGGCGGTCATATAGGCCTTTTCAATCTTAATGGGCGCCATCATCTGCTGCGCAGAGGGCTTTTTACTGCGGGCGCGTTTTCCGCCGCGAACCACATCATCAAACTGGCCATAGCCGGTTCTGGCAATCTGGCGTTTGGTGCGGCTGACCCGCTCGGGATCATGCTGACGGTTGTAATTCTTTTTGTTCGGATCGTAATTGCTGACGCGCTCTTTTTCAAGGACCAGGGGCGCGTCATCATTGCGCACACGGGGTGCACCAGGACGCGCGCCGCCGGCAGGGCGGCCATAGGGGCCCTGTGCGGGTCGGCCACCAGCGCCAGGCGCCGGACGTCCGTATTGCTGCCCACCGGGCGCCGGGCGGCCATACTGCTGTGCGCCGGGGGCTGGGCGGCCATACTGTTGTGCCCCAGGGGCCGGGCGGCCATACTGCTGCGCACCGGGCGCCGGGCGGCCATACTGCTGCGCACCGGGTGCCGGGCGGCCATACTGCTGCGCTCCAGGTGCCGGGCGGCCATACTGCTGCGCGCCAGGTGCCGGACGGCCATACTGCTGTGCGCCGGGTGCCGGGCGGCCATATTGTTGTGCGCCTGCCGCAGGACGGGTAGCAACAGGTTTTGCCGGTGCCGCAGGTTGTGCTGGCTTTGCTTGTTCTGCTTCGACCGGCGTCGCAGGCTGTGCTGCGGCCACGGTTTCTTGAGGCTGGGCTTCCGGCTGAGCCGGTGCAACCGGCTTAGCCGCGACAGCAGGTTCCGCTTCCGCGGATACTGTTGGCGCTTCCTCCGCCTTGGGAGCAGGCTTGGCTTCCTGAACAGGCTTTGCCGCTTCAGGCGCAGGTTCTGTATCAGCCTTAGCCTCCGCCGCGGGCGCCGGCTCCTCTGCCGGTTCATCATCCGGCATCGTCCAGGCCTTGGTCTGCTGCTGCAGCATTTCCTGCTGTTGCTCATACTTGATGCGGAGGCGTTCTTCCTCCTCCTGCCGGAGAAACTGGTTCTCCTGCTGGCGCAGCATCTGCATCAGGATGTCAGCGTTGCGTTTCAGGCGCTCGGTTTCCGCCATGATAACGCCCGCTTTTTGATTCAGTTCTTTGGTGACTTCCTTGAGTCTGACCTTTGTCATTAAGTCCTTATCCTCCGCAAATGCTTCATTCTCTGGTCCGTATATCGTCTCGTACGCTTGCGCTTAGCAGCTTTTGTGTGAAACTGCCGGGCCTCATGGCCGCCACCATCGTCCCATGCCGCCCAATGGCTTCACCAAGCAGGCCGGGCGATAGCAGCAGGCAGTCGGTGTCGTGATGGGCGCAGGCATCGTCAAAGCGTTTTCTGGTGTTGTCGGATGCGCCTTCATCCAGCAGGATGAGCCCTGCTTGCCCTTGTCGGATAAGGTCCAGCGCTCGCCCCGCCCCGGGCAATACCTGTCCTGCCCGCATGGCCAATCCCAGCAATCCGCGCAATCCGTCATTCATGGGCCGTCTCCCGGGGTAGATTGGCCAGCGTTGCGCGCAACTGCTCGGTCACATCGGGGCCAATGGATGTCTCCAGTGAGCGGTCAAGCTGCCTTTGCTTGATGGCCCGCATCAAGCAGGCTTCCTGCTGACAGACATACGCGCCGCGGCCAGATTTTTTGCCAGTGAAGTCAAGCAGGATTTCGCCTTCCGGTGTGCGCACAACGCGCAACAGCTCTTTCTTCGGCTTCATCTCCCGGCAGCCAACGCACATGCGCATGGGGATTTTCTTGGGCATGCTGTCCTTTCCTCGGGGGCTATTCCTGGGTATCGTAGGGCATCATCTGCTCGCCCACATCATAGCCCATGTCCGCTTCCATGAACTCATTCTCCAGCGGGATGTCGTTGGGGTCAATGCCCTGTTCCCGCATCAACTCGGCCACCTGGGTCTCAGACTTGATGTCAATCTTCCAGCCGGTCAGCTTAGCAGCCAGCCGGGCGTTCTGCCCCTCCTTGCCAATGGCCAGTGATAACTGGGTATCAGGCACCACGACGCGGCAAATTTTCTCATGCTCGGAGATGAACACGCTGACCACATGCGCCGGGTTGAGCGCGTTGGCCACAAACTCCGCCGGGTCGGCCGACCACTTGATGATGTCGATTTTCTCGTTCTTCAGTTCCTTCACCACGTTCTCCACGCGGGATCCGCGGGGGCCGACACAAGCGCCAACCGGGTCAATCATCGGGTCTACCGAGTACACCGCAATCTTGGTGCGGCTGCCGGCCTCGCGGGCGATGGAGCGAATCTGCACCAGGCCCGTGGCTATCTCCGGCACTTCCATTTCAAACAGCCGTTTGACCAGCCCGGGGTGAATGCGGCTCACATACACCTGGGGGTTACGGCTGGATTCGGGGCCAGAGCGATGCACCTTGAGCACATATACCTTGATGTGGTCATCATCGCGATATTCTTCACCGGGCATGAACTCGCTGGCTTCCATGATGCCTTCTGTGCGGCCAATTTCCACATAGACGGCCTTGGGCTCCACACGCTGCACGATGGCGGTAAGAATCTCGTTTTCCTTCTCGATGTACTCATCATAAATCTTGCCGCGCTCGGCTTCCCGGATGCGCTGCACAAGCATTTGCTTGGCGGTCTGGGCGGCAACACGGCCAAAGTCTGACGGGGTGACGTCAATCTCCACAATATCGCCCACATGATAGTCGGAGCGAATTTTGAGCGCGTCGTCCAGCGTAATCTGTGTATCGGGATCCTCCACCTCATCGGCTACAACCTTGCGGGCGTACAGCCGGGCGCCATCCTTTTTGGTCAGGCGGACGGTAAGGTTCTGGTTGGCGCCGCTCTGCTTGTTGTTGCGGCGATAGGCAACCTTTAACGCCTCCTCGATTGTATCCACGAGGATGGCCTCGTTCATATCCTTTTCACGTGCCAACATGGAGATGGCATCCATCAGGTCAAGTTTTTCAGCGCTCATTGTCTTCCTCCTCTATCTCATCCGCCTGCGCAGCAAGCGCTTCTTCCAGGTTGATGGTTCTCTTGGCAACCGCCACGCTCTTGGCCGGGAAGGTCAGCTGCTTGTCTCCCACCGTCAGGTGATAGCCTTCATCATCCAGCCCGCCGAAGATGCCGGTAAAAGCCTTTTGACCATCCAGCGGCTGGTATAGCCGTATCTCCACCAGCGAACCGACCGTCTTTTGCGCGTAGGCCTGGGTGCGGATAGGCCGATCGATGCCCGGGGATGATACCTCCAGGAAGTCGTACTCCACTTCCTCCAGCAACGGCTGCACCCGGCGATGATAGCTTTCGCAGTCCTTGAGGCTGATGCCCTGCTCGCTGTCCAGATAGATGCGCAGGTACTGGCTGGCGCCTTCCTTTTCAAAACCGGCGTCCACCAGTTCATAGCCCAGCTCATCGGCCAATGCGGCGCAAATTTTCTTGATGCTGATCTTTCCGTTATCCTTTGCCATTCTCGACACAATACAAAAAGCGGGCATCTGCTGCGTTACAGAAAAAAATCCGTGCAAAGCACTGATTCTCCTCTAACGCAGCTCCCACTCTTCGACAAACCCTTCTTTCTTCAATCAGATACGCACAGAGTATACCATAGAAAAAAAGGCATGACAAGCAAAAACGCCGTACAATCGACGATTATTCCATGAAAATGGCCTTAATACGGCTTTGTCCGTCTTACTCGGCCCTACAGGAGGGAGAAGAAGTCCACCTGATTGGTGTCCGAGAGGTTTTTCAGGGCGCCTGCCTCGCGCAGCATGTCGATGCCGCTTGTGTTGATGCTGGTGCGCTTGCGCAGGTCCTCAATGGAAACAAACGGTTCCGAACGGGCCTCCACGATGCTCTGTGCGGCAGCCTTGCCAAAACCGTTTAGGGAATCCAGCGGGACCCGCAGGCCGTTGCCCTCAATGAGGAACTCTGACGCGTCACTCAGGTACAGGTCCGGCGGCAGGAAACTGAAGCCCCGCGACAACATTTCAAGTACCACTTCAAGTGCAACCATCTCGTCCTTTTGCGTGCCGCTTAAATCCTTCGTTTCCATGGCGTTCAAGTCGCTTAGCATTGTCCTGATATGGGTCAGCGGCCGTGTCATGGTGCGCGCGTCAAACCCTGATGACCGGATGGTGAAATATGCCGCGTAGTATTGCAGCGGCCAATGTACCTTGTACCAGGCCACACGCAAAGCCATCGTCACATACGCCACCGCATGCCCCTTGGGGAACATGTAAGCAATCTTGTTACAGCTGGCGATGAACCATTCCTCAAGACCGTGCTCCCGCATGGCGGCTTCCATCTCGGGCTTCAGCCCCTTGCCCTTGCGCACGCTCTCCATGGCATCAAAAGCAATTTTGTCAGGCACGCCCCGCTGAATTAGCGTGTTCATGATATCATCACGTGTGCAGATGCAGTGCAGCAGGTTGGCCGTGCCGGAATCAATCAGGTCCTTGGCGTTGCCCAGCCACACATTGGTGCCATGAGAAAGGCCGGAAATGCGAATCAATTCCTCCATGGTGGTAGGCTGCGTATCCATCAACATCTGACGCACAAAGCCTGTTCCGAACTCCGGCACGCCAAGGGTACCTGTCTGGCAATTGATTTGCTCGGCTGTTACGCCCAGAGCCTCCGGCGACCGGAACAGCGACATGGATTGCTTGTCATCGAGCGGCACCTCGTAATAGGGCACCCCACTCAAACGCTCCATCATGTGAATCATCGTTGGGTCGTCATGACCCAGAATGTCCAGCTTGACCAAAATGTCATGCATGGAGCTGAAATCGTAATGCGTGGTGACAACGCCTTTGTTGGCATCGTCCGACGGATGCTGGACCGCGGTAAACTGGGTAATCTCATATTCCTTTGGCAGCACGACGATGCCGCCCGGATGTTGGCCGGTGGTGCGCTTTACCCCTACACAGCCAAGCGCGAGCCGGCTCTTTTCGGCATCGGACATGGTCTTGCCCTTGTCTTCCATGTACTTGAGCACCAGCCCATACGCCGTCTTCTCCTGTAGGGTACCGATGGTGCCGGCACGGTACACATACCCCTTGCCGAATAATTCTTCCACATAGGCGTGTGCGATGGATTGATATTCGCCGGAAAAGTTCAAATCAATATCAGGTACCTTATCGCCCTTGAAGCCCAGGAATACTTCAAACGGAATATCGAAGCCATCCTTGATCAGCTTCTGCCCGCAATGCGCACAAGTACTGTCAGGCAAATCTACCCCGACTGTAGAGCCCGCCGGCACATTGAAATCCACGGTTCGGCAATGGGCGCATCGATAATGCGGCGGCAAGGGGTTTACCTCCGTGATGCCGCACAGCGTGGCCACCAAAGATGAACCGACCGAGCCACGGCTACCCACCAGATAGCCATCCTTCAGAGACTTGGAAACCAGCTTGTTGGCGATGCTATAGAGGGTGGCGTAGCCATAGCCAATAATGGACTTCAGTTCCTTGTCCAGGCGCTTTTGCACCAGCTCGGGCAGTACGTCCCCGTACAGTTCCCTGGCCTTCTCGGTGGCCATGTTGCGGATATCATCGTTGGCCGTTTCCCACACGGGTGAGAAGGTGGTCAGGTTATCCGGGTGCTTGGGATACAGCGTGATTTCCCCAATACGTGCCGCAATGGCACGCGGGTTGTCAATCACAATTTCCCGCGCCTTTTCAGGTGGCAGCCACGAGAAAGCTTCCAGCATTTCATCCGTGGTTCGCAGATGTGCCGGCGGCAGGTCATCAGCATATTCGTCATGCTGGCTGTGGTGCAAAATGGCTCGAAAGGGGGCATCCTCCGGCTCCAGATAATGGCTGTCTCCTGTCGCCACCACCGGGATGGACAGCTTTTCGCCCAATCCGATGATTCTGCGGTTGATGGTTTCCAGCTCATCCCTGCTGCTGACCAAGCCACGCTTGAGCAGCAGCTCATTGTTCTCCACTGGCTGGACTTCCAGATAGTCGTAGAAGCGAGCAACTTCCTCCAACTGATCCTGTGGCATGCCGGCCAGGATGGCTTGAAAAATTTCGCCGTTGCTGCACGCGGAGCCGACTAACAGCCCTTCCCGGAAGGACTCAATTTTGTCACGCGGAATCTTGGGCACGTAGTGGAAGTGTTTCAGATGCGACAGGGTGACCAATCGATTGATGTTTTGCAGACCCTGCTGGGATGTGGCAAGCAATATGACATGCCGGTCGATGCTCTTGGTATAGCCCTTTACATGGTCGTCAATCTCATCCAGGGTGGTGGCGCCGCGGGCCTTCGCTTCCTCCAGCATTTTGGACAGTATTTGGGCCGTTGCTGTCGCGTCATACACAGCGCGGTGAGCGTTTTTCAAGGAAACGCCCAAATGCTTGCATACGGCGCCAAGGCGGAAACGCTTCAATTCCGGATACAACTTCTGCGCGAAGAACAATGTATCGATTTGCGTGAAGCGCTGCTCCATATTCAGCCGGGCCATTTCGCTTTTCAAAATAGCCAAATCAAACGAGGCATTATGGGCGGCCAGCGGGCAGTCGCCGATAAATTTCAGCAGCTTCGGCAGCGCTTCCTGCGCACTGGGCGCATCCATCAACATATGGTCAGCAATGCCCGTTATTTCGATAATCTTGGGCGGTAGAGGGAAACCGGGGTTGACCATCTGCGAAAATGTATCCTGCACCTGGCCATCCTGCAGCTTCACCGCGCCGATTTCGATGATGCGATCCTGGCTGGTATTAAGCCCGGTGGTCTCAAAATCCAGCACCACGATGGGTGCGTCAATGGGCCGCTCCGTGGCATAACGCACAATGGGCGTGCTGTCGATCATATAGCCTTCCAGACCGGGAATCAGCTTAATTTTATTGGCTTTTGCCGCGGAGAAGGCCTCGGGATATGCCTGCACCACACCGTGGTCCGTGATGGCAATGGCCTCATGGCCCCATTTCGCGGCACGGGCAATCAACTGGGCAGCCGATACCGTGCCATCCATCACGCTCATGTGCGTATGGGCGTGCAACTCCACACGTTTTTGCTCCGCCGTATCCTTGCGGCGAGGAATGTCGAACACCGAAATATCCTGCGCCATCAGCACCACACAACGGCTATAGCTGTCGTATTGGCACACGCCACGCACTTT
>CALNAU010000126.1 GCA_937874275.1 uncultured Clostridia bacterium | reverse complement strand
AAGCTTCAACAGACCTGATGATAAATCTGTCACTCTCGTATGTATAAATTGCATTCGAAACCAGAGAGATCCGTCAATAATTGACATGAAATCAATGGTGTGCTAAACTCACAGCGCTTTGAAAACACCAAGTTTTTAAGCCGTAAGCGCCCGTAGCGCAGCTGGATAGCGTGTCAGACTCCGACTCTGAAGGCCGTGGGTTCGAATCCCGCCGGGCGTACCAGAAAATCCCTTGAGCAATCAGGGGGTTTTTCGTTTATTGTGGGTGAGTGATAAAGTGAGATTATGGGCAGTTATCGAACCGAACGAGTGTAAGTGGCGGTAAAATTGTATTTTGAAGTTGTTGAGCATTCAATCTAATCTTGTTATAGTCAAACAGAATGAACGGGAGGACAGCCATGACCAGACGGGCGCTTATTGATTATTGCCTGACGATGCCGCAGGCGTACGAGGACTACCCATTCCGAGATTTGTCCGCCGGTGATAGCGTGTGGACGGTGATGCGGCACGGGGCAAACCGCAAGGTATTTGCGTTCATTTTTGAGCGGAATGGCAGGCTGTGTGTCAATCTGAAATGTGACCCGGCGGAAGCCATATTGCTACGCCAGGCATTTGAAGGGGTGACTCCCGCCTTCCATATGAACAAGGAACATTGGAACACCGTAGCAATCGGTGCTGATGTGCCGGTAGCAGAAGTGCATCGACAGATTGAGCAAAGTTATAACCTAATCAAGCCCAGAAGGAAAGCGAAAAGCAAATCATAATCTTAGCAGAGGATACTTGCTCAATCATCTGTGATAATCAATCCACTATCTGGTCAATGAGCAATTGGTCGATGAAAAAAGGGAGCAACTATTCCTTTGAGTCCGTGGAGCCCCGCAACGGCGCAGGCGTGATGTTACCCAGGATGACTGGGTGGCGCGCGCCGGTGGCGGCGGGCAGATTGCCGGGCCGACCATGAATGGTTTCATAGCCTAGCAGGGCAAAGGCCACTGCTTCCTTGGCATCGGATGGCCAGCCCAAATCCTCCTGCCGCAATAGTGCGCAGGAGGAAGGCAGTAAATCAGACAGCAGCGACAGCAGCGTCTTGTTGTGACTCCCGCCGCCGGATACAACCAACTGGGTGACCGCGCAGCGGGGGAAGACATGGTCACGCAGCCCGTGAATTACGCTGCGCGCCGTAAAGTGGGCGGCGGTGGCCAGCCAGTCGTGCGAGTTCACTTTGGGCCAACGCTGCAACGCCTCCCGGACGAACTGCTCGCCAAACAGTTCCCGCCCGGTGGCCTTGGGCGGCGGCAAATAAAAGTAGGGAAGATTCAGCCACTCCGTCAGGATGGTCTCGTTCGGTTGCCCTTGTGCGGCCAGCGCGCCGCCGGCATCGTAGGGTTCATCAAAGAGCAGGCGGGCCAGGGCATCCATAATCATATTGCCGGGGCCGGTGTCAAAGGCCAGGACGTCCGTCATTGCGCAGAGGGCAGGCAGCACCGTGACGTTGGCGATGCCGCCGATGTTGAGCAGCGCCCGGTCCATGCCCGAGCGGTACAGCAGATACTCCGTATAGGGCACCAGCGGCGCGCCGCGGCCGCCCGCCGCCATGTCCATCGCGCGAAAGCCGGAAACCACCTGCACGCCCGTTTCGTGGGCAATAATGGCGGGCTCTCCCAGTTGCAGGGTGGAGGCCAGCCACCCGTTTTCATGCTGGGGGATGTGGTATACCGTCTGCCCGTGGGAGGCGACGCACAGCACATCCTTCAGCGATATCCCCGCCTTTTCGCATACCATCCGGGCGGCGTTGGCAAACAAATATCCCAGCTCCACATTGAGGCTGCACGCCAGCCTGATGTCGGAGCGCTCCGGTGAGCAACAGTCCAGAATTCGCTGACGGGTGTCAGCCGGCATGGAAAAACTTTCAAAGCAAATCAGTTTGGTCCGCTTGTCGTTGATATCCACCAGCGCGGCGTCCACGCCGTCCAGCGACGTACCGCTCATCAGGCCGATGACGTAGGCCATGTTGTCCTCCTTGATTACTAGTACGCTTACCGGGCGAGATGTACGGGCAGCGTGCCATTGGCCTGCAAGTCGCCGCGCAGCAGTTTTTCCAACGCGGCCATCACGCCCGCGTTGGCCCCATAGGTCGCGATGCCCGCCGCGTGGGGCGGCAGGTGTGCCAAGTCGTAGGGATTGCGCAGCGCTACACAAATCATTGGCAGCGAAAGCTTGCCCAGCGCCTGCACCAGGCGCAGCTGGCCGGGGCGCAGGTGTCCATTGTAGGTACCGACCACCAGGCAAGTGTGGCCGGGGGCCTTCCGCACCAGTTGCGCGATTTGGGCGTCATCCGGGTCTGCCGGCATCAGCGCCATGTCCCCGCCAAAGGCGGCATGCATATATTCTGCAAAGGAAGCGGGACCACGCACGGCGCTGGATGCGGGCGTTACCTGCCAGGGCGGGCAGGCGATGAACAGCGGGTGAGCCCCCAATGGTGGCATTCCGCCCTTCGGCAGTTGCACGGCGGTGAGTGACTGCTCATACAGCTGGGCAACCCGTGCCCGGTGCTCTGCACTGCCCACACAGCGGATGTCCGGCGTGGGTTGTTCTCCATGCTGTGCCTTATATCGCAGAATTTTCTCTGTAGATGCGGCGAACTCCGTGTCAGATAGAGCACCCGCGGCAAGCTCCGCAGCGATGGCCTGCGCGGCTTCGCCCGCCAGCTGGGCACTGTGGGAGGCAAATACCATGTCTACCCCCGCCTTCAGGGCGGCCACCATGCCCGCGACGGAGCCATAGTGATCGGCAATGGCGCCCATCATCATGCAGTCGCTGAGCACCAGCCCGTCAAAGCCAAGGCGTTCCTTGAGCAACCCGGTCATGACGCGCCGGGACATGGTGGCTGGCAGCTTGTCTGGTTCCAGCTGCGGAAAGAGGATGTGGGAGCTCATCACTGCGGGCAGCCCCGCCGTGATGGCCGCGCGGAAAGGCGCCAGCTCGCATGCCTCCAGTCCGGCCAATGACTTATCCACCAGGGGAAGGCCCACATGAGAATCCACCGCGGTATCGCCGTGGCCGGGGAAGTGTTTGCCGCAGGCCAACACCCCGCCGTCCAGCAGCCCGCGCATCATGGCGATGCCATAGTGGGCTACCTGCTCCGGCGTCTGGCCGTAGCTGCGCACGCCGATGACGGGATTGTGCGGGTTGCTGTTGACGTCCAACACCGGCGCCAAATCAAAGTTGA
>CALNAU010000125.1 GCA_937874275.1 uncultured Clostridia bacterium | reverse complement strand
CAGGCTCAGACCTGCTCTTTTTCTTTGGTCAGTTCCTCCAGCATGCTGTCCAGCATCATCAGCATACGGGGCAGATGGAAGGGGCCCTTGAACGTGCTGCCTTTGCAGGGCGGCTCGGTGGGCTTGCCGTCCCGGCGCAGGTAGCCATACCATTCACCATACTCCGGGTCGCTGAAGTAGGTCTGGCAGTAGGCCAGCAGCTTGTTAAACCAGCGCAGGTAATACTCGTCCCCCGTATGGCGGTAGGCCATCAGCGAGGCAATCATGCCCTCGTTGTGCGGCCACCACAGCTTCATATCATGCTCGTAGGCCTCGGGCGGCTTGCCCAGGCAATCCAGGAAGTACAGCAGGCCGCCATACTCCTTGTCCCACCCGGCCTCTATGGCATCCCGGTACATGGACAGGGTATCCTCCATCAACTGGTTGTCGTGCAGCCGCTCGGCCTCCTCCATCAAAAACCAGCTGCACTCAATCACATGCCCCGGGTTGACCACGCGGCCGGCGGTGAATTCATCCATGAACTCGCCACCCGGGCCCACGGTTTCCAGCGTGCAGTGCATATCGGGCTTGCGATGGTAGGTGAAGATATCGCTCACACACTGTTTTGCACGCTGGTCGTAAGTATCCGCCCAATCCGGGTCAACCCGCCGCAGCGTGGCAGTGAGGTTCAGATAAATCATGGGGTCGGCCAATGCCCGCCCGGTGCGGGTGGCGGCAATGGTCTTGGGGCCCATGCCCGTTGGGTCAGCAATCAGGCCATGGTTCAAATCCCATATCAGGTTGTAGGCGCGGCGCGCGCGGTCCAGGTGCTCCTGCTTGCCGGTCAGGCCATAATACTCCGCGTTGGCCATGGCGTAGAAGCCCTCGCTGAAGTTATATCGGCGCTGGCGCAGGGGCTTGCCATCCTTGGTAACGGTGAAGTACATGCGGCCGCCCATCTCACGGTTGATGCAATGGTCTTCCATGAATTGCAGGCAGCTTACCGCCGCGCGCATCCACTCTTCCTTGATGCCATACTGCGCGCACAGGCGGGCGAATGTCCAGGCGCAGCGGCCTTGCATCCACACGCTTTTGTCGGTGGAAAACACCTCCCCCTTGCGATCCAGACAAGTGTATACGCCGCCATGCACCGCGTCCATGCCGTTGTTCAGCCAGAAGGACACGCAGCGTGCCAGCTCTTCCTTCACCCATTGGTGGGTCTGTGTGAGGGATATTTTCATCGCTTTCTCCTTAATACTCGGCAAAGCTGTCGAGCCTGGTATACTTGCCCGAGGCGAAGTGCGCCAACATAGCGGCCTCAAAGGCCTCCTGGTTGCGCACCTCCAGCGCCCGCACGATGTTCTCATGCTTGACGATGGTATCGTCCAGGTGCTTGAACTTCTCCTCCGTCTTGAAGTTGGCGTCCACGTCCCATATCGCCTCCATCAGCGAGGTCAGGGTGCGGTTGCCCACGCGGGAGAAGATGGTCATGTGAAACGCCCGGTCGTTGGCATGAAACAGGCGACGCAATTCCCACTGGGCCTTGATATCCTGCATGATGGCGCGCAGGTGGGCGATGTCTTCATCCAGCAGGGTGTCATACGCCTTGCGCATGAAGCTCAGCTCCAGGCGCTTGCGGATCTCCAGCATGTCGGCGATGGTCGGGTCTTCATCGCCAATGGCTGCGAAGACCACATTTTGGAATACAAAGTCAAGGTTAAACTCCTTCAGCACCGTGCCCCGCCCCGGCTGTGCCGATACCATGCCCATGATTTCCATGGATTTGATGGCTTCGCGCAGCACATTGCGGCTGACGCCCAGCATCTTCACCAGCGCCTGCTCGGTGGGCAGCAAATCGCCCGGCTGTAGGTTGCGCTGAATAATGTAGGACCGAATCTGTCGGAACACCTGTGCATAGAGCTTTTCACCGGTTCGCTTATTCATGTCATTCTCCTATATATCATCTATTCATTTATATGCGCAGAACGCATATTTGTCAACCACTTGTTCAGTGCGCCGGGCGGAGTTTGTCCACCCTTCCAAATAATCTTTGTAGTATGATAGATGTGGTTTTGGGCACAAGTTGTTTGTTTTATTCCAAAATATCAAAAAAACCGCTTGACATTGTAGGATGAATGCGATAGGATTTGCGCAAAGCAATCCGCACAGGATAGCAATTGTATGAAGGAGGTATCCCCATGAAGAAACTGATGGCTTTGGCGTTGGCGGCGATGATGCTGCTGTCGCTGGCCGGCATCGCGGCTGCTGAGGAAAAAGTCAGCATTACGATGTGGACCTACCCAATCGGCGGCTGGGGCAAATCCGAGTCCGTGGATGAGATTATCGCTGCGTTCAACGAGAAGCACCCCAACATCTCCGTGCAAGTGGAGTATCTGGACTACCAGTCGGGCGACGACCAGGTGACCACCGCCATTGAGGCGGGCACCACCCCCGACATCATCATGGAAGGTCCCGAGCGCCTGGTGAGCAACTGGGGCGCCAAGGGCAAAATGTTGCCCCTGAACGACCTGTGGACGGAAGAAGCCCTCAAGGATATCTCCGCCGTCAGCGAAGCCGTTGTCTCCGCCTGCAAGAGCCCGGATGGCAACTACTACGAGTATCCCCTGTGCATGACCACCCACTGCATGGCCATCAACTATGACCTGTTTGAGAAGGCCGATGCCCTGCAGTACCTGGATCAGGAAACCCGCACCTGGACGACCGAGAACTTTGAGAAGGCCATGAAAGCCCTCAAGGACAGCGGCGTGCCGGTAACCGGCGTTGTGTATTGCGGTGGCCAGGGCGGCGATCAGGGCACCCGTGCCCTGGCGATGAACCTATATTCCGCCAGCTTCACCGATCCCGAGCACACCCAGTACACCATGAACAGCGAAGCGGGCATCAAGGGCCTGCAGAAGCTGCAGGACATGGTCAACGAAGGCACCCTGAATGCCGACGCCGCCATCGTTGCCTCTGACGAGCTGCAGATGTTCGCCAACGGCACCTTCGCGATGTCCTTCGCCTGGAATGCCTCCAACGCGTCCAACTATGCCTCCTCCGTCAACTTCAAGCCCTTTGCGATGGCGTTCCCCAGCGATGACGGCGTGCCCGAGCTGGCCGGCGGCATCTGAGGCTTCGGCATCTTTGACAACAAGGACGAAGCCAAGGCAGCCGCTGCCAAGGAATTCATCAAGTTTGTGGCCGATGATCCCGTGCAGGGCCCCAAGTCTGTCTACGCCACCGGCTTCTTCCCGGTCCGCGCCTCCTTTGGCGATATCTACACCGGCACCGAGAAGGAAAGCTTCAAGGGCTTCCTGGTGTTCATGCCTTACCTGGGCGACTACTACAATGTCACCCCCAACTGGGCCGTTCAGCGCACCGAGTGGTGGAACATGCTGCAGCGCATCTTTGCGGGCGGCGATGTGAAGACCGAAGTTGAAACCTATGTGAACAACGCCAACGCGAAGTAAACCCTAAGCGACTGAAAAATGTGCTCCTTGCCCGCGCGGCGGGAGCACATTTTTCTTGGAAGGAGGCACGATATGCAATACACACTGACCCGTCAGGCAAAGGAGCGCCGCAGGCGGGAGAATCTGGTCGGCTATGCCTTCATGCTGCCCAGCCTGCTGTTTTTCCTTGGCTTCGTCATCTTTCCCATGGGCATGGCGCTGGTCACCAGTTTCACCAACTACTCCATGACGGAGTTTGACTTCGTCGGGCTGACCAACTACATCCGCGCGTTCAACGACCCGGTGTTTCAAAAATCCACGCTGAACACGCTGATTATCGTGCTGGTCTCAGTGCCTGCGGTCACCGCCTTCTCGCTATGGGTGGCGTCCGTTGTGTATAAGATGAACAACGTATCCTCCTCCTTCTTCCGCATCGTGTTCTATCTGCCCATCGTCACCGGCACCGTGGCCGTGACGGTGGTGTGGAAGTGGATGTTCAACAACTACTATGGCCTGCTCAACTATGTGTTGAAAAATGTGGGCATCATCGCCAACAACGTCAACTGGCTTGGCAACCCGGCCACCGCCCTTTGGTGCATCATCACCATCCTGTTTACCACCTCCATCGGCCAGCCCATTGTACTGTATATATCGGCCCTGGCCAATGTGGATCCCTCCCTGGTAGAGGCGGGCGAGGTGGACGGCGCCAACCACTTGCAGGTGTTCTGGAAAATCAAGTGGCCGCAGATTATGCCCACCACGCTGTACATCCTGGTCATCACCACCATCAACTCCTTCCAGTGCTTTGCGCTGATTCAGCTGTTGACCAGCGGCGGCCCCAACAACGCCACCAATACCATCATGTACAACATCTACTACCACGCGTACAAGCTCAACGAATACGGCTACGGCAATGCCATGGGTATCCTGCTTGCGCTGCTCATCGCGGTGTTCAGCTTCATCCAGTTCCGCATCGCCAGAACCGAGAACGAGTAGGAGGGAAATCATGCAAACCAGTGTACAAAAAGTGACCCCCTACCGCGTGTTTGCCGTGATGATGCTGCTGGCGCTGGTGGTGTTCTTTACATTCCCGCTGTACTGGATTATCACAGGCTCGTTCAAGGATGTGCAGGCGGTCAACTCCGCCGTGCCGGTCTGGTTTCCCACCAACCCGACGATGGACAACTACCAGCGCCTGTTTGAGCGCCCTGCCATCAGTTGGCTGCTGAACACCATCTTTATCTGCGGCATGGCGATGCTGCTTACCTGCATCACGGCAACCATGGCGGGCTACGCCATCGCCAAAAAACGCTTTGCCGGCCGCGCGCTTATCTTCTCCATCTTCATCATGGCCATGGCGCTGCCCAAGCAGGTGATTTTGATTCCGCTGGTCAAGGAGATGAGCTTCCTCAACCTGCACAACACCCTGTGGGCGGTTATTTTCCCCACGGTGGGCTGGCCGTTTGGCGTGTTTCTGATGAAGCAGTTCTCTGAAAACATTCCGGGTTCCATCCTGGAGGCCACGCGCATTGACGGCGCGGGCGAGGTACAGACGTTTATCCAGATTGTGCTGCCGATGGTGGCCCCGGGCATCGGCGCCCTGGCCATCTTCACCTTCATCTCCGCCTGGAACGATTATTTCATGCAGCTGTTGATGCTTAACACCCGGCGCACCTTCACCATTTCGGTGGGTATCGCCAAGCTGCAGGACGAGATGTCCAACGACTTTGGCCTCATCATGGCCGGCGCGGCGCTGGCCGCCATCCCGATTGTGGTTGTGTTCCTGATGTTCCAGCGCTTCTTCACGCGGGGCATCACCATGGGCGCCGTGAAGGGATAATACCGGACGGTATCGCCCGGTAGATAGAAAGGACTATGCGAACAATGAACAAGCACGACACACGCTACCAGGGGGTCATTCCCGCCTTTTATGCCTGCTATGATGATGTGGGCGAGGTATCCCAGAGCCGCACGCAGGCGCTAGCCAGGCACCTGCTAGCGCAGGGCGTTCAGGGGCTGTATGTCAACGGCTCCTCGGGCGAATGCATCTACCTGAGCGTGGATGAGCGCAAGCGCATTCTGGAGAGCGTGATGGAGGCGGTTGGCGGCAAGATGACCATCATCGCCCACGTAGCCGCCAATAACACCAAGGATTCCATGGAGCTGGCCCGCCACGCGGAGCGGCTGGGCGTGGATGCCATCGCAGCCATTCCGCCCATTTATTTCCGCCTGCCCGAGCATGCCATCGCCAAGTATTGGAATGACATCTCATCGGCCGCGCCCAACACGGACTTTATCATCTACAACATTCCCCAGCTGGCCGGTGTGGCGCTGACGCTGCCGCTGCTGCGCGAGATGATGAAAAACCCCCGCGTGAAGGCAGTAAAGAATTCCTCCATGCCCGTGCAGGACATCCAGCAGTTTGTCGCCACCGGTGAGGGGCGCATCAGCGTGTTCAACGGCCCGGACGAGCAGTTTGTCGCCGGCCGGCTGATGGGCGCCATCGGTGGCATCGGCGGCACCTACGCGGCCATGCCCGGCCTGTACCTGAAAGCCGACGAACTGGTGGCAAGCGGTGCCTTTGAACAGGCGCAGGCGTTGCAATTTACCATCTGCGCCATCATCGAAGCGCTGTGCAGCTGCCATGGCAACATGTACGCCGTCATCAAGGAGCTGCTGCGCCGCAAGGGCGTGCACTGCGGTTCTGTGCGCGCGCCGCTGGCACCGCTCACCAAGGATGATATGAAGCAGGTTGACGCCTGTGAAAAGCTTATCCGAGAGGCTGAGCAAAAGTACCTCTTGGGCCAAGCCTGACGCAACCTACCCATGCGAAAAGCCTCCGCGATGTATCTGCGCGGAGGCTTTTGCGTG
This sequence comes from uncultured Clostridia bacterium, assembly GCA_937874275.1. GTDB lineage: Bacteria > Bacillota > Clostridia > Christensenellales > Aristaeellaceae > UBA1038. Next base: position 189 of record CALNAU010000125.1, on the reverse strand, counting down.
GCTATTATCCGACCATTACTTGAAGTAGATGATGTCCGAAATATCCCTTCGGCCGGAGAACGGGCGGTTGATGGTCTGTCCCTGGAACCACATCTCGGTGGAGCCGCCGCCGTCCAGGTTCATGGCGGTCACCGCGCCGTGCGCAATGAATACCTGCTGCAGCTCCGGCAGCGTCATGCCGATGGAATA
>CALNAU010000124.1 GCA_937874275.1 uncultured Clostridia bacterium | reverse complement strand
CCTGGGGCTTGTTTGCGTCGCCCAGGTAGAAGCGGTTGCCATCGCGTGTGAACATCCGTGCGTTCCCCCATTCATGTACTTGTATAATGGCATTGTACTATGAGGGGGCAGCCCAGCGCAACACGCGGCCCTGTCTTTGTCAGGCGAGGGCGCGCAGCAGGGCGCGCAGGTAGGCATCCATCCGCGCCACGGAGGATAGGGATACGTGCTCCCGCGGGGTATGCACATCGTATAGATCGGGCCCCATGGACAGCATGGGCATGTCCGGGTAGCGGGCCTTGATGAGGCCGCACTCCAGCCCCGCGTGCACGGCGGTCAGCTTTGGCTTTTGCCCAAACTGATCCTGCCAGACGCGCACGGCGGTATCGCGCAGGGCGCTCTCCTTTTCATAGGCCCAGCCGGGGTACTTGCCGGTTATCTCGATGGTGCCGCCCGCCCGGTCGCACAGGGCGCGCATGGCGTCCTCCAGCTCCTGCATGCGCGCGGGCGCGCTGGAGCGGATGGAGGCGGTGATGGTCAGGGTGTCGCCCTGCTGCTCAATCAGCCCCAGGTTGGCCGAGCTTTCCACCAGGCCGGGCAAATCCTCGCTCATGGTGTGTACGCCATTCGGCCAGGCAGCCAGCAGCGCCAGCAGCGCGTCGGACGCGGGCCTGGTCATTGGCTGCGCGGGGTCGGCCGCCGCGATATTCAGCACGGCCTCCGGCTCCTGCTTGCGCCAGGCCGCCAGCGCCTGCTCCGCCCGGTCTATCAGCGTCCCCTCGTCCTGCACCGCGACCACGGCCTCCGCCTGGCGGCTGATGGCGTTAAACTTGCCCGGCGCGGTCAGGCTGACCAGCTGCGCGCCGTTTTGCCGCAGCAGCGCAGCCAGCTCCTTGATGGCGTTGAGGCGGCCCTTGTCAATCTCCAGCCCCGAGTGGCCGCCCCGGAAGCCGCCCAGCGCGATGCGCAGCGTGGGGCATGCCGTCCCTTCCCGCTGGGGGGTGAAGCGCGCGTGCACGGTCTCTCCGCCCGCGCAGCTGGTAAGGAACGCGCCCTCCTCCTCCGCGTCCAGGTTGATGAGGGCGCGGCCCCGCAGCATGTCACCCGTCAGCCGGTTGGCGCCAATCAACCCCACCTCTTCACCGGTGGTGATCAGGGCTTCCAATGGCGGCAGCGTATCATCCTGCTCCTCCATCAGGCTCAGCATTACGGCCACCGCCATGCCGTTGTCGGCCCCCAAGGTGGTGCCGTCGGCGTACAGCATATCACCCTTTTCCACCAGTTGGATGGGGTCGCTGGCAAAGTCGTGGCCGCTGCCCGCCTCCTTCTCGCCCACCATGTCCATGTGCCCCTGCAGGGTGATGGGTGTGCCCTGCCCCTTGCGGATGACGACGTTGAGCGCCTCATCCTGCCGGGCCTCCAGCCCCATGCCGCGGGCTGTCTGCACCAGCCAGTCGCTGATGGCGCGCTCGTTGCCTGACACACGGGGAATCTGCGCGATGCGGCGGAACCACTTGATGGTATTGGATGCTTGCATACCGGCCTCCTTGTCCATGCTTGCAGCAAAATGGGGCCCGGCTTGCGTAGGCCGGGCCCCCGGGTCAATCAGCCCAGCACTTCTTCCATGGGCTTGTAGGGGATATCCTTGAAACCGTAGTGGATGGGGCCCAGCACCTTGATGCCCTCCTCGCTGCGGTACAGCGGGTTGGCAATGGCCACCACGGCCACCTGGTCGCCTTCCTTGATGTCGGTGTTGGTGATGGGGTCGCCGCCATCCTCGTACACGCATTGCAGCAGGTCCGGGCTCATGATGTAGGGCTTGCCGTCCAGCCAGCTCATATGGTTCTCGTTCTTGGCCCATAGCTTAAGCTCGTGGCCGGCAAAACCTTCCTTGCCCTTGATGTAGAGATCCACGAACATGTAGCCGCCGCGGCTCTCCCATTCCTTCTTGGTGACCTCCCCGCGGAAGACCACCTGGCCGCCCGCCGCCTTGGCAAAGGCGTCCGCCGGGTCGCGGCCTGCCTCATGCGCCTCGCGCACCGCGCGGCCGGTCTCCAGGTTGCGGGTCATGGTGCCCTTGACGATGGCCTTGCGGGCATCCTTCACCTTCATGGCAAAGCAGGCCATGCCAATGGGCTCGTATGCCGGGATGCTGACCATCTTGCCCAGCTGCTCGGCGAAGTCGTAGCCGTGGGTCTCGCGGATGATAATCACGTTGCCCCAGGCATCGCAGCAGGTGAGCGGCGCGATGGGCAGCTTGTGGATGCGCGGCAGCGTCTGCGCCACCTCGGGCACGGCACGGCCGGCCAGGTCTGCGTCCAGCACCTTCTTGCCCATCTGGGCGGCGGCGTCCACCGGCGCCGGGCTGTTGATGCCGCCCAGCTCCACCGGTACGATGGCCGCGAAGGTGACGCCCAGCTCCTTCTCCAGTTCCTTGACCGCGCGCACCAGCACGCGGGGCTCCACCCGCTCCTTGAGGCCCAGCAGCGCCATGTTTTCCTTGTCCTTGTCGGTCAGCGGCGCGATGGAGCCCATGTAGAACGCGGTGCAAATCCAATCGTCGTCTTTGAGCTGGTCGATGTCAATCCAGGAGATATCCTTGCCCTCTTCAAAGCTGCCCAGCAGCAGCTTGCGCCCCATCACCTGGGGGCCGCCGCCGCCCGTGCCGTAGAGGGTTGAGCCGCGTACAAAATCGTCCAGATCCGTCATGGTCTTAATCATCGGTCTATTTGCTCCCTTCCGTTGATTGCCCGAACCGGTTGATGCGGGCGGTTTCCTGCTCCACTTTGGAGTACTTGCCGCTTTCATCCTTGACCAGGCGGAAGACAAAGCTTCCCTTGGTCTGCATCATGGGCACGATTTTGCCGTACCAGTCTGACAGGATGTCGCGGATGCCGGTGTAGGCCGAGCCGCAGGCCAGGATCATGACGGTGTCATGCCCCGGCAGGGCGACCAGTATGTTTTCCCGTTCGGTGTCAAACATCTCGCAGGGGAAGACCACGCTGAGGTGGTCCACCCGTTTGCCCATGGCGCGCAGCATCTCCTCCCAGCGGGTTCTGACCAGGTTGACCGCCACGGCGGAGCTGTCCATGTCCTTGCCCTGCTCCAGCAGGCGGTTGGGCAGCCCTTCGCCGAAGGAGAGGCTTTCGCAGGCGCAGCCGGGGCAGCTGATGATCAGGATATCCTGCCCGTCGCCCACCATATCGCGGATGCGCTGCTCATCGAGCATGATGCTGTATAAACCCATGTTGCCTCCTGTGGTTATGGAATGATGGGCAGCCCGTGCTTTTTAACCGCTTCGTAGAGGGTATAGCAGCCCATCAGGATGATGACCGCCGCCAGAATCACCTGCACAAAGCCCATGGACGGCAGGCTGTAGAAGCTGCTGAAGGCCAGCGACAGGATGGACAGCCCGCTGATGATGTTGTACCAGCTGAAGCTGCGCAGGCTCTCCGGCGTCTTGGCGCTCAAGTAGCGCAGGGCGCCCAGGGCGGCCAGCACCGCCAGGAATACCGCGGCGACAATCAGATACCACTTGCCGCCGATGAGGCCCAGCACCGCGTTGACCGCGGCCAGAACGATGGTCAGCTGGGCAATTTGTTTGCTTTGCATGGTCCCCTCCTTATTTGGTGGTCGCGGAGCCAATGGTGTACTTGACGCCCGCCTTGGTGAGGATGGATGCGACCAGCGCATACACGATGAAGGCGATAACCAGGCTCATGAAGCTGGCCATGAACATGTTTTTCAGCGGCGCGCTGGTCAGCCAGGCTGTGGCCACCACCACGAGTACCGACAGCCAGTTGAGCTGCGGATAGGTGGTGTGCGGGGCGAAGGAGTACTCCTCCTTCTTGACCAGCTTGTGCACGACGTAGTAGTCGGCCAGCATCACGCCGCCCACCGGCGGCAGCGCCGTGCCCATGGCGACGAGGAACGGGATGAAAATCTCATACACATTGAATACCGCCATCAGCGTGCCGATGATGCCCATGATGGCCACCGTGTACTTCTGCGGCACATTGAGGAAAGAGCCGATGCCCAGCGAGGCGGAGTAGAGGTTGGCGGTGTTGGTGGTCCACTGTGCCAGCACCAGGATAATCAGCGCGCCCACGCCCAGGCCCAGCGTCACCATGACCAGGGGCAGGTTGGGGGTGGAGCCAACACCCGGCACATTGGCCACATAGGCCATGGCCAGGCCGCAGATGATGGTGAACACGCCGCCCACCAGGTAGCCCGCGGAGGCCGCCACCGCGCCGGTCTTGGCGTTTTTGGCGTAGCGGGAGACATCCGACAGGATGATGGAGCCCAGCACCGCGTTGCCCACGACCATGGCGATGCCCGACGAGATGCTGATGCCATCCGCCATGGGCTGCGCCGCAACCAGCGCACCGATGCCGCCGCCCACCTCGACGGCCGCGATGCCGCCAAAGGCGCTGAGGATGATGATCAGCGGTACGGCCAGGAAGCTGAGGATGGCGATGCCCTTATAGCCGTACAAGGCCGTCAGCGTCATGAAGAAGCCGCCGATGATGGAGCCGATGACCAGGTTGTCCAGGAATGAGCCCGGGAACAGCTGCTGCATCGTCAGCGCGAAGAAGGCCGCCTGAAAGGCAAACCAGCCGATGCCGTTGAGGATGGCGACAATCAGGCCGAAGATTTTGGAGCCGAACAGCCCGAACACTGGGCGGGTAATCATGGTGGTGGAAACGCCGAACTTGCCGCCCAGCGCGGCCAGGGGTGCGGAAATGACCGTCAGGATGGCCATGCCTACCAAGGTGGCCAGCAGGGCCGACTTAAAGTCCAGCCCCATGGCCAGGGCGCCGCCCGTTAGCATGGTGGACAGGCAGATGATCCATCCCGCCACCGTGGCGAAGATGTTGGCGGAGCTTTTGCGCTCATCCTGGGGAATGGCTGTGGTGACATAATCGCCGGATACGTCCCGGGCGACCTGTTTTTCTTCCGTATTCATCCGGTTCTCCTTTTCAGTGATCTCCCGGCGCTGTGCCGGGGACGGGTGCCCGTCCTGTGCCGCCCTTTCCGGGCCCGGAAAGCGGCGGATGCCAGGCATCCCGCGTGAGGAATGGTGCGATGCCGCGTATCCCGCGGCGGCTGCCGGTGATGCCCGCCTGCCGCACTGCCGGACCGGGCTTTGCGGCAAACGCCGGATCACCGCGCCATAGGCCGGTCCGGCAAGGGGTGCAACGGGAATGGATAGGCGCTCCTCTGACGCCTTCTTCATTGGTACCATCATAGGGGCTTCGTTGAAAAGAAAACATGTTTGTGAAACCAAAAAGATGTACCTTTTTTGTCATTTTAAACAAAAAAGGTACATGAGTGCCGTCTGCGCTATGCCTTTTCCTGCAGGCGCAGCAGGGCCAGGGCGCGGTAGAGCAGCAGCTGCTCGGGGTAGCGCGACAGCGGAAAGCCCAGCATGTCCTCCGCCTTTTGCAGGCGGTATTTCACGGTATTGCGGTGCAGGTACAGCTGCTCCGCCGTTTGGTCGGCGTTGGCGCCGCAGTCGATAAAGTAGGCGCCCAGCGTCTCCAGCAGGTCGTCGGCCTTGCCCTTGCCCAGCAGCGGGGCCAGTATGTGCAGGCCATCGGCCGCCATGGCGGATGCCGGCGGGCAGCATGTCAGCAAATCCTCCAGAAACTGTACCTCGCTGGCGGCAATCGGGTGCCGCCTGGCGTACAGGCGCAGCGCGGGCTCCATCACCGCCATGGCCCGGGCGTAGGCGCGGTGAAAATCCGCCACCGCATTGAGGCGCGGCAGCTGAATGCCAAAGAAGCCCTCGCCGCTGAGCTCGGCCAGCAGCGCCAGCCCATCCTGGGGGGCGCATTGCAGGATGACCGCGATACGCTCGTCCAGTATCGCCGCGTGCCCGCGGATGCCCCGCTCCTCCAGCGCGGCGCGCATGGCCTTCAGCTGGGCCGCCAGCAGCACCGTGCGCTTCTTGTACTCCTCGGGCATCTGGCGCGGGGCCAGTAGCCACAGGGTGTCGTAGGGAAATTCGGCCTGCCCGCGGCGGCGCAGCAGACGGCGCACCTCGCTCAACTCCTCATTGATGACGGCGGCAATCAAATCCACGCTGTAAGTGTCAAACTCATAACTCTTCCACAGCTTGGCGGCCAGCTCGACCACCTGGGCGGCCTGGGCCACCCGGTCGGCCTCCGCCGGGGTATCCTGGGGCGTGATGGCCAGCAGCTGCGCGCCGCGCCACTTGGTATTATCCACCGGCTGACAGCCGGACACGCTGTAGCCCTGCGCCCCCTCCTGATCCTGGGTGTAGGCATCCATCACCCCGCGCACCGATACCGCCAGCGACCGGGGCCAGGTGGCTGATATATACTCGCCAAACTGGCTGTCGCACAGCACCAGCGTCATCTGCAAATGGTCGCTGAGCAGGCGCAGCACGGTGGATACGCTGCGGTGCATCTCGGGCACAGAAGCCAGGCGCTCCAGTATGAAGTGGGCAAAGTCCGGCTCCCGCGCGCGGCTGGACTGTATCTGCTCGCTCACCTCGCGGATCGCCTCGGAGTAGCGCAGGTTCATTTGCCCCGGCGGCATCATGATGATGGGAAACTCCAACTCGTCCGCCAGCCGGATGAGCCGCGGGTCCACCTGGGGCAATATGAGCCCCACATAGTACAGTATCATGCCCACCTCGCCCGACTCGCGCAGGCGGCGCACGGCCAGCAATTGGGCATCCACATCGTGGCGGAACGAATAAAATGAGGTGATGACCACCTCATTTTGCAAAAAGAACTGCGTCTGGACGGAGCGCAGGTCCATCCACTCCAGCACCGAAATGCTGTCCACAGGCCGGTCCAGGCCGCGATGCCCCGCGACAACCTGAGCCATGCTCAAAGAGGGCAGAGCGCAACAGTCACGGATGGTCAGCGCCATATGGGTCTCCTTCCATTGCGGGCAATTGCGGACAGAACGGGCTATGCAGGATGTGTCAAAAGTATAGCAAGCGCAGGGGGCGGCGTCAATGAACGCTTTCACCTGGCCTGTCGATATCGGTTTTCGGCGCCAATTTCGGCCCTCCGTTGTCCCGGCGGCGGATTTCGGGTATAATCTGCCCATCACGTTTCAAGGAGTGTGGTTTGTTCGTGGATGACCCTGGTAGTTCTTCGTTGCTTGGTTCCATTATTCTGATTCTGATTTTGACGCTGATTAACGCCCTTCTGGCTGGGGCCGAGATGGCCTTCGTATCGCTCAACCCCGCAAAAATCAAAGACATGGCCGACCGCGGCGACAAAAAGGCAAAGCGTGTGCAACGGCTGCTGAAGGATTCGGATTCCTTCATTTCCGCCATTCAGGTGGGCATCACCTTTGGCGGCTTCTTCAACTCCGCCTCGGCCTCCCAGGCCTTTGTGGGCAGGCTGGCGCCCGTGCTGGGCATGGGCCAGGGAGCGGAGACGGCGGCGACGGTTATCGTGACCTTGCTTATCAGCTATATCACGCTGGTACTGGGCGAGCTGTACCCCAAGCAGGTGGCTTTGCAGGTGCCCGAGCAATATGCCCGGGGCGTGGCCGGCATCATACTGGTGCTGAAGACCATCTTCCGGCCGTTCATCTGGTTCCTCAACGCGTCCACGGGCGTGCTCAAGCGGCTGACGCCCATCGACTTTACCAAGAAAGAAGAAAAGCTGACCCGCCACGAGATCAAGGCGTTGCTCAACTCCAGCCACAACGACGGCGCCATCGACATGGAGGAGTTCAACATGATGCGGGGCGTGCTGTCGCTGGACAGCCGCATCGTGCGCGAAATCATGGTGCCCCGGGTGGATACCGACATGATTGACGCCGACGACCCCGAGGAAGAGAACCTGCGCTACATGCTGCAGCAAAAGCACTCGCGCGTGCCCGTCTACCGCGAGGAGAAGGATCAGATATTGGGCATCGTACACCTGAAGGACGTGTTCCTTCATCAGGATGCCCTGCGCCTGGGGCGGGAGACGCTGGAAAGCATCGCCCGGCCGGCGCTGTTTGTGCCCGACACCCTGTCCACCGACGAGATGCTGCTCAAGTTCCAGAAGTCCAAGCAGCACATGGCCGTGCTGGTGGATGAGTTTGGCGGCGTGGCCGGCATTGTCACCCTAAACGACCTCATCAGCGAGATTGTGGGCGAGATACATGACGAGCACGACGAGGACGCGGGCGACTACCAGATGATTGACGACACCGAGGTGATGCTCAAGGGCTCCATGCCCGTCAGCGACCTCAACCGCGTGTTCAACCTGGATATTGAGACCGAGGATGCCGACACCGTGGCCGGCTATATCATCGAGCAGCTGGGCTATATCCCCCAGCAGACCGCCCAGGAGGTCGTGACCAGCGAGCGCTATTCCTTCACGGTGGTGGAAGCCACGGGCACGCGCATCGAGACCATTCTGATGAAACTGTTCCCGCCCCAGAAGGAACCGCAGGATGGCGAGGATGGGGCCGAGGGGCTGGATGACTGACCTCGCTTCACCCTGAGGCGCGGGCGGATGGCGACCATCCGCAAGGAGAACCCATGAGCATCTATACCATCCCCATTGACGACGCGCAGGGACAGGCCACCACGCTGATGCCCTGGCGCGGCCAGGTGCTGCTGATTGTGAACACCGCCACCGGCTGCGGCTTTACCCCGCAGTACGAGGGCCTGCAGAAACTGTATGACGACTACCGCGAGCGGGGCTTCGCGGTGCTGGATTTCCCCTGCAACCAGTTCGGCGGCCAGGCCCCAGGCACGGCGGAGGAAATTGACTCCTTTTGCACGCTGCATTACGCGACCACCTTCCCCCGCTTTGCCAAGGTGAAGGTCAACGGCAAGGAGGCTTCGCCGCTGTTTGAGCATCTCAAGCAGGAGCAGCCGGGCGCCCTGGGCGGCCGCATCAAGTGGAACTTCACCAAGTTTCTGGTGGACCGGGAGGGAAATGTGGTACGCCGCTACGCGCCCCAGGACAAGCCCGAAAACATCGTCAAAGACATCGAGGCGCTGCTGTGAGCCCGTGTGAAGGGTGCAGCTGCGGGGGCGGCAGCTGCCACAACCCACAGGAGAAGGGCCGCAAGCCCGGCCGCGTGCCGTGGCTGATGCTGGTGCTGCTTTGCTTCATCGGCTTCGCGGTGCTGTTCGCCCAGCTGTTTGGCAAAAAGGCCCAGGCAGCCCCCACCCCAACCCCCACACAAGGAGTACAAGAGATGAGCCAGCAGATAAACCCGGACCCCGCCCAGCGCTTCCCCGTCAAAAGCCAGGAAGAATTGAAGCAGCAATTGACGCCGCTGCAATACGCCGTCACCCAGCAGGGCGACACCGAGCGCCCCTTCATGAACGAGTATGACGCCCACTTTGAGCCGGGCATCTATGTGGACATCACCACGGGCGAGCCCCTGTTCCTGTCCACGGACAAGTTCAACAGCGGCTGCGGCTGGCCTGCGTTTTCAAAGCCCATCGACCCCAAGCTGATTGAGGAAATCCGCGACACCAGCCACGGCATGATCCGCACCGAAGTGCGCAGCGCCCTGGGCGACGTCCACCTGGGCCATGTGTTCACCGATGGCCCGCAGGAGCTGGGCGGCCTGCGGTACTGCATCAACTCGGCCTCCCTGCGCTTCATCCCCCAGGCGGAGATGGACAAAGAGGGATATGGGGATTATCTAAAACTGCTTGACTGACGCTGAGCAAAACCGCAAACCGCCATCGCCGCATCCCGGCCTGGCGGTTTTTTGTTGCCTTGCATTCGTGCTTTGAAATGGATTAGAATAATCGGAGAAAACCAAGGAGGACGGCCATGATTGCGCTGGGAAACGACCATACGGGCCTGGATATGAAGCGGTGGGTCATCGAGGTGTTGGACGAACTGGGCATGGACTATGAGGACATGGGCACCAACGATACCGCCAGCTGCGACTACCCGGTGGCGGGCGAGCGCGTGGCGCGCGCCGTGGCCGAGGGCCGCTGCGAGCTGGGCATCGCCATCTGCGGCACGGGCATCGGCATAGGCCTGGCGGCCAACAAGGTGCGGGGCATCCGCTGCGCCATGGTATCAGAGCCCTACAGTGCCATGATGGCCCGCCGGCATAACGACGCCAACATGATTTCCATCGGCGCGCGGGTGCTGGGCGAGGAAGTGGCCAAGATGATTGTGCGCGCCTTCCTGACCGGCAGCTTCGAGGGCGGGCGTCACCAGCGCCGGGTGGATTTGATTGGCGATATCGAGCAGCGGGAGCGCGGCCAATGAACCGGTCGGCCCCCACCGCCTACCCCTGGGCATACGGCCTGCCCGTCGCGGTATACTATGCCGCGCTGGGCATCTTCCAGGGCTATAACGCCAAATATTATCAGGCGATGGGCATCGCGGCCGACAGCACGCAGATGATGCTGCTGATGGTATCCCTGCCTCTGATTGCGCTGGCGGCGCAGCCGGTGTGGGGCATGGTGGGCGACCGCATGAAGTGGCGCAATACATCGCTGGCCATCATGATTGTGGTATCGGGCGCGCTGGTTGCCCTGCTCCCGGCGC
>CALNAU010000123.1 GCA_937874275.1 uncultured Clostridia bacterium | reverse complement strand
CAGTTGTTGACAATTCGGCCCAGGTCCTTTTTGACGACTTCGTGATCCACTTCCAGCAGGAACATGTCATCCAGCGTCTCGCGGGGCTGGAAGCCCAGGTCCTGCGGAATGACTTCGTTGAAAATCAGGCGGCCCAGCGTGCAATCCACCAGTCGGCGGACAGTTTCACCCTCAAAGGTGCGTGTCATGCGTACCTTGATGGGGCTTTGCAGGGAGATTTCACCATTGAAGTAGGCGAGCTCCGCCTCATCCTTGGAGCCGAATACGCGGCCGGCGCCCTTGGCATCGTCATCCTGCACCGTCAGGTAGTGGCAGCCAATGACCATATCCTGCGCGGGGGAGACAACGGGTTTGCCGTCCTGGGGCTTCATGATGTTGTTGGCAGCCAGCATGAGGAAGCGGGCTTCCGCCTGCGCCTCCACCGACAGCGGCACGTGCACGGCCATCTGGTCGCCGTCAAAGTCGGCGTTGTAGGCGGTACATACCAGCGGGTGCAGCTTGATGGCCTTGCCCTCTACCAGCACCGGCTCGAAGGCCTGAATGCCCAGGCGGTGCAGCGTGGGGGCGCGGTTCAGCAGCACCGGGTGCTCCTTGATGACGTTTTCCAGGATGTCCCACACCTCGGGGCGCACCTTCTCCACAGCACGCTTGGCGGATTTGACGTTGTTGCTGATGCCCAGCTTGACCAGGCGCTCCATCACAAAGGGTTTGAACAGCTCCAGCGCCATCTCCTTGGGCAGGCCGCACTGATGCAGCTTAAGCTCCGGGCCCACCACGATAACCGAGCGGCCGGAGTAGTCCACGCGCTTGCCCAACAGGTTCTGGCGGAAGCGGCCCTGCTTGCCCCGCAGCAGGTCGGACAGGGATTTGAGGGGGCGGTTTCCCGGGCCTGTCACGGCGCGGCCGCGGCGGCCGTTGTCAATCAGGGCGTCCACAGCCTCCTGCAGCATGCGCTTCTCGTTGCGCACGATGATATCGGGCGTACCCATCTCCAGCATGCGCTTGAGGCGGTTGTTGCGGTTGATGACGCGGCGATACAGGTCGTTCAGGTCGCTGGTGGCGAAGCGGCCGCCGTCCAGCTGCACCATGGGGCGCAGGTCCGGGGGAATGACGGGCAGCACATCCAGAATCATCCACTCCGGGCGGTTGTTGCTGGTGCGGAATGCCTCAATCACTTCCAGGCGCTTGATGGCGTGGGATCGCTTCTGGCCCTCGGTCTCCTTGTCCTTTTCCTTTTCGATCAGGACGGCGATTTCGGCCTTCAGATCAGCGCTGAGCTGATCCAGATCCAGCTCCTTTAGCAGGGTCTTGACGGCCTCGGCGCCAATGCCGGCGCGGAAACTGCCTCGCTCGGAGACGTCCTTCTGCATAATTTGGCGGTAGGCGGTATCGGAAATCAGGGCATTGCGCTCCACCTTGGTGAAGTCGGTGTTGCCCGGATCAATGACGATATAGCTGGCAAAGTAGAGCACCTTCTCCAAGTTGCGCGGGGAGATGTCCAGCAGCATGCCCATGCGGCTGGGGATGCCCTTGAAGTACCAGATGTGGCTGACAGGCGCCGCCAATTGGATGTGGCCCATGCGCTCGCGGCGCACCTTGGCGCGGGTGACCTGCACGCCGCACTTGTCGCAGATTTTTTCCTTGTCGCGGTATTTGATGCGCTTATATTTTCCGCAGCTGCACTCCCAGTCCTTCACGGGGCCAAAGATCTTTTCGCAGAACAGGCCGCCACGCTCGGGCTTGAGGGTGCGGTAGTTGATGGTTTCGGGTTTGGTTACCTCACCGAAGGACCACTTAGAAATTTCCTCCGGGGAGGCCATGCCGACTTGGATGGATTCCAGATTCGTCAGTTCAAACATATAGCTCCTCCTGTCGGGCTTTACTCAATGTCATCGTCGTCAAAGTCCAGGGTGAGGTCATCGTCCACATCGTCTTCCTCATCCTCGTTCAGGCTGCGGCTGTCATCCACCTCATCGGCCAGGGACAGTTCTTCATCGCCCAGGCTGAGGTCATCCAGATCGATGTCCTCCAGCTCCTCATGCACAGCGGGCACACCGCCTGTGGTTTCGTCGCGCCGGAGGGTGACAATCGGGGTTTCTTCCTCTTCGATTTCGCGGATGATGATTTCCTGGCTGTCCTCGCCCCATACCTTGATATCCAGGCTGAGGGCCTGCAGCTCCTTGATTAGCACCTTGAAGCTCTCGGGGATGCCGGGGGTGGGTATGGACTTGCCCTTGACGATGGCTTCGTAAGCCTTTACGCGGCCCACCACATCGTCGGACTTGACGGTAAGGATTTCCTGTAGGGTGTTGGCAGCGCCATAGGCTTCCAGCGCCCACACTTCCATCTCACCAAAGCGCTGGCCGCCAAACTGGGCCTTGCCGCCCAGGGGCTGCTGCGTAACCAGTGAGTAGGGGCCGGTGGAGCGGGCATGCATCTTGTCGTCCACCAGGTGGTGAAGCTTCAGGAAGTACATGTAGCCCACTGTTACTTTGTTTTCAAAGGCGTCGCCGGTGCGCCCGTCGTACAGCACAGACTTGCCGTCCGCGTTGTAGCCGGCCTTCACCAGGCACTCCTCAATGTCTACCTCGGACGCGCCGTCAAATACCGGGGTGGCCACATGCCAGCCCAGGGATTTGGCGGCCATGCCCAGGTGAACCTCCAGCACTTGGCCCAGGTTCATACGCGAGGGCACGCCCATGGGGTTAAGCACGATATCCAGCGGTGTGCCATCCGGCAGGAAGGGCATATCCTCTTCGGGCATGATGCGGCTGACGACACCCTTGTTGCCGTGACGGCCGGCCATCTTGTCACCGACGGAGATTTTGCGCTTCTGTGCGATGTACACACGCACCATCTGGTTGACGCCGGGGGACAGCTCATCCTTGTTCTCGCGGGTGAACACCTTGACGTCCACCACGATGCCGCCTTCGCCGTGGGGCACCTTGAGGGAGGTGTCGCGCACCTCGCGGGCCTTCTCACCAAAGATGGCGCGCAGCAGGCGCTCTTCCGCCGTCAGCTCGGTCTCACCCTTGGGGGTTACCTTGCCGACCAGGATGTCACCGGCACGCACTTCGGCGCCGATGCGCACCACGCCGAATTCGTCCAGGTCCTTGAGGGCATCCTCGCCGACGTTGGGAATATCGCGGGTGATTTCTTCCGGGCCCAGCTTGGTTTCGCGGGCTTCGGATTCATACTCTTCAATATGGATGGAGGTGTATTTGTCCTCTTTGACCAGCCTCTCCGAAATCAGGATGGCGTCCTCGTAGTTGTAGCCTTCCCAGGTCATGAAGCCAATCAGCACGTTGCGGCCCAGGGCAATCTCGCCCATGTCGGTGCTGGGGCCGTCGGCCAGCAGGTCACCTGCCTCCACCCGGTCACCCATGCTCACACGGGGACGCTGGTTGATGCAGGTGGACTGGTTGGAGCGGGCAAACTTGGTCAGGCGATAGCGGTACAGCTCGCCCTTGTCATCGCGGATGGTGATTTCGTCCGCCGACACATGCTCCACCGTGCCGGTGTGCTTGCTCAGCAGCACCACGCCCGAGTCATGCGCGGCCTTGTGCTCCATGCCCGTGCCGATGATGGGGGCTTCGGGGGTGAGCAGGGGAACAGCCTGGCGCTGCATGTTGGAGCCCATCAGCGCGCGGTTGGCGTCGTCGTTCTCCAGGAAGGGAATCATGGCCGTGGCCACCGATACCAGCTGCTTGGGGGATACGTCCACATAGTCCACGCGGTCGCGCGGCACGCTGATGACGTCCTCACGGTAGCGGCAGGTGATGCGGTCATTGATGAAGCTGCCGTCGGGGTTGAGGGGCTCCATCGCCTGGGCGATGTTGTAGTTGTCCTCTTCGTCGGCGGTCATGTAGACGATGTCGTTGGTCACCCGGTGGGTCTTAGGGTCGACCCGGCGGTAGGTGGCCTCGATGAAACCATACTCATTGATGCGCGCATAAGTAGCCAGCGAGCCAATCAGGCCGATGTTGGGGCCTTCAGGCGTTTCGATGGGGCAGATGCGGCCGTAATGGCTGTAGTGAACGTCGCGCACTTCCATGCCCGCGCGGTCTCGGTTGAGGCCGCCGGGGCCGAGGGCCGACAGGCGGCGCTTGTGCGTCAGCTCGGCCAGGGGGTTGGGCTGGTCCATGAACTGACTCAACTGGGAGGAGCCAAAGAACTCTTTCACCGCGGCAGATACTGGGCGGATGTTAATCAGGTCGCCCGGCTTGACGTCGTTGGCATCCTGAATGGCCATGCGCTCGCGCACCACGCGCTCCAGACGCGACATGCCGATGCGAATCTGGTTTTGTAGCAGCTCGCCTACGCTGCGCAGGCGGCGGTTGCCCAGGTGATCGATATCATCCACCTGCCCCACGCCATAGGGCAGGCCAAGCAGGTAGCTGATGGTGGCCACGATGTCATCGATGATAACGTGCTTGGGCACCAGCAGCGAGGCGTTTTCGCGCACCAGGCGCAGCAGGGATTCCTCGGGCACGCCGTCAATCAATTGTAATAGGGTGGGCAGGTGCACCATTTCCAGAATGCCCGCCTCCTTGGGGTCAAAGGGCAGGTAATCGCTGGCGTCGGCAAAGTTGTTGCCGACCACCTTGTGCACGTGGTCGCCCACCTGGATGTTGACGGCGTTGATGCCGGCGTTCTGGATGGCCAGCGCCTTTTCGCGGCTGATGACCTGGCCGGATTTGACCATCACCTCACCGGTGCTCTCGTCCACCACGTCGCCCGCGGCCACCTGGTCGACAATGCGGGCGGAAACGCCCAGCTTTTTATTGTACTTATAGCGGCCCACGCGCATGAGGTCATAGCGCTTGGGGTCAAAGAACAGGTTATGCAGCAAAATGCGGGCGCCCTCTTCCGTGGGGGGCTCACCCGGCTTTTGCCGACGATAAATCTCAAGCAACGCATCCGTCTGCGAGCGGATGTTGGCATCGCTGCGGCTGATGGTCGCCATCAGGCGCTCATCCTCACCCAGCAGGTCGACCAGCTGTTGGTCGGTGCCGTAGCCCAGTGCCCGCAGAATGACGGTGATGGGCAGCTTGCGGGCGCGGTCGATGCGCACCCACAGGCAGTCGTTGGAGTCGGTTTCATACTCAATCCAGGCGCCCCGGTTGGGGATGACCTGGGCCGAGAACAGCTCTTTGCCCGCCTTGTCAATCTGCATGGTATAGTAGCAGCCGGGCGAGCGTACAAGCTGGCTTACGATGACGCGTTCAGCGCCATTGATGATAAAGGTACCGTGCTCGGTCATCAGCGGAAAGTCGCCCATGAAGACGTCGGTTTCCTTGATTTCGCCGGTTTCCTTGTTTTTGAGCCGCACAAACACCTTCAGCGGCGCGGCGTAGGTCAGGTCGCGCTCTTTGCAGCGCTCAACAGTATTTTTGGGTGTCTTGTCAAGTGTGTAGTCAACGAACTCAAGAATTAAGTTCTCGCTGTAGTCCGTAATCGGCGAAACGTCCGCCAGCACTTCCCGGAAATCCTCTTCCAGGAATTTGCGATAGGAGTTCTTTTGAACCTCTATCAGGTCAGGCATGTCCAGGACCTCGTCGATGCGAGAGAAGCTCATGCGTTTGCGCAGCTTTCCCATGTGGACTTCGTGCATCATAAAAGCTATCACCCCTCCAATGCTGCCCGGCTGTGAGACACAGGCACGACGCGCTATCAGAACAGCGAAAGCGCATACAAATGCCCTGCATCTTGCGATACCGATGCAAGGATAAACTATACCACCTATACAACATGAAGTCAAGGGGAAATCACGCTATTTTACTATGCTTCTGCAAATATTTCAAGCACAAAAATTTGTGATGTTCAATCACAAGAATTGTAACAAAGTTGTAATATAATTTCATCATTTGTTGATAACATCGATGCACTATGATATCATGCAAGAAAATGGTGTCTGATGAGGAGGTCGGGGAAAGGAGGCACGCATGCGCAGGCTGGCAGCCGCAATGTGCGCGATTGTGTTGCTTCTTTCAGATTGGCCCGCTTTGGCAAACGTGGAGAACCCTGTGTTGCTGCGCGCGCTGCTGATCGGGGCCGACCGTTTCCATGCCATGCCAGATACAGAGCCGGCCGCACGGGATAATCTGTATCGGCTGGCCGCGGCACTGCGCCGTGATGAGCGTGGGTACCACGCTATTCGCATCAGCCTGAACGAATATCGGGACGCTGAGGACTTTTCTCAGCTTGTACAGAACAGTTTCCGAGGCGCGGACAGCAACGATATATCCTTGTTCTATATCACCACCCACGGCTTGTACGAGACGGGGTGGCCGCCAATGCGCTTTGCCATGGTGCTCAGCGATGGCACAGCCGATTATGCGCTGACCGCGCAGGAGCTTCACGCGGCGCTCAAGGACATCCTGGGCTTGAAAATCCTCATCATCGATACCTGCAACGCCGGCGCGTTGATAGATCGCGGCATGCCGGGGGATGGCCTGCAATCTTTGTTCGCAGGCCAGGGTTTCAAGGTGCTGACGGCCTCCGGGGGCAGCGAGCCCAGCTATTTCTGGTCCACCGGCCAGGGCAACTACCGTGGCGGCAGTTATTTTGCCGACAGCCTGCTGCAAGGCATATCGTCCACCGGGCGCTTTTCAGCGGATGCCAACCGGGACGGCGTCATTACACTCAGCGAGCTATATTCATACATGCTGGCCAGTTATGGCGTGGCCACCCCGCAGGTATATCCCAGGGAGGATGACACCGCGGTGCTGAAATACGCGCAGAACGCGTTGACACCGTACCCCGCCGTCATCAGCCACCTGATCCTGAGCGATACCGTCTTTTCGCCGGACATGCCGACGCTTGATTTTTCCTATACCCTCAACCGTCGGGCCAGGGTAGCGTACCAGCTGATTTATCAACAGGAGGACAGCTGGCGCTTCGCCGCACCGCAGATGATTGCGGCGGGCGAGGAGCCGGACGGCGAGAGCGCGCCCGGGCGAAAACAAAAGAGTTTGCGGGTGAGCATGCAGGGGGCAGACACCTATGGCTACGCATTGCTTTTTGTCACCACCGTGCGGGAGGACAGCGCCACCCCGCACGTTCAGGCACTGCTTGCCGTGGAGCCCGGGCAGGGCGACCCAAAGCTGCAGATAGAACCCGCGCTGGAAGCTTTCAAGCCGAATCGGGGAGAGGAGCTGCCCATCTTTGTGCGTCATGCGTTCCCCCTGCGGTTGACGGTGCGCGTGCTGGACGCGCAGGGGCAACTGGTGCGCGAACTGGCCAGCGGCAGCGCCACCCGGCCGCAACATCTGCCGGGCGGCGGCAGCGTATACTATTGGACAGGAAAAGACCGGCAGGGCAATGTATTGCCAGCCGGTCAGTATACAATAGAAGCATCGGTTACCGTGGGGGGACAGTCATACAGCGTGTGCAGTGCGCCTGTTACCCTACAGTGATAAGCTTACCATTCAATCCCTTTGCGTGCGGGCAGCCCCTCGTCGTAGGGGTGTTTTTTTGCCTGGATGACGCTGACATAGTCCGCTTTATCCATCAGGGCTTCGGATGCGCCGCGGCCGGTGACGACCACTTCGCCGGTTTTGAGCGCCTCATCTATCAGCCGCATGGCGTCCTCCTGGGGCACCAGGTAATGCGCGGTGGCGACCGCCAACTCGTCCAGCACAGTCAGCGCGGGTTGTATGCGGTGAATTTCGTCGATAATCCGATCCACCTCGGCGGTTTGCTCCTGCTTGGTGCGCTGCAGCTCTTCCTCATCCATCTGAAATGTGAACCGATTCATCACGGCGCCCTGGTGGATATGCGCGCCCAGCTGCTGCAAGCCCTTGAGTTCACCAGAGTTGGGCTGCTTCATGAATTGAACCACCAATACCGGTTTGCCATAGCCCAGCATGCGCAGCGCCAGGCCCATGGAGGCTGTCGTTTTTCCCTTGCCATCGCCGGTGTAGACATGCAGTTTGTTTCCCTTTTCCATTGTTTGCTCCTTTCGTGTTGGACAATCCACTTCCCCGTAGGGTATAATGTAGCAATATTAAATCGCAAGGATAAGAATGCCATGAAGTGTCAGTTTTGCAATTCAGAGGATAGCCGCGTCGTCGACTCACGCCCCACGGATGACGGGGCCAGCATTCGCCGCCGCCGCGAGTGCATCAGCTGCGGCCGCCGGTTTACCACATACGAAAAGGTGGAAACCGTTCAGCTGCTGGTCATCAAGAAGGATCAGACGCGTGAGCTGTTTGACTCCGGCAAGATTCGCGCTGGCATCATCCATGCCTGCCACAAGCGCCCTGTGGCCGCCAAAGAGATTGACCAGCTTGTCACCTCGGTGGAGCAGTTTGCCTACAACAGCATGCAGCAGGAGATTACCACCCAGCAGATTGGGGAAATGGTGATGGACGCGCTGCGCAAACTGGATGAGGTGGCCTACATCCGCTTCGCTTCGGTGTATCGCCAGTTTACCGATATCCCCACCTTCATGCATGAGCTCAAGCGTCTGATGAACGAGGACAAACAGGTCGAGAATTAATCACCGGATTCCCTGCCTGCGCCACCGCGATGCGGTGGCGTTTTTGTTTTCAGCGGGAGATCTGATCCAATGTCATGGAAAAGCCCGGCACAAATTCCTGCAAGAAATCCCGTACCTCGGGCAGGTCAATGGCGTGGATGCTGGCCTCAATGCCCGTTTGCGCCTCACGGAATTCCCGGTTGCCGGCCTTCAGCTCCTCCAGACACTTGATGTAGGCGCACAGGCGGTCAGCAGCCTTCACCAGCCGCCACTCGGGGGACTTGGTGTCCGGCGTAATCAGGGGCACATAGTCCGGCGTCAGGTCATCAGGCAGCATGGAGAGCAGACGGCTGGCTGCCACGGCCTCAATCTTGCGATACTCTGCCTTGATGGCCGGGTTGTTGTGCTTTACCGGGGTGGGCAGGTCGCCCGTAATCACCTCGCTGGCATCGTGGTACAGCGCCAACGCCATGGTGTGCTCGGCATCATAGCCCCGCTGATAGCGCTTGTTACCAATCAGCGCCAGCGCGTGGGCAATCATGGCGCACTGCATAGCGTGTTCCATGTCATTCTCGGGCATGGTGTTGCGCATCAGCCCCCAGCGGGAGATGAAGCGCATCCGGGACAGGTAGGCGAAGAAATGAAAAGCCATAACTCTCCTTAATCGTCAGACAATGACAACTTCTGCGGCTGATGCCCGCAGGCGGGCAGGAAACGATGGAAGAAATCGTCCGCGGCCAGCTCCACGCTGCGGTGATTGACACCGGGATGAAACAACAGGCGGGGAAAGTTGAGCAAGGCGCTGTCGATGCCCAGTTGAATGCGGTGCTCCGTATCGAATACCAGCCCCAGTGGGCTGACCGCGCCCGCCTCCAGCCCCAGCATGTCGGGCAGCAGTTCGCTTTTTGCGAAACTGAGCCTCGACACCCCCAGCAGTTTACTGACCACCGCCGTGCGGAAAGCCCGGTCGTGCCGCAACAGCACCAGGTAGAACGCTGTCTCCTGCCGGTTGGTTAGAAACACATTCTTGCACATGGCGGCCTGTGTCCAATCCACCCCTTCGATATGCTGGCAGGCTTCGATGGTTTCCTTGGGTTCGTGCTCGTAGAGCACATAGGGGATGTTCAAACGCCGCAAATATTGCAGGATGTCCTCACTTCTGTCCATGTTTGTCCTTCTTTTTGCGGATATTGCCTTCAAACCCAAGGCTGCCCGGACGGTAGTACACCGTGTCCTCAAACCCTTGGGGCATATAGTTTTGCTCCACCCAGTGACCGGGGAAGTCGTGCGGGTACAGGTAGCCCGAGGTATCGTTGATGCGCTGATGCCCTGCGTAGTGCCCGTCGCGCAGGTGCTCGGGTACCGCGCCCAGGTTGCCCCGCTCGGCATCGGCCTTGGCCTGCACCATGGCCTCCACCACGCTGTTGCTCTTTGGGCTTTCGCAGATGGCGATGATGGCCTGGGTGAGGGAAAGGCGCGCCTCCGGCATGCCGACAAACTCCAGCGCCTGGGTGGCGGTCACGGCCTGCACCATGGCATCAGGGTTGGCCATGCCCACATCCTCGCTGGCGTGGGCAATCAGCCTGCGGGCAATCAGCCGAGGGTCAGCCCCCGCGTACAACAGCCTGGAGAACCATAGTAGCGCCGCGTCTGCATCCGACCCGCGAAGCGATTTGCAAAAAGCGGACAGCATATCATAGTACAGCGAGTCATCCACTTTGATGACGGGCTTTTGTATGCTGTCCTCCGCGATGGCCAGCGTGATGTGTATCTCGCCGCCTTGGGTGGGGGTGCTTAGCGTGGCCAGTTCCAGCGCGTTGAGGGCCATGCGGATATCCCCACCGGAGGATTGTACCCAGTGACGCAACGCGTCCTCGTCCACCCGCACGTTCATCTGGCCTACACCATGTTGCTCGTCGGCAATGGCGCGCTCCAGCGCCGTTTGCACATCTTTGTCGCCCAGCGGCTCAAAGGCAAATAGACGACAGCGGCTCACAATGGCGGGCGTCATGGCAATCATGGGGTTTTCGGTGGTGGAGCCGATGAAACGAATCAGCCCTTCTTCAATGGCAGGCAATATGCTGTCGGATTGGGCCTTGTTCCAGCGATGGCATTCGTCCAGCAGCAGATAGGTGGCTTTGCCGTACATCTTTCGGCGGTCATCGGCTTCCTTGAGCACCTCGCGCACCTCGGCCACGCCGGAGGTAACGGCGTTCATGCGCACAAAGGCGGCCTTGGTCATCTGCGCGATGACATAGGCAAGCGACGTTTTGCCGCAGCCGGGCGGGCCGTAGAAGATGCTGCTGGTCAGCTTGTCCGCCAGGATGGCGCGGCGCAGCAGCTTGCCCGGCCCAACAATGTGCTTCTGGCCGATGAACTCATCCAGCGTGCGTGGACGCATCCTGTCCGCCAACGGCTGGTTGGCGGTGTTGTTATAGTCAAATAACGTCATGTTCTTCCTTCATATTAATGAGCAGGCCTTTGCCATCCCCGCTCCAGCGCCATTGGTGCGGCAGGTCGTTCAAAGCGCACAGCATGTGCAGCACGGCAATGCCGTAGTTGATGCCGCCAAAGCCGCGGCCGCTCAAGCGCATGGTGTTGCCTGAATAGGAGAAACGCCAGGGCTGCGCGTTGATGGCCGACGGGGCCTGGCGCGCGGCTTCCGCTGCCTGAAATGCCCAGTTTGGCCATTCCGCCGGGTCATCCAGGCAAAGCTCCTTCAGGGGTTTGCGCTTTCTGTCCCCAGCGCTCTGCGGGGCGGGATGTCCAAAGGGGATTACAGCTACTACCTTTTCACGCCCAACCAGGGGGATGTCGACAGCCGAGCGGCGGAAGTTGCCGGATACCCAGCAGCTGCCCAGGCCCAGGCTGGTCATCTCCAGCACCAAAGCCTGACCGGTGATGCCCGCGTGCAGCGCCGCATGCTGCACCGCAGGGTCAATGATGACGGCCGCATATTGGGCCGCGTATTCGATGCGCGGCACGAAGGGAATGGGGAAGAAGAGGCGGTTGCAATCGCACTCGGATAACACAAGCCGCACGCCCGGCAGACCGGCGCGCGCAGCGGTGTAGTCCAATGCACTTTTTTGCGTCATGTCAGCCGGTGCGCTGAAACTGCGGCAACTGAAGCGATGCGGAATCGCTTCTTGCCAGCGCTTGCGCTGCGCGCTTGAAAAAAAACCTTCCCAGGCGCAGGTTGACATGGATTTCCCCCCTTGCATGCCATCAAGTGTAGCATGAAGGGGGGATGAATTCAAGGAAGTTTAGGGGGCTGTGGCCTGTGCTTTTCGGCTGCCCAGCGCGTCCATCGAACGCTCTTCACGGAACTGGGTGGTGTACAGCTGATAATACTGTCCGCGGGCGGCAATCAGCTCATTGTGGGTGCCGGATTCAGTAATCTGCCCATCGTCAATCACCAGAATGCGATCCGAATTGCGGATGGTGGACAGCCGGTGGGCAATGATAAAGCTGGTGCGCCCGGCCAGTGTGCGTTCGATGGCGTGCTGTATCATCATCTCGGTCTCTGTATCCACCGACGAGGTGGCCTCGTCCAGCACAAAGATACGCGGGTCGTGGATGATGGCGCGGGCGAAAGAGATGAGCTGTTTTTCGCCGGTGGACAGGCGGCTGCCGCCCTCACCAACCTGCGTGTCATAGCCCTTCTCCAGCTTTAGGATGAAGCCTTCGGCGTTGACCAGCTGCGCGGCGCGGCGCACCTGCTCATCGGTCGCGTCCTTGGCGGCGTAGCGGATGTTATCGGCAATGGTGCCGCTGAACAGGTGCGGCTCCTGAAGCACATACCCCAGGTTGGATTGCAGCCACAGCTGGCTGCGCTCGCGGTAATCCACCCCATCGATGAGGATGCTGCCCTGCGTTGGCTCGTAGAAGCGGCAGATGAGGTTGACGATGGTGCTCTTGCCGGCGCCGGTAGCGCCCACCAGGGCGATGGTCTGTCCGGCCTGCACATGCAGGTCGAACCGCTTGAGCACCTCCTCGCCGTCCTTGTACCTAAAGCCCACGTCGATGAAATCGATATCGCCATTGATGGCGGGCCAATTCTCTTTCTTAGGGTGGAAGTTGTCGCCAAACTGTGCTTCCACTTCCGGTGTGTCCTGAATATCCGGCTGGGTGTCCAGCAGCGTCAGCACGCGCTCGGCGGCTGCCTGGCGGCGCTGAAACTCGGTGAACGTGCCCGCGATATTTTCAATGGGGTGGAAGAACTCCACCACATACCCGATGAAGGCAGCCAATGAGCCCAGGCTCATCGCCCCGCTGATGGCCACACCCACGCCGCGCGTAAGTACCAATGCGGTGACGATGGAGGCCACAAAGGTGACCAGGGGGAAGAACAGTGAGGACAGCACCGAGGCATGGATGCTGCGCCGGCGAATGTCGTTGGTCAGCACGTGCAGTTCCTGGTTGTTCATGTGCTCCCGCACCAATGTTTTGCTGGTCTTGGCGCCCATGATGCCCTCGTTGAAGGCGGCGGTAATCTGGCTGTTGACGCGGCGGATTTTGCGGTGATTGGCAATCATACGCTTCTCAAAGAAGAAGGCGATGGCCAGCAGCACGGGGATGGAAGCCAGCACAATCAGGGCCAACTGCCAGTTGATGAGGAACATCGATACAAAGCTTGCCAGCAGATAGAAGGATGCCCATACAAAATCCAGCATCCCCCAGCCCAGCGCCTCGCCAATCTGGGCGGTATCGCTGGTCAGGCGGGTGAGCAGGTTGCCCACCGGCATGCGGTCATAGTAGGAGAAGGGCAGCTCCTGCAGCTTTCTGAAGCCGCGCGTGCGGATATCGTAGTTTACGTGCCACTCAATGTGCCCGGCCAGATACAGGAAGCCATATGCGGCGGCGAAATCCAGCACCACCATCAACAGCAGGCACAGGGCGATAAACCAGCCCAGGTTGCTCGTGTTGCCTTTGACCACGATTTCATCAATGGCATAGCGGGTCAGCAGCGGCTGGACGGCTTCCAGCACGCCCAGCAGTATCATCATGACCATGCACTGGCCGATTTTGCCCCAGTGCGGGCGGGCCAGCCGCAATACACGCTTCCACAGGCTGAGGCTCAGCCTGCGCGGCGCCTCCTGTTGTTCAAGTTCGTACTGCATCAGGCCATCACCTCCTCTTGGCTGGACGGCGCCAGGCCGTCCCCACTTTGTATGTCGTAAATGCGCTTGTATAGACCGGGTCGCGCGATCAGCTCCTCATGGCGGCCCATATCGGTGATGCGGCCATCCTCCAGCACCACAATCAAATCGGCCCGGCTCAGCGTGCTGATGCGGTGGCTGATGATGAAGGTGGTCACCTGGTGTTCGCCGGAAAGTAGCGCATCGCGGATTTGCGCGTCCGTCTTGGTATCCACCGCAGACAGGGAGTCATCGAAGATAAGAATGTCGTTATCCTTCAGCAGGGTACGCGCGATGGCAACACGCTGTTTCTGGCCGCCCGACAGGGTGACGCCGCGTTCGCCCACGATGGTGTCGTAGCCCTTCTCGCTTTTCTGGATGAAGTCCAATGCGTTGGCGGTCTGGGCGGCTCGGTCGATGCGCGGCTGCTCCATATCGGGGGCGGTGATGGCGATGTTTTCGCGGATGGTCTTGCTGTAGAGGAAACTGTCCTGCAGCACCAAGCCAACGCGCTGACGCAGGTAGGTGCGGTCAATTTGCTCAAGCGGCACACCGCCGATGCGAATCTGCCCTTCCTGTGGGGTGTAGAGCCTTTGCAGCAAGTGCACCAGGCTACTTTTACCCGAACCCGTGGGGCCCAGGATGGCCACCGTTTGCCCCGGCTGCACGCTGAAGCTGACGTCCTGCAGCACCGGCCGGCTTTTGTCGTAGGCGAAGGTCACGCCGTCAAATACAATATCACCGTTCAGCGGCGGCTTGAGGGCATCCGGCTCCGCGGGCTCGGTCTGCGCGTTGAGCACCTCCACCAGGCGGTTGAGGGCGACGCGCGTCTTGCCGGAATCGGTCAACACACGGCCCAACTGTCGGATAGGCCACATCAGCAGGCTGGTATAGCTGGTCATCAGCACCATGTCGCCAATGGTGATGGTGCCGCGCAGCGCCGCCAGGATGGTGACCAGCAGGGAAATCACGATTTGCAGGTTGCCCAGCGAGCCGCTCAGGCCCCAGTATACCGCCTCCACCCGCGCCACCTTGAAGCCGCGCTTGCGGTGTTCAGCGCTGGCGGCTTCAAACTTTTCAATTTCACTTTGCGCCTGGCCGAAGGCACGCACCACGCGCACACCGGTCAGGTTTTCCTGCAACACAGTGCTCATCACGGCCTCCGCCTCGTCCGAGCGGCGGAAGGATTGTGACACCAGGCGGAAGAAATACATCGAGAATAGAAAGATGGCCGGCGTAATGCTCAGGCTCATCAGCGTGATGCCCGCGTTGATGGGCAGCATCAGCGCCAGCGCAATGACGACCATCAGAATCGAGTACATCAGCGACACCACCTGATCGCTCAGGAAGCGGCGGATGGTATCGATGTCGGATGTGCAGCGCTGCAGCAGGTCGCCTGTCTCCACCTTCACATGGTAGTCAAAGGGCAGGTGCTGAATATGGTCATACATGCGGTTGCGCAGGTAGCGGGCTGCGTTCTGGCTGCCCTTGGTGGTCAGCGTGCCGCGGAAGTAAAAGGCCACACCCGATATGACGGATATCAGTACAATCATCACGCCGAACATCCACAGGTTCTGTCCCAGGAAACCGGCGCCGAATACCGCGTCAAATGCGCGGTTGAGCAGCGGGGGAAAGCGGGATGGCGCGTCACCCAGGTGGTGGTCTATCAGTTCAGCCAGTATGGCCGGTGTGGCAAACTGCGTCAGCGTACGGAAGATGGTGAATATGAACGCCAGGATATAGTACACAGCGTTTTGACGAAGCAAAGTTTTCAGCAATCGAGATCCCGTCATAAATGCAACTTCTCCTACCAAGGCAATAAAAAGCCTTCCTTGTTGTACGCGGAAGGCATCAGGGCAAGCAAGGGCGTGTAGCCTATGAAGCCGGGGTGCGGCCGCGCAGGGACTGGGTGTTATCAACCATTGAACGAATCCTGATCATCTGCGCGCGCTCCTTTCTGTCATGTGGCATCATGCTAAACGATGGTTGTAGCTTTGTCAACCGTTTTTGCATAAAAAAAGCCGCCTTTCGGCGGCAAGGTCAGCATTTGTTACCAGTCGGCATTCATGGCACGGGCCACGGCGTTTTGATGCGTGGCGTCTACGCGGTTTGTGTCGTGGGTTTTGCTGTTGTAAAAGTGCACACAGAAATGGCCGGAGAAGCCGTTGTTATCCACCGTGGTGGTGCCGTGCGGCATACCATTCATGGAGGCGGCATACACGTGACCGTTGTACTTGACCAGAATGGAGCGCCTAGCCCAGGACCAGTCACCGCCAAAGATGGCTTTGATGGCGCTGCTGTCTTTGCTTGTCAGGGGCTCAGCATCCAGGTGGTTGGCGCCGCTCCATCGCTTGGCGGTAAACACACGGCCGGTAGACACATCCTTCACCGAGAAAATAGCGCCCTTGGGGATGGTGTTGGGGGCATCAAACCAATTGAGCCGCTCTGCCTTGATGGTGTGGTTGGCGGCATCCTTGCCGAACAGCTTGCGGATGGTGCCGTTGCCGGCCACGCCGTCAGCCTGTAACCCGGTGCGCTTCTGGAAGGCCATGACGGCTTCCACGGTCTTGTCGCCATAGCTGGAGTCGATGGCAGCCTTGTAATAGCCCTTCAACTTCAAAGCCTGCTGCAGAGCTTTCACATGTTGGCCGCGCGAGCCCTTGCGGGTGGTGTTGGGCACCTTGATGTCAGAGATGGATTTGATGCCGTTCATCTGGGGGTCATTGGCAGCGCTGGTTTCGGAAACTTTTCCAAACAACTTCTTGATGGTGTTGTAGTCCGCTTCACCGGTGGCTTTCAGCCCGTTGGCGCGCTGGTAGGTGAGCAGGGCTTCCTTGGTCTGGTTGCCAAAGGCGCCATCCACCACGCCCTTATAGGCGCGCTTGAGCTGCAAGGCACGCTGCAGTTTCTCCACATCCACACCGCGGGCGCCCATCTTGAGCATCTTGGGCGGGTCGCCCAACGCCTTGATGCTGGAGGTGTTGGCGTATTTGCTGGTGCTCTTGGCCTGCGTGGCTTGTTCCATTTTATTGAGCGTGGCCTTGGAGACGGTGACGAACTTCTTCATCACATAGCCAAGTTTGCCGTCATATCGCACCTGATAAAAATCACCCTTGGTGGTGACCAGGGCAACCTTCGCCCCCTTGCCCAGCCGCGCGTAAAACTCGCTGTCGGTATTGGGCTGCATGCGAAAGAAAACCTTATCGGCATTGACGGTGCCGGTCAGAGCGGCAGCCATGGCCCCGCCCGCCAGTGACATCATCAGAATCGCCAGGGCGATAAAGGCCAATAGGCGTCTTTTGATATACATGTGATTGCGCATGATGGAACCTCCTGTAGCTTTGCGTACACAGATAAATGGAATTCTGATAGCGATAACAATATATTACAAAAATATTAAAATTGCAAGCATATTTCGAAACAAATGTTGTAAACATTTCGAATGGATGCTGTTGGACGGTATGGGGTGTTCGTGCTATACTGCGTAAGGCAATTTATCAAGGAAACAAGGGGCGTTTGCATGTACGATGTTTTGATTATCGGCGCGGGCGTTATCGGCTGTGCCGTGGCACGGCAAATCGCGCAATACGAGGGCAAGGTGGCTGTGCTGGACAAGGCCGCAGACGTGTCGGAAGGGGCCAGCAAGGCAAACAGCGGCATTGTGCACGCCGGCTATGACGCTGCCCCCGGCAGCGAAAAGGCGCGGCTCAACGTCAAGGGGGCCGCGATGTATCCGCAGCTATGCCGCACGCTGGGGCTGCCCTATGGCCAGCCCGGCGCGCTGGTGCTTGCCTTTGACGAAGCAGACCGCGCCGCCATTGAAGCGCTGGAGGCCCAGTCGCTCGTCAATGGCGTGGCCGGCTGTCGTCTGATTGAGCGCGATGAGGTGCTGCGGCTGGAGCCCAATGTAAACCCCGCTGTGGTGTGCGCGCTGCATGTGCCTACCTCCGGGCTGGTCAGCCCCTACGAGCTGACCCACGCACTGGCCAACGCGGCAGCATATGGCGGGGTTGAGTTTCAGCTGGAGACTGAGGTCACCGGTATTGAGCGGGCGGATGACGCCTGGATTCTGCATACCAACAAAGGCCCGATGAAGACGCGCGCGTTCGTCAACTGTGCGGGTGTCTATGGCGGCGTACTGCATAACATGATTTCCACCAGACCCGTGCGCATCATCCCGCGCCGCGGGCAGTATTACCTGCTGGACCGGGATGAGCACCTGCCCTTTGGCATGACGCTGTTTCAGGTGCCCACCAAGATGGGCAAGGGCGTGCTCATCAGCCCCACCACCCACGGCAACCTGCTGATTGGCCCCACGGCGGAGGACATTGAGGACGGGGGCGATACCGTCACCACCGGGCTTGGCCTGTCCGATGTGTTGAGCAAGGCCGCGCTGACATGGCCTGATATCAACATCCGCAGCGTGATTACCAACTTCTCGGGCGTTCGTGCGCATGAGGTTGGCGGCGATTTCATCATCGGCGCGGTGGAAGGGGCCGCGGACGGCGCTTTTGAAGCCATCGGCATCGAAAGCCCCGGCCTGACCGCTGCCCCCGCCATTGGCGAGGAATTGGGCATCTGGGTCGCCTATTCGCTGCAACTGCCAAAGAAGCGGTATCTGCGGGAACCACCGCCCATGCCAAAGGCGTTCAGCCATATGAGCCCGCAGGAGCGGGAGGCCGCCTACCAGCAGGAGCCGGAGTATGGCCGCATCGTCTGCCGGTGCGAAACCGTGACCGAGGCCGAGGTGCGCCAGGCCATCCGCCAGCCGGTCGGTGCGCGCACGCTGGACGGGGTCAAGCGCCGCACCAGGGCTGGCATGGGGCGCTGCCAGGGGGGCTTTTGCAGCCCGCGGGTGGTGCAGATACTCTGTGAGGAGTTGGGTATGCGGCCCGATGAGGTCACCAAGTTTGGCGGCGACAGTTGGCTGTTGGCAGGCACCCTGGACAGCATGGGCACGGAGGATGACAGCCATGGCGAATGAGCGCATACAGGTGGATATTCTGGTGGTGGGGGCCGGCCCGGCCGGTTTGGCCGCCGCCATATCGGCGAGGGAGGCCGGCATCGAGCGCATCGTGGTGCTGGAGCGTGAGGATTTTCAGGGAGGCATCCTGCGCCAATGCATCCATAACGGCTTTGGCCTGCACCGCTTCAAGGTGGAATTGACCGGGCCGGAGTATGCCCAGCGCGACATCGACCGCGCGGCCGAGCTGGGCATTGATATCCGTACCGGTGTGACGGTGCTGGAGGTCAGTGCCGACCGTCATGTAACCGCCATCAGCCAGCAGGAAGGGCTGCACGTGTATGAGGCCGGTGCTGTGATACTGGCCATGGGCTGCAGGGAGCGTTCCCGCGGTGCGCTGGCCATCCCAGGCACACGATGCTCGGGCATTTTCAGTGCGGGCACGGCGCAGCGCTATGTCAACCTGGAGGGCTATATGCCCGGCCGCCGGGTGGTTATTCTGGGGTCGGGCGACATTGGCCTCATCATGGCGCGCCGCATGAAGCTGCAGGGCGCCAAGGTGCTGGCCTGTGTGGAATTGATGCCCTATTCCAGCGGCCTCAACCGCAACATTGTGCAATGCCTTCAGGATTATGATATCCCGCTGCTGCTTGGCCATACAGTGACGGATATCCATGGCCGCGAGCGGCTGACAGGCGTCACGGTGTCCCAGGTGGATGAAAACCGCAAGCCCATTCCGGGCACCGAGCAGGAGTTCGACTGTGACACGCTGCTGCTGTCGGTCGGCTTGATTCCCGAGAACGAGCTGTCCCAGGGCGCTGGCGTTGAATTGAGCGGCACCACATCGGGCGCTGTGGTGGATAACACCCTGCAAACCAGCGTGCCTGGCATCTTTGCCTGCGGCAATGTGCTGCATGTGCACGACCTGGTGGACCATGTGTCAAACGAGGCGTCTGTCGCAGGGCGCGCGGCGGCGGCCTATGTGCAGGGCAAGGCCTGGCAGGGCCGCTCGCTGCCTGTGCAGGATGGCGCGGGCGTGCGGGGTACGGTGCCCCAGCGCATCATTCTGCCGGATGCCCCGGTGGATTTCACCATCGATTTGATGTTCCGACCCGTGGACGTGTTCCGCAACCAATACCTGGTGGTGCGGGCCGATGACAAGGTGTTGTCCTGCAAGAAGCACATGATTCTCACCCCGGGGGAGATGGCTGTGGCCCCGTTGAACGAAAAAATGCTGGAGCAGTGCCGTGACGCGAAGGCGGTCACGGTGGAGATATCACCGGAAAAGGTAAGCTAATAGCGCCTCAAAACGCAAACAGGCCATCCGACGTTTATCGGGTGGCCTGTTTGATGATGATTGTTTTACGCTTCCGCGAAGCCCTTGGGGTTCATACTCTGCCAGCGCCAAGAGTCGCGGCACATATCCTCCAGGTTTTTCTCGGCCTGCCAGTTCAGCAGCTGCTTGGCCTTTCGTGGATCGGCGTACACGGTTGCCACATCACCCGGGCGGCGGGGGGCGATTTGATAAGGAACCTTAACATCGTTCACCTTCTCAAAGGCGCGCACAATATCCAACACGCTGTAGCCCACGCCCGTGCCCAGGTTGATGGCGACGCTGCCCGTGTGCTGCGTGGCATATGCCAGGGCATCCATGTGCCCCTGCGCCAAATCCACCACGTGGATATAGTCGCGCACGCCGGTGCCGTCGGGGGTGTCATAATCATCGCCGAACACGCTAAACTTTTCCAGCCTGCCCAGCGCCGTCTGGGTGATGTAGGGCATCAGGTTATTGGGGATGCCGGAGGGATCCTCCCCGATGAGGCCGGATTCGTCCGCGCCAATGGGGTTGAAGTAACGCAGCAGCACCACCGACCATGTGGGGTCGGCCGCGGCGATATCGCGCAAAATTTGCTCACACATGAATTTGGTCCAGCCGTAGGGGTTGGTGCAGCCCAGCGCCGCATCCTCGTTCACCGGCATGGGGGAACCGGGTTGATACACCGTAGCCGAGGAGGAAAAGATGAGCCGTTTGACGTTGTGGCGCGCCATCACGCGGCACAGGGTAATGGTGCTGTTGAGGTTGTTGCCGTAGTAGCGCAGGGGAATGCTGACCGACTCGCCTACCGCCTTGAGGCCCGCAAAGTGAATCACCCCATCAAAGGTATGATGAGTGAATACTTCGTCCAGCCGGTTGCCGTCACACAAATCAAACTGGTAGAAGGGGAAGCTTTTTCCGGCCAGCTTCTGCACCCGGCGAACGGCCTCCTCGTTGGCGTTGATGAGGTTGTCTACCACCACAATCTCGTGCCCTGCGCGAAGCAGCTGCAGGCAAGTATGGGAGCCGATATAGCCAGCACCGCCGGTTACCAGTATGTTCATGATTCATCCCCCTATTACTACATCAAATTCGATTGATATGCATGCAAACTTGCGTTCCTGATGGTTACGATGAAGGCAAGCTCCCTGCCCATCCGCAGGACGGACGAAGCAAATGCTTGCCCATGCGTTCAAGTATAGTCCCGGATGTTTTGTGTGTCAATGGATTGCGCCTTTACAAAAAGCGCCTGACTGGCTATACTTCTTCGTGTTTGTCAGAGGAGGAAATGCAATGTACGCACAGCCCTATCAGCCGGATGTTATCGAGAAAAAGTGGCAGAAAATCTGGGAGGAGTCGCACGCTTTTGAGGCCAAGAGCGATTACGCCAAGCCCAAGTATTACTGCCTGATCGAGTTTCCCTACCCCTCCGGGGCTGGCCTGCATGTGGGTCACCCGCGCAGCAACACGGCACTGGATATCATTGCCCGCAAGCGCCGCATGGAGGGGTACAACGTGCTGTATCCCATCGGGTGGGACGCCTTTGGCCTGCCTACGGAGAATTATGCCATCCAGCACCATGTGCACCCGGCCAAGGTAACGCGCGAAAATATCGACCACTTCCGCCGCCAGCTCAAGCGCATTGGCTTCAGCTTTGACTACAGCCGCGAGGTGGATACCACCGACCCCAACTACTACCGCTGGACACAGTGGATTTTCCTCAAGCTGTACGAGCACGGCCTGGCCTATAAGGCCGAGATGCCCATCAACTGGTGCACCAGCTGCAAGGTTGGCCTGGCCAACGAAGAGGTGGTGGACGGCGTATGCGAGCGCTGCGGCAGCGAGGTGGTGCGCAAGGTCAAGAATCAGTGGATGCTGCGCATCACCCAGTATGCGCAGAAATTGCTGGACGGCCTGGATACGGTGGACTTTATTGACCGCGTGAAGGCCCAGCAGCGCAACTGGATTGGCCGCAGCGAAGGGGCCGAGGTGGATTTTGCCATCGAAGGCAGCGATACCAAGCTGCGCGTATTCACCACCCGGCCAGACACGCTGTTTGGGGCGACCTATATGGTCATATCGCCCGAGCACCCCTTGCTTGACCAAATGAAGGACCGCATCGGCAACCTGGAACAGCTGATGGCCTACCGCGCGGATGCCGCCAAGAAGAGCGATTTTGAACGGACCGAACTGGTGCACCAGAAGACCGGTGTGGCCATTGAAGGGGTACGGGCTATCAACCCCGTTACCGGGCAGCCCATCCTCATCTGGATATCCGACTATGTGCTGATGACCTACGGCACCGGCGCCATCATGGCTGTGCCCGGTCACGATACCAGGGACTGGGAATTTGCCCGCACCTTCGACCTGCCCATTGTTGAGGTGGTGGCAGGCGGCAACATCGACGAAGCCGCCCATACCGATATCGAAGAGGGCGTTTTGGTCAACTCCGGATTCCTCAATGGCCTGCCGGTCAAGGAAGCCAAGGAGACGATGACCAAGTGGCTGGAGGAAAAGGGCCTGGGCGAGCGCAAGGTAAACTACAAGCTGCGCGACTGGGTGTTCAGCCGCCAGCGCTACTGGGGCGAACCGATTCCGATTATTCATTGCCCGCATTGCGGCACTGTGCCGCTGAAGGAAAGCGATTTGCCCCTGCTGCTGCCAGAGGTGGAAAACTATCAAACCACCGATTCCGGCGAAAGCCCGCTGGCTGCTATCACCGATTGGGTCAATGTGCCTTGTCCCACGTGCGGCGCCCCGGCCAAGCGAGAGACCGATACCATGCCCCAGTGGGCGGGGAGCAGCTGGTATTTCCTGCGCTACTGTGACCCGCACAACAATGAGGCATTTGCCTCCCAGCAGGCGTTGGACTACTGGATGCCGGTGGATTGGTACAACGGCGGCATGGAGCATACCACGCTGCACCTGCTGTACAGCCGTTTCTGGCACCTGTTCCTGCACGATATCGGCCAGGTAAAGGCGCCCGAACCCTATCAGAAGCGCACCAGCCACGGCATGATACTCGGCGAAAACGGCGAAAAGATGAGCAAGTCGCGCGGCAATGTCATCAACCCCGATGACATGATTGACGAAATCGGCGCGGACGCCTTCCGCATGTACGAAATGTTTATGGGCGCGTTCGATCAGGCGATTCCGTGGAACACCAATGGTGCCCGCGGCTGCCGCCGCTTCCTGGATCGTGTATGGCGCCTGCAGGAGTCGGTGGACAAGCAGGCGAGGGGACTTAGCGATGACTTGGCGGTCAATGTCAACAGCACCATCAAAAAGGTGTCGGAAGACTATGAGCGCATGAAGTTCAACACCGCCATTGCCGCCCTGATGACGCTGGTGAACGATTATACGGCCAAGGGCAGCATCACCCATGATGAGTTCAAGGCGCTGTTGCTGTTGCTTAGCCCTGTGTCGCCCCACATCTGCGAGGAAATCTGGCAGCAAATGGGGTACGGGGAACCGCTGTGGAACCACCCTTGGCCGCAGTACGATGAGAACAAGTTGGTGGACGATCAGGTGGAGATCGCGGTACAAATCAACGGCAAGGTGCGCGGCAAGCTGATGGTGCCCAGCGCCCTTGATAAGCTGGAGGGCGAGCGCACACTGCCCGATACCCTGGCGGTGCGTCAATTGGTAGGCGAACACAAGGTGGTCAAGACCATCTATGTGCCCGGTAGATTGTTGAATTTGGTGGTGAAATAGAATGAGTCATATGCCGCTGTTGCGCAAAACGAGCAGCGTGGTATCGCTGCCCAACCTCAGAGAGAATATCCGCCGGCTGCGTGACCATGTTGGCCCCAAGGTGAAGGTGCTGTTGGTGGTCAAAGCGGATGCCTATGGCCACGGCATTGTGCCATGCAGCCAGGCAGCCCAGCGCGAGGGGGTCGACTGGCTGGGTGTCGCCTTGGTGGAGGAAGGCATGACCGTGCGCGAGGGTGGTGTGACCACGCCCATTCTGGTCTTCGGCGCCCTCAACTGGGATGGCATGGAGGCCGCCGCGCGCCATGACTTGACGGTGCCCCTGCCCGACGTGAACAGCGTGCAGCTGGCCCAGCGCGCGGCAGAGCAGGCGGGCAAGCCCATCAACGCCCATATCAAGCTGGATACGGGCATGAATCGCATCGGTGCGCGCACCAAGGAGGAAGTGCAGGCGATTCTGGATGCGCTCAAGCTGGCACCTATGGTGCAGGTGACCGGCGTGTTCACCCACTTCGCCGATGCCGATACCCCCGCCCGAGAGTATACGGATTTTCAGCTGGCACGCTTTCGCGAGCTGCTCAAGTTACTGCCCGAAGGCCTGCTAATTCACGCGGCAGCCACAGGGGCGGCGCTGTTCCGGCCGGACGCGCATTTTGACATGGTGCGCCTGGGCACCGGGCTGTATGGCTATCCGCCCGATGGCAGCCCCGTTGCCTTCAAGCCCTGCATCCGCATCGCGGCTGAAATCACCTTCGTCAAGACCATTCAAGCCGGTGAGAGCGTGAGCTACGGCTGCATCTTCACCGCCGAGCGGGAGACGCAGGTGGCCACGGTGGCGGTTGGTTACGGGGATGGCTATCCCCGCGCGCTGTCCAACAAGGGGCGCGTGCTGGTGCGTGGGGTATCATGCCCCATCATAGGCCGCATCTGCATGGATCAGTTTATGGTGGATATAAGCCACGTGCCCGGCGTCAAACCAGGGGACGAAGCGGTGTTGATCGGTGAGCAGGATGGCGCTTTTATTGGCGCCAACGAGCTCGCCCGCACCATCGGCACGGTGACCTATGACATTCTGTTGTCCCCGGGGGCTCGCATTCCCCAGTCGTATATCTCTGACGAAGAGGAGTAAGCATGCAGGCCAAGCCAAAGACAGGCAAACAAAAACCATCACTTGTTTATAAGCCATACCTGCGGGGCAACTGGCACAGCGGGCTTGCGGCCAAGCGGGGGCTTCGCATCCTGGTATATCTGCTGGTGTTCATGTTTGTTTACCTGTTTATTGGCCAGGTATTGCTGTTTGACTCGGTCATTCTGCGCACGATGGCCAACCTGACGGTTATTCTGGCCTGTGGCGCCTTGCTGTACAACGATGGGGCCAAGGTCGGCATGGATGATGTCGCGTTTGCGGAAATCGCCTTGACACGTCAGCAGGCCGGCAGCGAGGTATCGCAGGCTGACCGCAACCGTTGTTATCATCCTTTGAAAGGCTTTTTTACGGCGCTGATGGGTACGTTGCCCCTCATCCTGGTGAGCCTTGTGTTTGCCTTCATCGCCACCGAGCAGCACTACCAGCTGGGTGGTTTGCCCGGTTGGGTGGAAGGGTTTGAGCGGCGTGCGGACGTTGGCTTGGCTTTGCAATACTATCACCAGCATCAAGGCATTGGCCTGGAAGGGGTTCTGCGCATCATCGTGCGGCTGCTGCTGTTTCCCTACATCAATATCGTGGGTACCGACTCCAGCGCGGCGCTGCTGTGGGTTGAAAGGCTAAGCCCCTTGCTGGTATGCCTGATGCCGCTGGGTTATGCCCTTGGATATTTGCAGGGACCTCGCCTGCGGGCAGGGGTGCATGGGGCCATCCATACCGATACCCGCAGGCGCGTGCGCAAGCAAAAGAAAGAACGGGCGCGCCTTCAACAGCCGCGCAACCTGGTGTAGCCGCCATGCGGATCATTGGCGGCGAGTTTGGCTCCCGGCGCATCA
>CALNAU010000122.1 GCA_937874275.1 uncultured Clostridia bacterium | reverse complement strand
TCTGGTAGGCCGGGCTCTGCAGGAACTGCGTCAGCTGGTTGATGGGGAGCACCGTGAAGTAGCTGCCCATGATGTAGCCCTCCGTGCCTCCCTGGTTGATGTGGTACCATACGCCATCCGACTCCTGGCTGGAAGACAGCACGAGGGCGAAGGCGTTTTTGTCCATCATCTTGAGGGTGACGGCGCTGGTGCTGGGCGTCTTGCGCAGGCGCACCTTGTCCGCGTTGACATAACCGTAGCTGCTCAAGCTGTTTTGCGTCATGGGGGCCAGTGTAGCCATGGGGGTGGGGGTGGGCTGGCGCAGGCTCTCGATATAGGCCTGGCTTTCCAAGTTGTTGAGCATGCGCAGCTGGTCGGCGCGGATGAAGCCGTAGTTGGCCCCGGACTGTACCAGGTGCCAGGTTTCGCCCATGGCGTACTCCTGCCCGCGCACCGATACGATGGTGTTGGCCGGCAGCACACGGCTGATTTGGGCATTGGGGTCCACATAGTTGCGCATGGGCACATTGTCGCCCAGGGTGATCGCGTAGCCGGATACCTGGTCGGGCACGCGGGTGGGCGGCGGCGCCACGGTGGCAGTGGGCTGCAGGCGCCGCTTATAATAGTCGGCCTCCTGTGCGTTGATGCGGCGCAGGGCGCTGTCGGGCACAAAGCCGGACTGGCCGGTGCCGTACACATCCACATTGTGCCAGGTGATGCCGGATACATGGGTCTGGCCCAGGGCCATCACCAATGTCTCCTGCGGCAGCGTAGCCAGGATGCTCTCATCCTTGGTGTCCGCGCCGGTGCGCAGGGCTGTCTGCTGGGTCGTCACGGCGTAGCCGACGTAGATTGGCGGCACCGGCGACTGCGTGACCGGCTGCGGGGTGGCCGGGGCCGGGGTTACCGGCGCCTCGGTTACCTTGGGCGGTTCGGACGTGGTCACGGGCTTTTCGGTGGGCGGCAGGGACTGTGTGGGCGCGGGCGAGCTGAGGGTGCCTTGGTAGGCATCGCTCTGCTCCTGCGTATACAGGTCCACAAACTTGGCCATCACATAGCCCTCTTTGCCGCGGGCCATGCCCTTGTACCACAGCTCCTCCTCACCAATGACCTCTTGGGCATAGACCCACAGCTTCTCAGCCTTGTTTAGGTCGATGAGGATGTTGTTGGAGGGCTTGGTATCGGGGCTGCTGCGGAAGCGCACCTTGTCGTTGGTCTCGGCCCACAGGTTCAGCGGCATCCCCTCCGGCTTGGGGGTGGGGGGCGGCGGCGGCGCAGGCGTCCAGCCGAAGTGCTTGTATACCTCTTCCTCGGTCATTAGCTTGACCACCGTCTGCTTGATGAAGGCGCGGGTGTCATTGATTTCGGCCAGGTACCACACCTCGTTCTTGTTGTTAACCACCTCGCCCAGCAGGTGTGCCACATCGTTGGTGGTCACCGTGGCCACGGTATTGTTGGCCTCGCTGTCGGGGGCGGAGCGGAAATTGATCCGGTCGCTCGTCGGCCTGCCGTAGACATTCTCCAGCGGCTTGACCTCAAAGGGAATCTCGGTCGCTTCCGGTGCCGGGGTGGGCGCCTTGGCCTTGTAGATGAATATCACTTCATTGGGCGTCGCGGTGCCGTTTTCGTTGACGGTCACCTGCTGCACCTGGGCAGAGGAGAGTTCATAGCCCTCCATGAGGTTCTGCGGCTGCGCCTGGACGTCCACCGGGCCGACCTTGGTCAGCGTCTGTTTGGTGGAATCGGCCACGGGCTCGCCGCTCTCCAGCCGGTAGTGAACCGGCAGGTCGACCGATACCGGCGGGTTATTGTTGGTGAACAGGAAAGTCACCTCGGCCGGCGTGGCGATGCCCTGGGCATCCACAGTGACTGTCTTTTGCGCCTCATCGTTGAGCACATAGTCCGTGGGGTTGGGCACGGTGAGGTTGTTCACATCCACATGGATGGTGTTGGGCTGCCCCTCCACGCTGTTCACATTGTAGTTGCCGATGATGTTGCCGAACTGATCCTTGTAATACACCGGCACCACCGCTGCCTTGGGCGAGGGCGGCGGGGTCTCCACCGGCTCTTCGGTGGGGGTTTCCCCCTTCTCGTAGTAGAACTTGACCACGCTGGGGTCCGCCCCGCTCATGGTGACGATAACATACTGCACGTCCGTGCCCTCGGGCAGGAAGTAGCCCTCCTGCAGGTCCGTGGGCTCGGCCTTGACGGTGTTGGTGCCATCCTTCACGATTTTCTTCTGGGGGCTGGCCACAGGCTGTTCCTCGCGGTTGAGGTAAAGCACTTCAATTTCCACATCCGGCGCCAGCACGGGCTCGGTGGGCACAACCTCCTGGCGGTAGCGGAAGATGACCTCCGCCGGTGTCGCGCCATTGGCGTCTACTGTCACGCGCACCGTGGGCTCGCTGACCAGCGTGTACGTGTCGTCCAATCCCTCGGGGTTGGGCGTGATGTCGTGTTCGCCCGCCTCGAAGGTCAGCACCTGGTCGGGGGCGACAGGCTCGTCGTCATTTTCGTGCAGGTAATGCACGCGCACATCCGCCTTGGCCACCGGCAGCAATTGGTAGTTAAACGTGATTTCCGCCGGGTTGGCGCCGTTCTGATCAACGGTCACCTGCTGGGGTGTTACGCTGTTCGGGTCATATGCCGGGTTGAGGTCCGCGGGCTGCGGGTTCACATCGTGGGTGCCAGCCGGGAAGCTGCGCTCCTCCATGCTGGCCACATCCTCCGAGCCGTCCGCGTTCTTGTAGTAGATGCGCACCGTCGCGTCCGAAATCGGCAGCGGCTGATAGTAAAACACTATCTCCGCCGGGTTGGCGCCGTTCTGATCAACGGTCACCTGCTGGGGTGTTACGCTGTTCGGGTCATATGCCGGGTTGAGGTCCGCGGGCTGCGGGTTCACATCGTGGGTGCCAGCCGGGAAGCTGCGCTCCTCCATGCTGGCCACATCCTCCGAGCCGTCCGCGTTCTTGTAGTAGATGCGCACCGTCGCGTCCGAAATCGGCAGCGGCTGATAGTAAAACACTATCTCCGCCGGGTTGGCGCCGTTCTGGTCAACGGCCACCTGCTGGGGTGTTACGCTGTTGGGGTCATAGGCCGGATTGAGGTCCGCGGGCTGCGGGTTCACATCGTGGGTACCGGCCGGGAAGCTGCGCTCCTCCATGCTGGCCACATCCTGCGAGCCATCGGCGTTCTTGTAGTAGATGCGCACCACCGCGTCCGCAATGGGCAGCGGCTGGTAGTAGAACACAATCTCCGCCGGGTTGGCGCCGTTCTGGTCAACGGTCACCTGCTGGGGCGCCACGCTGTTGGGGTCGTACGCCGGGTTGAGGTCGGCGGGCTGCGGGTTCACCGCGTGGGTGCCGGCCGGGAAGCTGCGCTCCTCCATGC
>CALNAU010000121.1 GCA_937874275.1 uncultured Clostridia bacterium | reverse complement strand
CCTAATCTCAATATTGGTTATCAAGCATGTAAACAATAACAACTAAACAACGTGTTCAGTCGTTTAATCTACTGTAGCAGGCAAGGAGAGTCCGATGGCAAACCGGGAATATCCTACAGATTACGAAGCCAAACAGATGATACTGGATGTGGGTCGCCGGATGTACCAAAAAAACTTCGTGGCGGCCAACGATGGCAACATCACCTGCAAGGTGGATGATGACATCATCTGGGCCACGCCCACCGGCGTGTCCAAGGGCTTTATGACCGAGGACATCTTGGTGAAGATGTACCTGGATGGCCGGGTGATTCATCAGGGCGATTTGGGGCCATCTTCCGAAATCAAGATGCATCTACGTATCTATGAGGAAAACCCCGCCATTCGCGGCATCACCCACGCGCATCCTCCTATCTGCACCTCCTTTGCCATCGCCGGCATCAGCCTGGACAAGGCCATCTACCCCGAGGCGCTGGTCAACCTGGGCACGGTGCCCTGTGTGCACTACGAGACACCGGGTTCCCCCGCGCTGCCCGATTCTGTTGCCCCCTACTGCAAGGATTACAACGCCCTGCTGTTGGCCAATCACGGCGCGGTCAGCTGGGGCACCTCGCTGATTGAGGCCTTCTACCGCCTGGAATCCATGGAGCATTATGCCCTGGTGCTGATGTACACCGGCAACGTCATCGGCAAGGCCAATGTGCTCAGCTGCGATCAGGTACAGGAGTTGCTGGACATCCGAACCCGCATGGGCATCAACGCCGGCGGCGTGCCGCCGTGCGCGCCCCGCCCCTCCAACGTGCAGGATGTGCTGGCAGGCCACTCTCCGCTGAACGCAACCGCTACCCCCGAGATCAAAACCTATCAGCCATCCACCCCTTCCGCACCGCCAGCCGCAAATAGTGCCAGCGGCCTATCCCCCGCGGATATCGAGCGCGTGCGCCAGGCGGTCATCGACCGGCTGCGCGGGGTGTAATCTCTCAGAATCCCCTGAAGGTATCTATCTATTTAGCATGAAGGGAGGCGGCAACCATGAAGGCCATCATCATCGGCGGCGTCGCGGCCGGCATGTCTGCTGCCTCCAAACTGAAGCGCACGGTGCCGAGTGCCCAAATCAATGTCTATGAACGGGGCAGTTTCCTTTCCTACGGCGCGTGCGGCATCCCCTACTATGTGGGCGGCGTCAACGATGACCCTAATTTGCTGATTGCCCGCAGCCGGGAGGATTTTGAGAAGCAGGGTATCCGGACTTTCCTGCGCCACGAAGTCATTGGCCTGGACGCTTCCCGCCGTGTGGTCCAAATCAGGGACCTGGACCAGGGACAAGTGTTTGAAGACAGTTACGACAAACTGATGATCGCAGTCGGCTGCGACAGCGTGGTGCTGCCCATCCCGGGCGCGGACCTGCCCGGCGTGTTCTACCTGACATCCATGGAAGACGGGCTGCTGCTGGAGAAAATCCTCAGCCTGCCCAATGTACGCAGCGCCGTCATTGTGGGCGGCGGCTACATCGGCGTAGAGATGGCCGAAGCGCTGTTGGAACGCAAGCTGTCCGTCACGCTGATTGAGGCGGCCGACCGCCTACTCACCCCGTTTGAGCCCGCGTTTTCGGAACTATCGGAGCAGGAGCTGGCGCGCGAAGGCGTCCAACTGCGCCTGGGTGAAAAAGTCAGCGCCATCGAGGCGCGGGGCAATGAGCGGGTTGTACACACCGGTTCCGCCGCTTATGGCGCCGATGTGGTGATTATGTGCGCGGGCGTGGTGCCGGCAACGGATTTTCTGCGCGACAGCGGCCTCACCATGGCGCGAAACGGCGCGATTGAGGTGGATCGCCAGATGCGCACCTCGCTTAATGATGTGTATGCCGCGGGCGATTGCGCGGTGGTCTACAACCGCATCACGGGGGAGGATTTCTTTCTGCCGCTGGGCACGGTGGCCAACAAGTGCGGGCGCATTGCCGGGGGCAACATGGCGGGCGAGCGCGAGGAATTCATCGGCGCGCTGGGTACCGCCGCCATCAAGGTATGCGGCCTGGAGATGGCACGCACCGGCATGAGCGAACAGGACGCCAAGCGCACCGGCACAGCGTATGCCACCAACACCGTCAAGGTCTTCAACCACCCGGCCTACTACCCCGGCCGGCAGGAGTTGACCATCCAGCTGCTCTGGGAGCAGGGCACCAAACGTCTGCTGGGCGCCAATGTGGCCGGGCCCTATGGCAGCGGCGCGGTGCTGCGGGCGGATATGTTCGCCATCGCTATTCACACCGGCATGACCACGGACGAACTGGGCATGGTGGACCTGACCTACGCGCCGCCCTTCTCCAGCGTGTGGGACGCGGTGCACATCGCCGCCAACGCTGCCAAATGAGCAAGCTGACAAGTTTGCCGGACGCCTTGAAGGCCATCCCGGATGGCGCGATGCTTGCCCTGGGTGGCAACACCCTCAACCGCGCGCCCATGACCGCTGTGTATGAGTTGGCCAGGCAGCAAAAGCGCGGGCTGCGGCTGGTGAAAACCGCAGGCGCGATGGATGTGGACCTGCTCTGCTTGGCAGGCTGTGTACACAGCGTGGATGCCGGGTTTGTCAGCTACGAAAGCCACTTTGGCCTGTGCCCGCATTATCGCAAGGGGGTGGAGCAGGGGCGCGTTCAGTCCAACGAGCACGCGTGCTACACCGTCATCTCGGCGCTGCGCGCCTCGGCTTATGGCCTGCCCTTTATGCCGGTCGCCGGGCTGCGGGAGAGCGATTTGCGCAAGGCGCACCCCTACTTTGCCACCGTGCGCGACCCCTTTGGCGGTGAGGAATTGACCGTGGTACGCGCCCTGCGTCCGGACTGGGCCATTGTGCATGTGCAGCAGGCGGACGAATTGGGCAACGCGCGCATCGATGGCCCCCTGTATGAGGATGTGCTCATGACGCAAGCGGCGCGACGCGTGCTGGTGACAGCTGAGGAAATTGTGCCCGAAGGGTTCTTCCGCCGCAGCGAGCAAAAGCCGCAGATACCGCACTTCCTGGTACACAGCGTTGTCCACCAACCACGGGGCGCGTCGCCCAGCAGCTGCCTGAACCACTACCCGGTGGATGAGGAGGAGGTTGCCTCCTTCCTGGCGCTGCCGGATGCCGAGGCGCTGACCGCCTGGCTGAATGACCGCGGGAGGACAGCGCGATGATTCGCCCCAGTGACATGATGGCCGTGGTGCTGGCCCGCCTGATTCGGGACGGAGAGACCGTGTTTCACGGCGTTTCCTCCCACCTGCCGATGGTGGCGATGCTGCTGGCCAAACGATTGCACGCCCCCCATGCCGTACACCTCAACATCGGCGGCGGGGTGGACCCGACGATGGCCCGGCAGGATGGCATATCAAGCGCCGGCAGCAACCTATGGACGGATGCTCAAGCGGCCTTTTCCCTGGCGGATGTGTTTGATTTATCCATGCGGGGCGGGCTGGATGTGGCTTTTCTCAGCGGCGTGCAGTTTGACAGCCGGGGCGGCGTGAATGCCTCGCTGATTGGCGATTGGCAGCAGCCCAAGGTGCGCCTGCCCGGCGGCGCAGGCAGCGCAGTCCTCATACCCACCGCCCGCCGCGCCATCCTGTGGCGCACCAAGCACGACAAGCGCACGCTGGTTCGAGATTTGGATTTTCTGACCGCGCGGGGCCATGTATCCGACCTGGTGACGCCGCTGTGTCACTTCACCATGTATCAGGGCGAGATGCTACTGAACAGCATCCACCCGGGTGCCGACATAGAGACCATCGCCAATCACACGGGCTTCCCCATCCGCTACATCAACCTGCAGCGTACCCCGCCACCCACCCAAGCCGAGATGGCGGCGCTTCAGCACATTGACCCTGGTGACCTGCGGAACATCGAGTTTCGCTCATTGTAAAGGCAGACCCAACCCATTCAAAGGAGGTGACCAACGCACAAACACCGCCCGGCACATGCCGTGGCAATCGTTTCTGGCGGCCACTCGGGCCGTACCCTGCGGGCAGGTGCCCAGCAATAGAATGCATGGAGGGAACTATGAAAAGGATCGTATCGGTACTCCTGGTGCTCACCATGGTGTTCGCCCTGGCTTCGTTCAGCCTGGCCGAGACCAAGGCAAACCCCGTCGCCGGCAAGAAGGTAGCGTATGTGATGTTGCTGCCTTCGGCCACCATCTTCCAGATGTACAAAGACTCCGCTGAGAAGCTGTGCGCCGAGCTGGGCGTGGAATTTGACGCCACCTTCTGCGAAGGCGACTTCAACCGCTGGCAGGATACCATCCGCGCCAAGGCTGCCGCCGGCTATGACGGCCTGCTGATCAGCCACGGCAACCGCGATGGCTCTTACGTCTTCCTCAAGGAAGTCATGGAACAGTACCCCAACCTGAAAATCGCCGCCTTTGACACCCTGCTGTACGCGGACGGCGAGTATCAGAAGCTGCCCGGCCTGACCCAGTACTTCCAGGAAGACGCCAGCCTGGTCACCGTTTTGCTGGATGACATGATCGCCAAGTTCGGCGAGGGAGTCCGCCTGATCAAAGTATGGCGCGGCCCCAACTACAACAGCCCCTTTGACCGCCGCGAAGTCGGCTGGCAGGAATACGAAGCCGCCGGCAAAATCAAGACCGTGGGC
This sequence comes from uncultured Clostridia bacterium, assembly GCA_937874275.1. GTDB lineage: Bacteria > Bacillota > Clostridia > Christensenellales > Aristaeellaceae > UBA1038. The sequence continues at coordinate 9,997 of CALNAU010000121.1, read as the reverse complement.
GAAGTGCAGCCCCTGCAGGATTCCATCGACTCTGCCAACGCTGTGACCGCTGCCTACCTGCAGGGCGTCAATCGCGAGGACGTGGATGGCCTGATTGCCTACTATGACCTGTACGGCCAGGGCACCTACAACGCCATCATGGAAAATGACAACTTCAACGGCAACGTTGGTGCTGCGCTGCCCATGGGCTCCGTTGACATCGACCCCGTGGACGTGACCAACATGCTGACCCGCCCCGACATCTGGACCGCGGCCGGCACCACCGACTGGACCCTCAACGGCGAAATCGGCATGCGCATTTTGCTGCTGCAGATCGCAGACGAGTATGACAAGATCTACGACCCCGCCAGCGATAAGTTCGGCGTGGACGTGGTCGAAGTTCCCGGCTCCCCCATCCTGGCCAGCCAGCTCAAGCCCGACTCCACCGTGAACAACCTGGGCGAAGTGGCGCCGGATACCTACGGCAACCTGAGCTACCTGTCCGAAGCCGAGTGGATGCCAAAGGACCTGATTCACAAGTAAAACTGCAACGCGCGTAGACGCGTCTGAACCCTGACACGGAGGGGGCGCCGGAGCGCTCCGGCGCTCTCTCCGGCATCAACAAATAGGGGGCATCATGGAAAAGATCACCCTGGGAACCAGAAATGTGTCCATTGCCTTTCCGGGCGTCAAAGCGCTGTCAAACGTTGACTTTGAAGTGAGCACCGGAGAAATCAGGGCATTGGTAGGCGCCAACGGCGCGGGAAAATCCACCCTGATGAAGGTGCTGTCCGGTGCCAACCCCGGCTATACCGGTGAGGTATACCGAAATGGGCAGGTGGTGGATATCCGCACCCCGCTGGCCGCCAAGCGCATGGGCATTCAGATTGTCTACCAGGAGGTGGATACCGCTTTGGTGCCCACCTTTTCCGTGGCTGAAAACGTGATGCTCAACGAGACCATTTTACACGGCAAGGGCATGATGAACTGGCGCAAAATCAACAAGCAGGCCCGTGAAGTGCTGGACCGTCTGGGAATCAACGTCAACGTCAAAACATTGGTGCAAAATCTGAGCCTGGCGCAAAAGCAGATGGTGCTGATTGCCAGAGCCATTCAGAGCAAGTGCAACTTCCTGCTGCTGGACGAGCCCACAGCGCCGCTGAGCGACACGGAAACCCGCGAACTGTTCAACCTGGTGCGCCATTTGAGTGATACGGAGAACATCGCCATTGTGTTTATTTCCCACCGCATCGGCGAGGTCATCCAGATTTGTGACAGCTACACCGTGATGCGCAACGGCGAGATTGTGGATACCACCCCCATCACACAGGACACCACCAGCCGCGAAATCGTAGAAAAAATGCTGGGGCGCAGCTTTTCGGAAACATTCCCCAAGGAAGAAGTCGCCATCGGCGACATCGTGTTGGAAACGGAGAACCTGACCGGCGCCGATGGCAAGGTGAACGGCGTATCGCTGCATGTGCGCAGCGGTGAAATCATCGGCATCGCAGGCCTGGTGGGTGCCGGCAAATCCGAGCTGTGCAAGACGCTGTTCGGCGCGCACCGGATTACCGGCGGCCGCATCCGCCTGCACGGCAAGGATCTGCGGATGAAAATTCCCTCCCACGCGGTAAAGAACGGACTGGCCCTTGTGCCCGAGGAGCGGCGCAAGGAAGGCGTAATGGTCAGTGAGAACGTGGCCTTCAACCTGTCCGCCGCCAGCCTCAAAAAGCATTCGGTGGCCTCCTTCCTCAACCGGCCCAGCATCAACGCCAATGCCAAGCGCTTCGTGGATGATTTGGGCATCGTCACCCCGTCCATTACACAAGTTGTAAAGAATCTCTCCGGCGGCAATCAGCAAAAGGTATCGGTAGGCAAGTGGCTGGCCGCGGATTGTTCCGTATATATTTTTGACGAGCCCACCAAGGGTGTGGACGTCGGGGCCAAACGGGAAATATTCCATTTAATCAATAACATCGCCAAGCAGGGCAACGCGGTGATTTACGCCAGCTGTGAGAACGCGGAAATACTCTCCATTACGGACCGGGTGTATGTGATGTTTGACGGCAAGGTAACCGCTGAACTGGTGACCAAGGATACCAACGAGGACGAAATCATGTTCTACGCCGTTGGCGGCGAACACGCTTCCGCCTGATCAAGTTTTATCGGAACGTTAGGAGGATACCACTATGACGGCACTCACCGCGAAACAAGGGAAGACGACGGCCCGCATATTGCTTGATTGGGCGGCAGTCATCACCCTGCTGCTGTGCTTTGTCATCTTCACGCTGGTGAAGGGGCGCAGCTTCATGTCGGAAAACAACATGATTAACATCCTGCGCGCCATGTCCATCACCACGGTGTTTGGCATCGCGGCCACGGTCACCATGTCCACGGACGGCTTTGATATGTCCATGTGCACGCTGGCCAGCTGCTCGGCGTATGTATTTGTCAGCATGTACCTGTGGTACGGGCTGTCGCTGGGCATGGCCATTGTGGTGTCCATTCTGATTACGCTGATTATGTACCAGCTGACCATGTTCCTGATTCTGGTGTGCAAAATCCCAGACATGCTTGCCACTGCGGCCCTGATGTTTGTCCACCAGGGGCTGGGCCAGTGGTACATCGGCGGCGGCGCGGTCTCCACCGGCATGCGGCTGCCCAACGGCAATGACCCGGTGCGCACCACGCTGTCGGCCGATTTTTCCGCAATCGGGCGCGCGCCGTGGATTATCATCATCACGCTGGTCTGCGTGTTCCTGGCCTACATTCTGCTGGAGCACACCCGCCAGGGCAGGTACATGTACGCCATTGGCGGCAACCGGGAGGCTGCCCGGCTGTCCGGCATCAACGTCAAGGGCTACCGCTACATGGCCGGCATGATTACGGCGGTGTTTATCGCCGTCGGCGGCATCATGGTAGCCTCGCGCACCAGCTCCGCACAGGTAATGAACTCGGACGGCTACCTGATGCAGTCCCTGGCCGCGGTGTTTGTCGGCCGCTCGGTGGGCGGCGCGGAAAAGCCGAACGCCATCGGCACGTTGGTGGGCGCCCTGCTGGTATCCACGCTGGAGAACGGCCTGACGATTCTGGCGGTTCCCTACTACATGCTGCCCGCCGTCAAGGGCGGTGTGCTGGCCCTGGCGCTGATTGCGGCCTACGCCGGCAAGAAGGAAAACAACTAAGTATTAATGCGCACAGGAGGCACAAGATATGTCACGTTTTGACCGTTACTTTTTGATGGGCGTGGGCGATGTGATCGAGTACACGCTGGAAAAGACCCCGGATATCGCCTGGAACCGCGATGCCATGCAGGCCAAGGAAATCGGCGACGGAAACCTCAACTATGTATTCCGTGTGTGGGATGATAAGGGGCACTCCGTCATCGTCAAGCACGCGGGTGAGGCGCTGCGCATCTCGGCGGATATGAAGGTATCCGTGGACCGCAACCGCATCGAGTCGGAGATTTTGCAGCTGCAAAACCGCTTTGCCCCCGGCCTGGTACCGGAAATCTACATGTATGACACGGTGATGAGCGCCTGCATCATGGAGGACCTGTCCGACCACGAGCTGATGCGCTACGCGCTGATGAAGCACAAGATTTTCCCCCGCTTTGCCGAGGACATCACCACCTACATGGTGAACACCTTGCTGCTGAGCACCGACGTGGTGATGGAGCACAAGGAAAAGAAAGCCCTGGTCAAAAGCTTCATCAACCCGGAGCTGTGCGAAATCACCGAGGACCTGGTGCTGACCGAGCCCTACAACGACCTCAATGGCCGCAACCTGGTGTTTGAGCCAAACCGCGATTTTGTGCAGCGGGAGCTGTATGACGACAAGCGGCTGCAGCTGGAAGTTGCCAAGATCAAGTTCGACTTCATGAACAACGCCCAGGCGCTGCTGCATGGCGACCTGCACACGGGCTCCATCTTCGTCAAGGAGGACAGCACCCGCGTGTTTGACCCGGAGTTTGCCTTCTATGGCCCCATCGGCTATGACGTGGGCAACGTGGTGGCCAACCTCATCTTTGCCTGGGACAACGGGCACGCTGCCGGCAACCAGGCCTTCTGCGACTGGATACTCAAGACCATCGTCGAGGTGGTGGATCTGTTCAAGCAAAAGTTCCTCAAGGCCTATGACGAGCATGTGACCGACCCCATGGCCAAGGTGCCCGGCTTCAAGGAGCATTATCTGGACAGCATCCTCAGCGATACAGCTGCCTACACCGGCACCGAGCTGAACCGCCGCACCGTGGGCATGGCCCAGGTGAAGGACGTAACCACCATCGCCGATCCTGACAAGCGCGCCTTTGCCGAGCGGCTGAATATCCTCTGCGCCAAGGATTGCATCATGAACCGCGACAAGTTCAAGCAGGGCAGCGATTATGTAGACGCCCTGCTGCGCGCGGCCAAGGCATCGGGTTAAGGAGAACACCATGAGTACAGACGTGAAAAAAGACAACATCATGAATGTGGACACCGTGGCCATGGATGACGCGCACAGCGCGCTGGTCATCATCGACCAGACCAGGCTGCCTGGCGAGGTGCACATCCTGTCCCTAACGGAACAAAAGGACATTTGGGAGGCCATCTACCTGCTGAAGGTGCGCGGCGCCCCGGCCATCGGCGTTGCGGCCGCCATCGGCATTTACCTGGCCGCCAAGGGCATCAACGCCAAGCACTATGACGATTTCTATGCCCAGTTTAAGCAGGCCAAAGATTACCTGGCCACCGCCCGCCCCACCGCGGTCAACCTGTTCTGGGCGCTGGATCGCATGGAGCAGGTGGTGCTGGACAACAAGCATAAGTCGGTGGACGAGCTCAAGCGCCTGCTGCATGACGAGGCAGTCGCCATTCGGGAGGAGGATGTCCGCGTGTGCCGCTCTATCGGCGAGCATGGCCTGACCCTCATCAAGGATGGGGATGGCATCCTCACCCACTGCAACGCGGGCCAATTGGCGACCACCAAATACGGCACGGCCCTCTCCCCCATCCACCTGGGTGTGGAGCGGGGCATGCACTTCAAGGTGTTCACCGATGAGACCCGTCCGCTGTTACAGGGCGCGCGCCTATCCGCCTTCGAGCTGCATTCTAACGGCGTGGATACCACGGTCATCTGTGACAACATGGCCTCCCAGGTGATGAAAAACGGCTGGGTGCAGGCCATCTTCGTCGGCTGTGACCGCGTGGCCGCCAATGGCGACGCCTGCAACAAAATCGGCACCTCCGGCGTAGCCATCCTGGCCAAGCACTACGGCATTCCGTTCTATGTATGCGCGCCCACTTCCACCATTGACATGACCATCGCCCACGGTGACGATATCCCGATCGAGGAGCGCCCCGCCCACGAGGTGACCGAGATGTGGTACAAGCAGCGCATGGCCCCAGAGGGCGTAAAGGTGTACAACCCCGCCTTTGACGTGGCCGAGAATGGGCTGATTACCGCGATTATCACCGAATATGGCATCGCGCGCGCCCCCTACGACCAAAGCCTGCGCGAAATCTTCCGCAAAAAGGAAGAGGCCAACAAAAAGTAAACCACCTGCCCTGACGGGGCGAAAGGACGGACATGGACGACAGGATGCTGCGCGAGGCGGTGCTGCGCATGGTGCTGGGTGAGTTGGCCAGGCAGGGGGATATGCGTATCCCCGTCAATGCCTCCAACCGGCACATCCACCTGTGCCAGCAGGATGTGGAAGCGCTGTTTGGCGCGGGCTACCGCCTGCGAAAAATGCGCGACCTATTGCAGCCCGGGCAATACGCCTGCCACGAACAGGTGACCATGCAAACCGATGCCGGGCAATTGACCCTACGGGTCGTGGGTCCCGTGCGCCGGGAAACGCAGATTGAGCTGAGCGTGTCCGAAGCCGTGCGCCTCAAGATTGAGCCGATGGTGCGCCTGTCAGGCGATATTCAGGGTACCCCCGGTTGCTGGCTGATCAACGGCGAGCGGCGCACGCGCCTCCAACAGGGCATCATCGTGGCCGCCCGTCACATGCACATCTCCCCCGAGGAAGCGGTGCTCTACGGCTTGAAGCACGGCGACAAGGTGTGCCTGTATGTGTCCGGCCCGAGAAAGCTGACCTTTCACGACGTCATCGTGCGCAGCGGCCCCGGCCATGTGCTGGAGGCCCACATCGACCGCGAGGAGGCGAACGCCTGCGGCCTGAAGGACGGCCAGCTGTGCCGCATCATCCGGGGCGAACAGGCCGGGCCATTCTCCCCCTTGCCGCCCGCTGTCTGTCAGCCACAGGCACCTCAGGCCACGCCCCAACGGGGCAAGGCATTGCTGACCGAGACGGATGTGCTGGCCGCCATCAACCGCGGGCAGAAGGAAATCCGCTACCCCAAGAACACCATCGTCACCCCCCTGGCCCGCGATGCGGCCTGGGAGAAGAACATCGAACTGATAGCAGAATGAGCGGCCATCCTCGGCCGGAAAGGCAAGTGCTATGGCGCTGAGCGAACAGGAAATCAGACAGCTGACCGACGAAATCGTCCGCAGCCTGTCGGGCATTCGTCCCCGCATGGATGAACCGGCGGCAAGACCGGCAACCCCAAGCCATCCCGCCACCGGCAGTTGGATTTGGGATACAGCCGACCAGGCGGTCGCCGCGGCCAAGGCCGCACAAGCCCGCTTGGTGGAACTGACGCTGGAAAAACGCGGCGAGCTGATTGCCGCCATGCGAAAGACCGCCATTGCGCAGGCGGAGCACCTGGCCCGCATGGCGCACGAGGAAACGGGCTACGGTCATGTGGCGCACAAATTGGAGAAGAATCTGCTGGTCGCCCGCCGCACACCCGGCATTGAGGACCTGGTGACCAACGCGCACACCGGCGACCTGGGCATGATGCTGGAAGAGCGCGCGCCCTTTGGCGTGGTGGGGTCCATCACCCCCTCCACCAACCCCACCTCCACCGTCATCAACAATGCCATCAGCATCATCGCAGGCGGCAACGCGGTGGTCTTTAACCCGCACCCCGCGGCCAAGCGCTGCTCGCAGGAGACCATGCGCCTGCTCAACGAGGCCATTGTCGCAGCCGGCGGGCCTGACGCGCTGATTACCACCGTGCGCGAGCCCACCATGGAAACAGGCCAGGCCATTATGCTGCATCGGGACATCCCGTTGCTGAGCATCACGGGCGGCGAGGCGGTGGTGCAGGTGGCCATGAAGACCGGCAAAAAGGTCATCGCAGCCGGCCCCGGCAACCCGCCCGTCATTGTGGACGAAACGGCGGATATCGCAGCCGCAGGACGGGACATCGTGGATGGCGCAAGCTTTGATAACAACATCATGTGCATCTGCGAGAAGGAGGTATTCGCTGTCAGCCAGATTGCGGACCGCCTGATGGACGAGATGGTGAAACACGGCGCCTGGCGCATCAGCGGACAGGACATTGAACGCGTGATGGCCATCACCCTCAAGCCGCAGGGCAGCAAGCATGTGGTCAACCGCCAGTATGTGGGCAAAAACGCGGCGGACATCCTGCGGGATGCCGGGGTGGCCTTTCAGGGTAACCCGCGGCTGATAATCGCCGAGGTGTCGGATAACCACCCCTTCGTGCTGGTGGAGATGCTGATGCCCGTGCTGCCAGTGGTACGTGTGCGGGATATTGACGCAGCCATTGAGGGGGCGTTCCGTGCCGAGCAGGGATGCTCGCATTCCGCGATGATTCACTCCACCAACATCCATAATATGTCCCGCGCCGCCAAGCGGATGAACACCACCATCTTCGTCAAGAACGCCCCCTGCTACGCGGGCCTGGGCTTTGGCGGGGAGGGTTTTACCACCATGACCATCGCCACCCCCACCGGCGAGGGCGTGACCAGCGCGCGCTCGTTCACCCGCTCGCGACGCTGCGTGCTGTACGGGGATTTCCGCATATGCTGAGGACAGAGCAACAGGCGGCGGCAACCGGCCGCGGCATCATCGACCTGGTACGCGCGGCGGGCGTTGTGGGCGCAGGCGGCGCTGGCTTTCCCACGCATGTGAAGTTGGCCGCCAAGGCTGACCTGGTGATTGCCAATGGCGCCGAGTGCGAACCCCTGCTGCGCGTGGACCAGACCATCATGCAGCACCAGGCAGACCGCGTGATTAAGGGGTTGCAGGCGGCCATGCAGGCCGTGGGGACCACACGCGGTGTCATCGCCACCAAAAAGCACTACCATGACGCGGTGGACGCGCTGGAAACCGCCATCCGCGGCAAGGAAGGGCTGTCCCTCTACCTGATGGACAGCTACTACCCCGCGGGCGATGAAAAATCGCTGATTCACGACGTAACCGGTGAGGTGGTGCGCAGCGCCAAGTTGCCCGCCGACTACGGCTGTGTGGTGTGCAATGTGGGCACGCTGGTCAATGTGGCCGACGCCCTGGAAGGCAAGCCTGTCACCGACAAGCTGGTCACCGTCTGCGGCGATGTGCCCCAGCCCGCTACCCTGATGGCCCCTTTGGGGACCAGCATGCGTGCCATGATTGCCGCCACAGGCTTCACGGGCGACGAGAATACCCACACCGTCATCGAAGGCGGCCCGCTGATGGGCCATGTGCGCGCTGATTGGGATATGCCCATCACCAAGACCACGGGCGGCCTGGTGGTACTGCCCAAGGATCATCACCTTATTGCGCAAATCACCATGACGGTGGAGCGCCAGGTGAAGATTGCGATGGCCGTGTGCTGCCAGTGCAACATGTGCACCATCATGTGCCCGCGAAATCACCTGGGCTTGCAGGTGGAGCCGCACAAGGCCATGCGCGCCATCGCCAACGGCGACAGCAAGCTGCTGGGCAATGTGAACAGCGTGCTGGCCTGCTGCAGCTGCAACCTGTGCACCCACTACGCGTGCAACTTTGGCCTGACACCCGGCACCGTGATGACCAACATCAAAAATGAACTGGCCCGCGCAGGCGTTCGCCCGGTGACCGAGCAGGAGATCACGCTGGACACGTCGCTGGAGACCAAGCGCATCCCCATCTCGCGGCTGATTGCCCGCATGGGGCTGAGCGCCTACAACCGCCCGGCGCTATACAACCCGGCGCCTGTGACGCCACAGAGCGTAACGCTGCCGCTCAAACAGCACCTGGGCGCCCCGGCACAGCCTGTGGTACGCCCGGGCGAGCGGGTGAGCAAGGGCCAAATTATCGCCCGCATGGCGCAGGACGCGCTGGGCGCCGACATACACGCCAGCATGGACGGCACCGTGGACGCCGTCACCGACAGCGCCATCCGCATCAACGGCTGAGGAGGGATGAAATAGTATGTACGCAATTGGTGTCGTGGAAACCCTCAGCATCCCGCTGGGCATTCTGGCGGGCGATCAGATGCTCAAGACGGCGGATGTGCGGCTGCTGTCCGCGCAGACAGTCTGTGCCGGTAAATACATCGTGGTGGTGGCCGGTGAGGTAGCCGCCGTGCGCTCCGCCGCCAGCGCCGGTGTGGAAAGCGCCGCCCATGGCCTGGTGGACAGCCTGGTCATCCCCAATGTGGATGCCAGGGTCATCCGGGCGATGCAGGGCGCCTGCGATATCGGCCAGGTGCAGGCCGTCGGCGTGGTGGAGACATTTTCCCTGGCCTGCGCCATTCAGGTGGCCGACGCAGCGGTCAAGGCGGCGGCGGTGGAACTGATCGAGGTGCGCCTTGGCCGAGGGCTGGGCGGCAAATCCTTCGTCATCCTGACCGGCGAGGTGGCCGCTGTGCGCGCCGCCATTGACGCGGGCGAGCACGCCGAGAACACCGAGGGGCTGGTCGTTTCAAGCGTCGTCATCCCCTCCCCCCATCCGGACATGGTCCGCGCATTGATGTAAGCATCTGCGCGCAGGAATATGTGACGATTACAACCCAAAAAGGAGAGTAAAGGATATGTTGGAAGCATTGGGCATGGTAGAAACCAAGGGATTGGTTGGCTCCATTGAAGCAGCGGACGCCATGGTGAAGGCAGCCAATGTGCGCCTGGTCGGCAAGGTGCTGGTAGGCGGCGGGCTGGTCACCGTGATGGTGCGCGGCGACGTGGGCGCGGTGAA
>CALNAU010000120.1 GCA_937874275.1 uncultured Clostridia bacterium | reverse complement strand
GATACACGTAGGGAAACTCCCTATTATCGTGGATTACCCATCATACCATTCATTGCCAGGTCTTCCAGCAGCGCCCGCACTGCCCCTGCATCCGCATTGGGCAGTGAAAAGCAAAGGTGGATGTGCGACTCATTGGATTGCCGGATGCGGGCGGCCGTTTCAGCAGGTGGCAGTGTTTCGTTCAGATAGTCATTCAAGTATTGTTCTGTTCCATATACAGCAAGCGCTGCGCGGGCCGCCAGGGCCTTATAATAAAGCGCCAGGGCCTCGTCGCGCGACAGCGTGACTTCGAGCCACACGGAGCCATCCAGCGCGATGCCCAAATCGGCGGATAGCGCACCATCGCGAATCTCCACCTCGGGCAGCGGGAAGTATTCGGTTTGATACCCCCCTTCTACCTTCACCTCGTGCAGGTTGCAGTAGCACAGGCGCGCATTGTACCCCAGCGCGCGCACAGTCTATAGCAGGGCTGTGCCCACCCGATGCAGCGGCGCGTAGACGTCATTGAGCTGTTCGCGGTTCATCCCCGTCCTCCAGGGTATAGATACGGGACGCGTAGGTGATGTCCGTGTCCTGCTTTTTAAAGCTGCTATGTTCCTTCACACGCATGCCCAATTTCTCCATCACGCGGCAGGAAGCCGCGTTTTCTGTGGCCACGGTGCCACGGAAGCGCCGGATGCCCCGCGCGCGGGCGAAGGCCAGCATGGCGCGCCCCATTTCGGTGGCGTAGCCGCGGCCCCAACGGTCGGGCCGCACGCAGTAGCCCCAGCCCCATTGGTCCCCGTCGCCCTCCTGCCCCACGCTGCACGTGCCCACGTCCTCGCCGGTCTCCTTTTCCGCGGCGATGAACATGAACTGGTCCTCCCAGTCATCCATATCGGCGATATCCCGGCGCAGGTCGTCCCCATCCGCATACGGACGGTCACCCAGGTAGCGGCCCACCTGCGGGTCGCCCCAGAGCGATGTCGCAAAATCGGCATCGGCCAGCCGCATGCGCCGGATGCGCAGGTGCGGTGTGTCAATATCCTGCCAAACTTCCATCATAAAAACAGCCTCTTTCGAATTTCCTGCTTCATGCGCTTGTTGCGCTCCACCATCAGCAGCATCAGGGCAATGACATCCAGCGGGATGGTGGCATAGATGCTCCACCCCAGGCGGATGGGTGCCCCGGCATACAGGCTGATAAACACCTCCACCAGCAGCAAAAAGATGCCCAGGATGGCGCAGCAAAGCGCCACGCGGTCCAGCAGCGGCCACTCCAGCCGCCGCAGGGCGATGATGGCGCCGGACAGCGCCGCGCCGCTAAGCAGCAGCAGCGGCAGCACCAGCCGCGCGAACCAGTGCAGCCCGCCCGTCATCAGGGCGATGAGCAGCAGGTACGCACCCAGCGAGATGAAATTCACCGCCACATAGGCGTACGGCCGGGAGAACTTGAACAGCAGCGGCACCACCACCCAGCAGTACAGCAGCACCAGCGCGCCCACCACATAGGGCGACCAGCGCATGCCCCCACCGTCCACAAAATCCACCAGCAGCACAATCAGCGCGGGCACGGCCATCACCATGGCGGCCAGCTGCCGGGCGTAGCGGCGGTCGATATGCGCGTCCTTCACATCCACGGTCTCGGGGTAGGGCAGCTGCTCGGGGCGCTCCCACGCGCAGCGCGGGTTCACCACCTCAGTGCCGCACAGGGGGCAATCCTTCTCGCTGGAGGCCAGCTCCACGCCGCAATGTACACAATAGCTCACCCTGTCATCCTCCTGTTGCTCTCCACCGTCACATGCAGGCCATCCCGCACCATGGCGGTGAGCACGCGCTGCTCCAGCGTTGCCTCCCGGATGGTCTTGCTGAAGTTGATAAACGTGCGCCCGTTCACGCTGACGCAGCCGATGGAAACCGGGTTGCTGCGCCCACCGCCGATGATGAAATCCATGCGCGTGACCCGCCGGGCCATGACGTCTGGCAAGGTGATGAGGCCCAGGTTGCTCATCACGCTGGTGAAATAGCGCTCGCCCGTCAGCGCGTACATCAGGCGCAGCACCAGCGTCTTCAAAAACAGCGGCGCCAGGCGCAGCAGACGCGATTGCTCGGCGTGTACATTGCCCGAAAACCGGGCGTTGATCAGCTGCTCGCCGGTCTCATAGCCCATGTAGTGCTTGACCTGGTTGAGGATATCGTCAAAAGAATACGCCCCGTAGCGCTGGTAGATGGGCATGTTGATGTAGCTGGAAAAATTGCGCAGCGTGCGCGAGGGGTAGTAGCGCCGCAGGTTGACCGGCATGCTGAGCTTGACCGGCTTTTTGGCGCGCCGGGGGCTTTTGTCCTGCCGGGCGATGTGCACCAGCGCCTGCAAGATGTGCGCCGCCAGATACGTATTGACCGATACCCCGTGCGCCCGCGCCTTCTGGGCGAGGACCGCGGTATCGGTCATGCCGGTGACGACCTGCAGATAATCCCGCTCGGCCGGGGTACCGCGCAGGGGGTAGGCCGCCTCCTCACTGCGGGGGCGGGCGGCTTGGCGCGCGTATTTGGGGAAGCTGTCCTCCCACTCGGCCGGGTCGGGCTTGTCGCGCAAATCCAACACAAGGGGCGTGGGCGGCACGCGGTGGCCGTGCTTCAGCCGCAGGTATTCGGCCGTCAGCGTCAGCAAAAAGGTCATGGTGCCGGTGGCATCGGCCAGCACGTGGAAAATCTCCACCGCGATGCGCGCCTCGTGTACCCGCACGCGGAACATGAAGTGCCCGTCCCGCCCGCGGCTTAATGGCATGCAGGGGTTGGCCGCGTCATCCTGGATGGTGGGCACCGCGTCCTGCTGCTCCAGGTAAAACCAGAACAGCCCGCGCCGCAGCCGGTAGCCGAAGTAGGGCAGGCGTTTAAGCGTGCTTTGCAGCGCGCGGCCAAGCAAAACGCGGTCCACCGGCTCGTCCAGCGTGACGGACAGCCGATAGATGGCCATCCAATCCTGCGAGCGGGTTGCGGGATAAATCTTGCCCGCGTTATCCAGCTGCAGCCACTCGGGCGCGCGCAGGCGCCTGCCTTTGGTTTTCATGGCAATTTTGCCTGATGGCCCGGCGCATCCAGGGTTAGGTATTCCTCAATCATGCGCATGGCGTCCTTGGCCTCGGGCACGGGGTAGAGCACGTACACATGCCACATCCCCTCCTCCACATGCAGCCGGCATTCGCACCCGGCATCCTGCAGGCGGGCCGCCAGCAGGCGGCTGTCGTCCAGCAATATTTCATGGCTGCCCGCGATGATCAGCGAGGGCGGCAGCCCAGCCAAGTCGCCATACAGCGGGGATACCAGCGGCGACTTGCGGTCCTGCTGCCCGGCGTAGAGGTGGGCGTAATGATCCAGCCCGTCACGGGTCAGCAGCGGGTCCTGCTTTTCAAGCTCCGCCACGTCGCGGGTCATGGTCAGGTCCGTCCAGGGGGACACGGCCACAATGCGGGCGGGCAGCTGCATGCCCTGCTCCTTGAGATGAAGCGCCAGAGCAAAGCACAGGCCGCCGCCGGCCGATTCGCCCACCAGGACGATATCCCCCGGTGCGTAGCGCAGCAGCGCCTCGCGGTAGCTGGCCATGGCGTCCTCCAGCGCCGCGGGGAAGGGATCCTCCGGCGCCAGACGATACCCCACGCACAGCACGGCCCGGCCCGTAGCCTGGGCCAGCAGGCCGCCAAAGCCCTTGGCGTAATCCAGCCCGCCCGCGGCGTAAGCCCCGCCGTGCAGGTACACGATGGCCTGCGTCACCCGCCCGGCCAGCGGAATGGCCCAGGCCGCGTCAAAGTTGGGCAGGCGCAGGTCATGAAAGGCCACGCTGTTTTCCATCGCCCGGGTGCCCAGCTTGGCCAGCGCGTCCTGCCCCTTTCGCGTTTGCTCCAGGGTGGCGCTTGAGATGATGGGGTTGAGCAGCTTGATCTGCCCGCGCAATAAGGTGCTGATTAGCGTCGGCATACTCCCTCACAGCGGACATTTGTCCGCGCGCCCATTGTAACAGATGGCAGGGGCGGGTACAATGAATGAAGATGAATCAGGAGGTTGCTATGCACAAAGCGGCGTTTATCTTCACCCATGTGGTGGAGCGCCCGGCGCGCAGGCTGATATTGCGCCGGGGCAAAGAGGCGGACAATTACTTTGATTACGCGGCCGAGGTGGGCTGCAGCCAGAGCAACAACTCCACTGTGTGGGATGTGCTGCTGCGCATCCCGGATGCATTGGGCGAGCCCGTGGGCCTCTGGCTGCCTGAAAACATGCGGTCGGCGGGTACCGGCATCTATGCGCATGGGGTTGAGGTGCCGGCGGACTACCGGGGCACATTGCCCGAGGGGTATGACATCATCGACCTGGCCCCCGGCCACCTGATGGTCTTTCAGGGGGAACCCTATGATGACGCGGGCTTTGCCGAAGCGGTTGGTGCCTGCATGGATCGCATCGACACCTTCGACCCGCGTCTGTACGGCTGGCGCTACGCGCCCGACCTCGCGCCCCGCATGCAACTGGAGCCCCGCGGCAAACGCGGCTACATCGAGATGAGGCCCGTAACGCGGATGGAATGAGAGTAATTCGCTGAAACAATAAGCCCTGCGGCATCCCATCACGCCGCAGGGCTTTGACATTCCCTCAATCATTACGGCACATCCTCGCGCCGCAGGTTCCAGCGGTGCCACACCACCCGAAGCAACGTGAAGCCCCCGGCCAGCAGGTAACACACCGCGGCCAGGTCGATGGCGTCCAGGCCGATGCGCTCCCTCAGCCAGGGCGATGACCAGGCCACAAATACCACGCCCAGCGCAAAGAAAATGAGGCACAGCAGATGAAACAGAAACAGCCGCAAATCCTCCCCCAGGAAGCGGCGGCTGTGCAGCATGCGGCCCAAAGCCGCGCCGCAGTCCGTCAGGTGGCCGGTCATGTGGGTGGTGCGCGTCAGGATGCCGCGATAGCGCAGCGCCAGGCCATTCTGCGCGCCCAGCACGCCGGCCACCGCCACCATGCGCAGCGCGTCGGGAAAGGGCAGCGACTCTGACATCAGCAACAGCCCCCCGCAGGTGAGCAGCACAAACCCGCAGCGCTGCCACAGCCCCAGGCTGTGGGTGGGAAAGGCGTACCCCGACACCGTGGCCCCCAGTAAAAAGGCCAGCAAAAACCCGCCTATCAGCAGCACCGGGCCGCCTTCGGCCAGCGACAGGCCAAGCTTTGTCAGGTTCCCCGTCATATGAGACAGCGTCTGCCCAAATTGAATCACACCCGCGGCGTTCAGCGCCCCCGCGAGCAGCACCAGCATCAGAATCCACAGCGCACCGGCTTCCCGCCGGGCGGCACGCAACCAGCTCATGTTGTGGAGTATATCACACTATCTTGGGGGCTTCCAGAAGCACAGAGCCCAAGATTGAACCTGGGCATCGGTTTGAAATTCGCAGTGTGGCCTCAGATAAATCCATGCGATGCCCGCAGCATGTTATAGCGAGATGAAGCCGTCAGCCATTGCCAATCGGCGCTTCCTCCAGCACATCCACCACCCGGCCATCGGCGGCGTTGATGGCCACGGCGTAGCGGCCAATGGGCTCCTTCCCCTGCCACTGGGGCTCGTAGTATTCAACCCGCCACACACCCCCGCCGGTCAGGGCGGTCACCAGACGCAAGGCATCCAGCGCCTCCTCCGTCACGCCAAAGCGCTCGTTGAGCGCCTTGCGCGCAATGGAGACGGCCTGTTCCTCGGACACATCCCCTTCCCCCGGCAGGCGGTAGAACTGCGGGTAAAAGTCGGCCTTCTGCTCCTTGCTCCACACGGTGAAGGGGCCGCGCTCGGCCTCTAAGGCCCGCAGCCGCTGCACCTCCTGCTGCGCCTTCATATCCAGGGTGAAGGCGGCGCTGTCGCCTGTCACCACCCGGTCGCCATCGGGTAGCAGCACAGCCATGTCATAGGCCGCGCCGCCAATGGGCGCGTCCTTGTGCATCACGCGCACCAGCCACCAGGCAGCATTTTCCTGCGGCAGGCTGTGGAAGGTGGCGTTCACCACCTCAAAATCCGCCCGCCGGGCGTCCGGCACATCGCGCAAAAAGCGGTCCCAGGCCAGTTCCACGGCCTTTCCCCTGGTCAGTGCGCCCTCAGGCGCCTCCTGTTCGATGCGCGCCAAATAGTAGTGGATGTTTTCCTGCGCGTCGCGCAGCGCCTGTCCCTCCATGTGCGGCAGTTCCACAGGCCCGATGGGCATGCCCTGCTCATAGTCCACCGGCTCACCCGCCGCGTTGAGGATGGCCGTCACGTTTGGCTGGGGGCCGGCGCTGAGGGCCTGAATGCGCCAGAAGCGTTCCTGCGGCGCGTCCGGCCAGGCGTAGAAGTAGGCGACCAGCCGGCTGACATCCGACTTGTCGTAGCCAAAGTGCGCCTGAATGGCCGCCCATCCCTTATCAATAGCCTGCGCCTGCGTCAGGTCTCCCTGGTCTGGCACCAGGTTGATAAAGCGCATGTAGGTAAAGCCATATTCTTGCGCCAGTTGGCTCACCTTGGCGCGGGTTTCCAAGTCCAGCTCGGATGTCTCCGTGGCCAGCCCGCCCATCAGGGCATCGCGCCGCGCCATGTACTCCTCATAGCGCGCCAGATGGCCCAGCATCACCTCATCAAGGCCATCAAACGACGATCCCTGAAGCGCTTCATCTATAATCAAATCATCCCGATGGATAAAGCCCATCTGCCCCTTGATGCGCACATGCAGCCAGGCATTGCTGCTGCCCAGCAACTCCACGGGGGTATCCGCCCCGAATCGGCCAAGCACCTGGTCGGTGATGCCATTGTCCAGATATAGCGCGGCCTCCCGCGCCAATTTGCCCTGCGGCAGGGGCGGCGCGCTGCGCGCCGTCTCGCCATCATATTGCAGGCAGATGTTGGGCACCCAACCGCTGAGCACCGTTTCGCCCTCGCCGGCGTCGATGGTTACATATGCCCACAACTCGTCTGGGTCGCCCAGCTGGGTTGGGTAGGCGCCCAAGCCTGTCTCCACCCGGCTGACAGTGACCCGCGTGCCGTCATAGTACAAGGCGGCCGGCACCTCATAGTCATCGGGCAGGTTGCACACGCCGGAGGCCCGCCCCTCCACACTCAGCAAAAACGCGCCGCGCGGCGCTTCCTCCGCCTGCGCAAACAGCAGCAGGCCCAGACAAGCCACCAACAGCAACGCGAGCAATATCTTTTTCAAAATGAAAAACTCCCTTCATACAATGCCTCACCCAAAACAACGGGATAGAAGGCTGTTTTCATGCGAGCGCAGCACAATAAGGCTATGTCTTGATGTATCGTTGGTTACGACTGGTCGGCTTTTCGGGCATGCTCATCACAACCAATCCATCGGCGAGTGCCGGTCCCAGATAATGCCGCCGGAGGGTCTCTTTGGATTTGAGCCCCAACGCATCCAACAGCTGAAGGGTCGTGTACGGCACATCATATGTCATCACCTCCAACAGTCGCCTCACATACTCAGATGGCGCCACATGCGCGGCTTGTATCTGTGTCATCTCCAAGGACTGGGCAATCATCGAAAGCATAAACCGTACGAATTCGGTGGCGCTGCCCGCGGTATGACAAGCCGCGATGGCTTGATAGTATTCTTGCTGAAATGTGTATACCTGGCTTTCGATGGGCAAGTACTGGAATACCGGATTCCATTGTGCAAGCAACGCTGTTTGCCACAGCCTCGCCATGCGTCCATTGCCATCTGCAAAAGGATGTATGAATACAAACTCATAATGAAAAACACTGGACAAGATGAGTGGATGCACATCCCGAGAGGCCTCACGCATCCAGCCAAACAAATCCGCCATCAACTGGGGAACAAGTTTTGCGGGTGGCGCCATGAAAATGCATTGATTGCCGTTGAACACACCCTCTTCGCCGCTTCGAAATACGCCAGTCTGCGCCATTGTCAAGGCCGTCATCACGCCGTGCATGCGCTTCAAATCCTTCAGCGAATAGGGGTCGAAAGCCCCTATCTCATCATAGGCCTGATAGGCGTTGAGCACTTCCTGTATTTCTTTCTTAG
>CALNAU010000119.1 GCA_937874275.1 uncultured Clostridia bacterium | reverse complement strand
TTTCGGCCTTTAGCATACCCCGAACCGGGCGTTTTGTAAAGATTTTGTAATCTTTGGAATCCTGTTGAATGAAAAAATATAAAAGCAGCGACAGTTTGGTTCGAGCAGAATGTATTGACAAACAAGAGAAAATCTGATAAGAAACGAATAATACAATTGCAATCGATAGAACCCTTGTCTGAACCAACAGGAGAATTAGTTGATGCGTGAGAAAGATATTGCTGTTGTTTCGTCTACCATAACGTTTTTCGACTTCGAGAATCGTATGCCCCTGAAATTCGGGCATGAGATTACGACGAAATCATCTTTGTGCAGGGCGACGATCACCGTGCGGGGTGCCGATGGAAGAACGGCTGTAGGGGTTGGGGAGACGCCCATGGCTGTCTCCTGGACTTGGCCTGGCACTTTGAGTTACTCGGAACGATTGGACCGCATGATGCGGTTTTGCGATACGCTCAACGATGCGTGGAACTCGTTCACGTCTTCCGGCCATCCCATGGAAATCGGACATCGTTTTTTGGAGGAACGTCTCCACGATTTATTGGCATCCGGGAATCGCAAGTATGATGCCTCGCATCAAATGCCGTATCTGAGTGCGTTGGTGTGCAACTCGCTGTTTGATTTGGCACTGTATGATGCACATGGAAAACTTCATAAGGTCAAGGCGTTCGATATCTTTACGCCCGAATACATGAATCACGACCTCTCCCATTATTATGGAGAAGAGTATCGGCAAGCGTATGTGGGCAAGTACCCTTGCGACTATATGTTGCCGCGGGAAAAGGTCCCTCAGAGCATTCCTGCCTGGCATCTGGTGGGCGGTACAGACCCGCTTGAGTCGGAGGATCTGACGGGCAAGGAACCGGATGATGGCTATCCCGTTCTCTTGAGAGACTGGATTCGTGCTGATGGCTTGTATTGCTTAAAAATCAAGCTTGTCGGTAACGACGCAGCATGGGATTACGACAGGATAGTCCATGTTGGCAACATTGCCGGAGAGATGGACGTTCCCTATTTGTCCGCTGATTTCAACTGCACAGTTCAGCAACCTGCGTACGTGCTGGATTTGATGAAGAAACTTCAGCAAGAGCATCCGGACATCTTCAAGAAACTTTTGTACATCGAGCAGCCATTCCCCTACGATATTGAGCATCATCCGATTGATGTGCATGAAATCAGCAAGATAAAGCCGCTTTTCCTGGATGAAAGCGCGCATGACTGGCGCTATGTCGCGATCGGCCACCGGCTTGGTTGGTCCGGGGTGGCGCTGAAAACATGTAAAACATTAACCGGCGCCATGCTGTCCCTCTGCTGGGCGCGCGAGCATGGCATGGACATCATGGTACAGGACTTGACGAACCCAAAATTGGCCATCATCCCCCATGCTTTGCTGGCGGCCAATGTGGGGACAATCATGGGTGTGGAAGTGAATTCCATGCAGTTCTGCCCGGAAGCCTCACGCGAGGAAGCCAAGGTTCACCCCGGGCTCTACAAACGAAATGAGGGAGAAATCTCCCTGACCTCTCTGGGCAACACTGGCTTTGGCTACCGCCTGGATGAAATTGAGGGTAAATCGCATCATGATTAGTCGTCAGGCGGTCGGATTCCCTGAGCGAATACGCCGGGCTGCAGCACGCTTCATCCAGAAGTATGGAATATCCATCATGGTGGTGGTCATCCTTTTGGTTGCATGGCAAATCCTGGTGGACGCCCTGAAAATCAAGAAGTATATTTTGCCCTCACCAAAGCTGATTCTGGATAGTTTCTTCGACCCCCGCATGGCTGCGAAGAACAAGTGGTGGCGCCATATTTTCGCCACAGCCGGCGGGGTGTTGGGCAGTTTTGCGCTGACTCTCTTCGCGGGTGTAGCCATCGCCATATTCCTAACATGGTCCAAAACGGCCAATCGATTGATTATGCCCATCCTCGTGCTCTTCAATTCAATCCCCAAGATAGCCCTTGCGCCACTGTTTCTGCTGTGGCTGGGCTATGGCGTGTTTCCCAATATCATGATTGCGTTTACGGTGGCTTTTTTCCCCGTTGTCATTAACGCGGCAACAGGCATGCAGGCCGTTGATGACGACTTGCTTGATTTGGTTCGGTACCTTAACGCATCGCAGCTGCAAATATTCACCAAAATCCGGATTCCTAATTCCCTGCCCTATTTGTTCGCGGGCATCAAGACCAGCGCCACCATGTGTGTGGTAGGTGTGTTGGTGGGCGAGTTCATTGCCTCAAAGCGCGGGCTTGGCTATTTGCTGCGCGATGCCCAGGCGTTTATCGATATGCCGACCATGTTTGCCTGTCTCGTCGTGCTGGCGATTATGGGCATCAGTTTCTTCGGCCTGATTTCCCTAGCCGAGCGGCTTATCATGCCGTGGCGCTTCGCAGCCGTCGAAAGCAACGTACAGAGGTAATCATCACGATGAAAACGGTCTCACACCAAAAGACTCGTTCCAAAGCTATCCACTTGCCCAAACGCTTTCAAAGCATTGGTGCAGTGTTGCTGTTCTTTGTTCTGTGGGAAGTGATTGTAAGGATTGCCAATATAAACGAAGCTTTTATCGCTACGCCCTCCAGTGCGATTGCGCACCTAATCTTTGAGCAGCCTGATGCAAATTATCACTGGCAAAAGAACATTCTGGTAACGCTATACGAATTCGTGTTGGGTTTTCTATGCACTGCTGTATTCGGTACACTCATCGGCATCCTCATCAGTTGGTCGAAGGTGGTTCAGAAGGCTATCATGCCGCTGTTTATCATGTTTAACAGCATCCCTATGGTGGCAGTGGCACCAATTCTGCTGATTTGGATGGGGTATGGACTGAGAACCAATGTGTTGATTGCGTTCCTGGTCAGCTTCTTCCCGATGGTCGTCAATACGGTAGCGGGCTTGGCATCAGTCGAGGATGATTTGCTTGATTTGGTGCGCTATCTCAATGGCAGCAAATGGCAGATTTTTTGGAAAATTCGTCTGCCTACTGCGTTGCCCTTTATCTTTTCGGGTCTGAAAATCTGCACAACCTTAAGCGTTATGGGGGTGATTGTGGGAGAGTTGATTGCCTCGGACAGCGGCCTGGGATATGTCATTGTGAATGCGCAGCTGATGATGGACACACCGCCATTGTTCGCGTCGCTGATCATGATGTCGTTGCTGGGCTGGGGGATGTTCCTTGTTGTATCCGCGGTGGAGCGCCTTGTGATGCCGTGGGCCTTCAAGGATGAAGTACTTTAGGCTCTGCGAGATTAGACCAATCATTACACAGTACGGCGGGGGTTGGAGCGCCGTTGGAAAAGAATTTGTTGACAGGTATCCATATATCATTCAATCAGAGAGGAAGGTTTTATCATGAAGAAGTTATTAGTCCTGATGCTGGTCCTCGTGCTGTGCATGACAGGGATAAGCGCAGCCATGGGGGAAAGCCTTGAAAAGGTCAATTTTCTCCTCAACTGGACCATTGCCGCCGACCATGCGCCTTATTTTGTGGCGCTGAAGAATGGTTGGTATGAGGAGGCAGGACTGGACCTTAACGTCATCATCGGCAAGGGTTCTGGTTTTTCTGTCACCTCCATAGACACTGAGATGGCTGATATCGCTATCTCGGACGCGCCCGTAGTGTTCAAGTTCCGGCAGGACGGCGCGAAGGTCAAAATCATTGGCATCATCTTTGACAAACACCCCAACAGTATGTTCTTCTTTGATGATTCCGGTATCAAACAGCCGTCTGACATTGTTGGCAAGACCGTGGCAGTTCCGGCGACCGACGGGCACAAAGTGATGTGGCCGGCCTTTGCCGCGATGATTGGCGCGGATCCCGAAAGCGTAGAGTTTGTGAACATCGAGCCGACGGCCAAGGTATCCGCGCTTGCCTCCCGCAATGCGGATGTCGTATTTGAGTTGAAGACGGGCACGCCGAACTTTGAGGCAGCCATTCCGGAGGGCGGTTTCAGCTCCTTCCTATGGGCGGACTATGGATTTGAGTGCTACGCGCACTCCTACATCACCAGCGACAAGACCATCCAGGAGCGTCCTGAGATGCTTAAAAAGTTCCTGGATGTTACCTACCGCGCGTGGGAGTGGACGGTCAATAATCCGGCAGAGGCCATCCAAATCCTCTCCGAGTATCAGCCTATCAACACGGCCGACTTGGAGAAGTCCCTGGACATCGAGATGGACTTCCTGAAGACCGAGCGCTACAAGGAGCACGGCATGGGCTACATCGACCCGGCGCAGATTCAAGCGACGTACGATTTGGTCAGCACCTACCAGGAGAAGCTGGATTATCCTGTTGAGGAAATCTATGACGCGAGTTTCCTGCCCGCAACACCCTATAACAATTTCGAAATGGAGTAAACCTCTGCTCGCGCCGTCAAGCCAACCCTTGGCGGCGCGAGCAAACGAGCAAATCACATATAAAGGCAGCGTAAAATGAGCGAAAACAACACCCTTTTATCCATCAGAAACCTGAGAAAAGTCTACCAGACACGTGATGGTGAGCTGGAGGCGTTGGGCAGCGTGTCTTTTGACGTGAACGAGCGCGAATTTGTCTCGATTGTCGGGCCTTCCGGCTGTGGCAAAACAACGCTTTTGCGCATCATTGCGGGTCTGTTGCCCAAAAGTGATGGGGAGATTATCGTCAACCAGAGCAATTTTGATCCGACAAGAGAGGTGGGCTTTGTCTTTCAAAAAGCCTTGCTGTTGCACTGGCGTCGGGTGCTGGATAATGTATTGCTTCCCATTGAGATTTTGAAATTGGATCGCAAGAAGTACATCGATCGCGCGTACGAGTTGCTGAAGCTGGTTGGCTTGGATGGCTTTGAAAAGCGTTATCCCAACGAACTCTCGGGCGGCATGCAGCAGCGTGTATCCATTGCGCGTGCCTTGATACACGATCCGAAGTTGATTCTGATGGACGAACCATTTGGCGCGCTGGACGCCATCACGCGCGAAAAAATGAACCTGGAACTATTGCGCATCTGGTCGGAGGCGCAGAAAACGATTTTGTTTATCACCCATGAAATCAATGAGGCGGTCTTCCTCAGCGACAGGGTTATCGTGCTCTCCGCGCGGCCGTCAAAAATGGTTGGGTCGTATGATATTGATTTGGAGCGTCCGCGCACTTTGCAGCAAAAGGCAACGGCTGAATTTGGCGAGTATACCGTGAATATTTACCAGAAACTGGAGGTTGTTTAAGTGACGAGCGTTGGGGATATCAGGCGAATAGGTGTCGGCATGCGAGGCACCGGGCAAGTAGCGGTGGAGCATGTGCACGCCTACGAAAGCAATCCGCATACCTATATCGCGGCGGTTTGCGGGCGCAGCAGGGAAAGCGCGGAGGCCTTTGCCGCGCGATACGCGCCGGAGGCAAAGGTATACGATCGCTATGAGGATATGCTGGATGATCCCCGTGTCGAGATTGTATCGGAATGCATGCCCAACTATCTGCATGCCCCCGATGCCATTCTGGCGCTGCAGGCAGACAAGCATGTGTTGCTGGAAAAGCCGGCGGGCATCACACCTGAAGAGGTAAACGCCCTCTATGATGCTGCACAAAAAGCAAAGGGAAGAACCATCGTGAGCTTTCTGATGCGGTGGAATCCTCTCGTCGAATGCATTCACAACCTCATCCAGCAGAATGCCATCGGAGATATATTTTTCGCCGGTGCGGATTACTGGCACGGCATCAAATCCACATTTGCCAGTTATAACTGGATTCGTAGAAAGGAGTTTGCCGGGGGCGCTATGATTACCGGCGGTTGCCATGCAGCTGACTTGGGCCGATACCTGAACGGGGAAGTGGCTGAAGTGTACGCATACGCGACCCGGCAACGCGACGATTTTGATTATGAAACCACGTATTCCGCCACGGTGAAATATCGCAATGGCAGCGTGGGACGTTTATCCGCGGCGCTTGATGGGACAAGTTTCCCCTATCAGTTCAACATCGATATGCTCGGTTCTAAAGGGGCCATTCGCAATGAGAGGCTCTATACGAAAGAGTTGTTTCCCGGTCAGGATCAATGGATTCATATCCAGGCTCAGGGGCCCGATAGCGGCAGCGTTGCCCACCATCCCTTCAAGGCCGAGATTAATGAGTTGGTAGCGGCCATTTTGAACGACACGCCGGTCAGGAGCGACATTCAGGACGCGTGCCGCTCCATGGATGTAGCGCTGGCAATTACGCAGTCAGCTCAGACTGGAAAACCCGTTGTCATTCAGCAGAGGATATAATGAAAAATCCTTTTGATATCAGCCGCATGACGGGTCCGGCGTATGAGCAGAAGCTCAAAGTCGCGCCTGGTGTATTGCTGCCGCTCGCATCGCAGGAAATCCTGGGCAGTCACGGGCCACTTGGCGCGGATATGATCGTATCCAATCATGTCACCGCCATGATAGCTCAACAAACACAATGCCTGTATGCGCCCTGCATTCCGTATGGTGATACGCTGGAATTGGCAGGGTGGGCAGGGACAGTTCATGTGGAAAGCCGTTTGCTGGAAGCCTACTGTGAAGCAGTTGCCCGCGCCTTTCTTGAGCGCGACAAGGCGGCGGCCCTAGTGTTTATCGCTTATCACTCCCTGAACC
>CALNAU010000118.1 GCA_937874275.1 uncultured Clostridia bacterium | reverse complement strand
GCGCGCAGCAGGAGCAGGTGAACTGCGCCGTGCTGCCCGGCGAAATCATGGTGCAGCTGGCGGAAAAGCTGGTCAGCATGGTGGACAGCGCCGACTGGGCCTTCTTTGCCAAGAATGGCGGCGATGTGACCAACCTGGCGATGATCACAGCCCGCGCCCATACCCGCCGCAAGAAAATCATCAAGTTTGCCGGCGGCTATCACGGCGTGGCGCAGTGGATGCAGTTCATCGGCAACGCGGGCATCATCGACGAGGACGTGAACAACATCATCACGCTGCCGTTCAATGACGCGCAGGCGGTGGAGGATGCCTTCAAGCGCTATCCGGGCGAAATCGCCGGCATCATCGCCACGCCCTACCATCACCCGGCCATGGCGGATAACGCCTTGCCTGAGCCCGGCTTCTGGGCCGCGGTGCGCGGGCTTTGCGACCGGGAAGGCGCGCTGTTGATCATCGACGATGTGCGGGCCGGGTTCCGGCTGGATTTGCGCGGGTCGGACGCCCACTATGGCTTCAAGGCTGACCTGATCTGCTTTTGCAAGGCGCTGGGCAATGGCTACAACCTGTCCGCCCTGTGCGGGCGGGAGGCCTATAAGGAGGCCGTCAGCAGCGTGTTCTACACCGGCAGCTACTGGCTGAGCGCCATGCCCATGGCGGCCGCGCTGGCCACGCTGACAGAGCTAGAGCGCGTGGACGGCGCCAACCTGGTGACCCGCCAGGGCACAAAGCTGACCCAGGGGCTGGAGCAGGCCGCCCAGGGGCAGGGGTACCACCTGAAGATTACCGGCGAACCCGCCATGTGGTACATGCGCTTGACCGATGACGATACGGGCGTGCTGCACCAGCAGTGGGTGAGCGAGTGCGTGCGCCGGGGCGTCTTCTTTACCAATCATCACAACCTGTTTATCAACACGGCCATCACCGATGACGACATTGCCTATACCGTGGATGTGGCGGAGGATGCCTTCCGCGCGCTGCGGGCCGCGGGGCAGAAAAGGAGCATATGATGCAGCTGAGCCGGGAGAAACTGATCACACTGGAGAACAAGGCGCACGAGCTGCGCCGCAGCATCGTGGATACGGTGTACCATGCCGGCAGCGGCCATCTGGGTGGGGCGCTGAGCATGATTGACGCCGTCACGCTGCTGTACTACCACCGCATGAACATCGACCGCGCCAACCCGGACTGGCCGGAGCGCGACCGCTTCATCATGAGCAAGGGGCACGCGGGCATCGGCTTTGTGTCCGTGCTGGCGGATTTGGGCTACCTCAACCGGGAAGACCTGAAGACATTCAACCTCACCGGCTCCAAGCTGGGCATCCACCTGGATGCCACCAAGGTGCCGGGGGTGGACGCGTCCACGGGCTCTTTGGGGCACGGATTGTCCATTGCGCTGGGCATGGCCATCGCGGCGCAGATGATGGGCAAGGAGTACATCACCTATTGCCTGCTGGGCGACGGCGAGTGCAATGAGGGCGCCGTGTGGGAGGCCGCCATGGCCATCGGCAGCCGCAGGCAGAGCAACCTGATTACCATGGTGGACCGCAATCACGCCATGCTGGACGGCAATACCGAGGACGTGATGAAGCTGGAGCCCTTCCAGGACAAGTGGACGGCCTTCGGCTTTCATACCGTCACGGTCAACGGGCACGATTTCGCGGCCATCGACCGGGCCATCGGCGAGGCGCTTGCCCGCAGGGACCAGCCCAGCTGCATCATCCTGGATACCGTGAAGGGCGCCGGGGTGGACTTTGCCGCGGGCGACTACCGCTGGCACTACGGCGCCATCAATGAGGAGCTGTCCGCCAAGGCATATGACAGCCTGGAGCGTTACCATCAGGAGCGCGTCGCCGCGCTGGAAGGAGCATAAGATGGGCATTGCCTATACATCCCTTGATACCACCAAGCTGTCCACGGCGGAAGTCTATGCGCACACCCTGTGTGAAATCGCGCAGACCGATCCCCGCATCGTGACGCTGACGGCCGACCTGGCCAAATCCACCAAGATTGGCGTGTTTCAGGAACATTTCCCCGACCGGTTTGTCAACCTGGGCATCGCCGAGCAAAACATGTTCGGCATCGCGGCCGGCATGGCGGCCTGCGGGCTGATTCCCTTCACCTGCACGTTTGCCATCTTCAACTCCTGCCGGGCGCTGGATCAGGTGCATACCGACATCTGCTATCAAAACCTCAACGTCAAGATGATTGCCTCCCACGCGGGCACCAGCTTCGGGCAGGCGGGCTCCACCCACCACGCCACGGAGGACATCGCCATCATGCGCACCATGGCCAACCTGGTGGTGCTGGTGCCGGCCGACGGGCAGGAGGCAGCCGCCGCCGTGCGCGCCGCCATCGAGCATCAGGGCCCGGTATATATCCGCATCAACCGCGGCTTTGACCAGGTGGTATATCCTCAGGGCATTGAGGACTTCCAGATCGGCAAGGCCAACCTGCTCAAGGATGGTAGCGACCTGTGCTTCATCGCCTGCGGCAGCGCGGTGTTTTCTGCCCTGCAGGCGGCGCGCGAACTGGAGGCCGAGGGCATCAAGGCGCGCGTGCTGGATATGCACTCCATCAAGCCCCTGGACAAGGAGGCCATTAAAAAGGCCGTGCACGACACCAGGCGCATCATCACGGCGGAGGATCACACCGTGGTGGGCGGCTTGGGCGGCGCGGTGGCCGAGGTTATCGCCGAGAGCGGCATGGGGTGCGCCTTCCGCAGGCTGGGCATCCAGGATACATTCTCGCCCATTGGTTACCATGAGGATTTGATGAGCATCCACGGCATCGATACCAACGGCCTCATCACGGCGGCCCGCGAGGCCCTTAAGATGGACTTTGAAGAGGACGACGACTGGGCAGACGAGGTGTGAGTATGATGGATGATGCAATGTACGCAAGCCAGCTGTTTTTGTACGCGGTCATCCCGCTGATGAAGGAGATTGGTGAGCAATATGGCTACTTCCGGGGCAAATCCGGCGTGGTGCAGCTGTCTGTCAACCTGCCCGACGGCGTGGAAGGCCTGCACTTTGTGCTGGAGGATGGTGCGGTGACGACGGTGCTGGGCCTGCACGAGCAGCCCGATGCATCGCTGCACTTTGCCCGCCAGCAGCACTTCAACGACTTCTTTCTGGGCAAGACCAAGAAAATGCCCAAGATACAGGGCTTTGGCAAGCCCGGTCTGCTCATCGCCACCTTCCGCACGCTGCTGAAGATGGCCTCCCTGCTGGCGGCCAAGACACCGCCCGCGGATGAGCCCACCAAGGAGCTGGTGGTGCGGCTGTACCTCTACCTGCTCAGCCGAGGCATCAGCCGCCTCAACCGCCTGGGGCACCCCAGCGTGCGCGAGTGGGCCACAAAAAGCCCGGACCGGGTATATGCCTGGCGGGTGGAGGGGCACCCCGATACCGCGGCCTACCTGCGCGTCAAGGCAGGCAAGAGCAAGGCCGCCCGCGGCCTATACACCCGCTCGCAGCCCTTCTTCACCATGCGCTTTGCCGATCTGGACAGCGCGCTGAGCATCCTGCTGCAGACGGGGGACTTCCTCACCCTGACGGCAGAGAAACGGCTGATACTGGAAGGCGCGCCCGAGTTCGGCGCCAAAATCGGCGACTTCATGCAACTGGTGGGCTCCTACATCCAGGGATGATATGGTAAAATGGTCATCACGAAGGAGGAGCCGCCATGCCGTTTCACAAGGATACCTTTGACCGCATCTCCGAGGACAAGCGGGACCATATCTTCACCATCGCCGTCAGCGAGTTTGCCGGCAAAGGCTATGCCGCCACCTCCATCAACCAGATTGCCCGCAAGGCCGGCATCAGCATTGGCAGCATGTACAGCTATTTCGACAGCAAGGAAGACCTGTTTCTGGCCGTGGTGGACAAGGGATACGAGCTGCTGGAGCGCGTGTTCCAGGGCCTGCGGCAGGAGGGGCCCTTCCGCGAGCAGCTGCTGGAGCTGCTCAACGCCGCCGTCTGGTATGCCCAGCGGCACCCGGACATGAACAACCTGTACCTGAGCATGATGACCGAGGAACTGGCCCCCCTGGCCATGCGGCTGTCCACCCAGGCCGAGAAGCTGTCCGTGGACTACTACCAGCGCATGCTGCGCCAGGCGGTAGAGCGCGGTGAGCTGCGGCAGGATTTGGATATCCCCCTGGCTGCCTACCTGATTGACAACAATGTGCTGCTGTTGCAGCTGGCCTGCTCATCCGGGTATCACCAGTACCGCATGCAGCACTTTCTGGCCGGGCGGGCAGAGGACAAGCAGAAGCTGGCCGATCAATTGTGCGACATCATCATGAGGAGCCTGGCATGAATCAAGAGCAAATCCACGAGGCCGTACTCGCGGCCCGCAGTTTCTTCGATCAGGGGCATACCCTGCCGCTGGCGTATCGGCGAGAGGCCTTGCGCCGCCTTCGTCAGCAGGTGGTGCAGCGCACGCCGGACATCCTGGCCGCGCTGCGGGAGGACCTCAACAAGTCCCCCTACGAAAGCTTCA
Source organism: uncultured Clostridia bacterium (assembly GCA_937874275.1). Lineage (GTDB taxonomy): Bacteria > Bacillota > Clostridia > Christensenellales > Aristaeellaceae > UBA1038. Next base: position 8,514 of record CALNAU010000118.1, on the reverse strand, counting down.
TGGCCGAGGTTGGCCTGGTGCTGGGTGAGATCGACCTGGCCTGCCGCAAGCTGGGCCGCTGGGCCAAGCCCGAGCGGCGCAGGCCGTCGTTGGCACAGCTGCCCGCCACGGCCCGTGTGTACAAGCAGCCCTACGGCGTGACGCTGGTGATGAGCCCGTGGAACTACCCCTTCCAGCTGACCATGAACCCCGTCATAGGTGCTGTGGCCGCGGGCAACTGCGTGCTGGTCAAGCCGTCCGCCTACGCGCCGCGCATTTCCCAGGTGATGGCCGCGCTGTGCGAAGCCGCCTTTGACCCTGCGCATGTGCGGGTCATTGAGGGCGGGCGCAGCGAAAATAACGCGCTGCTGGAAGAGCGATACGACTACATCTTTTTCACCGGTTCGCCCTCGGTGGGCCAATTGGTCATGCAAAAGGCGGCCCGGCACCTGATACCCCTCACGCTGGAGCTGGGCGGCAAAAGCCCCGTGCTGGTGGAGGAGAGCGCCGACATTGCGCTGGCCGCCAAGCGAATTCTCTTTGGCAAGCTGCTCAACGCCGGGCAGACCTGCGTGGCGCCGGACTATGTGCTGGTGCAGCGCGGCGTCAAGCCGCAGCTGGTGGAGGCCCTCCGGGCGGAGCTGGCACGCATGATGCCCAATGCCGCATATTTCAAGCAAAACTACCCCAAAGTTATCAACCAGAAGCACTACGAGCGCCTGTGCGGCCTGCTGGAGGGGCAGACCATCCTCTCTGGCGGTGAGCAGCATCTGGATACCCGGCAAATCAGCATGGCGCTGGTGGACGAGCCCGCGGCGGACAGCCCCCTGATGCAGGAGGAAATCTTCGGCCCCATTTTGCCCATCCTGTCGGTGGACAACATGGAGGAGGCCATGCGCTTTGTGGCATCCCGTCCGCAACCCCTGGCGCTGTATCTGTTTACGCAGCATCAGCAGGTGGAGGCGGAGGTCATCAGCCGCCTCAGTTTCGGCGGCGGCTGCGTCAACGACACGGTGCTGCACCTGGCCGGCTCACACCTGCCCTTTGGCGGCGTGGGCGACAGCGGCATGGGCCGCTACCACGGCAAAACCACCTTCGACACCTTCACACACCACAAAAGCGTGCTCAAAAAGTGGCGCATCATGGACCTGCCGCTGCGCTACCACCCCTACCGCAACGCCGAGAAGACGCTGCCGTCCTGGCTGTTGAAGCATTAGCCGCTTTCCAGCGCGTGTGCTTGGAAATGTGGAACAGGAAGGAAAGAATTCTGTTCTTATTCCGGGGTATAATGGGCTGAAGATGGGGTTTGTTTGAAAGGAGGATACGACCATGTGCGGGCGATTTTTTGTAGCCATCGATGACCCGGAAATCATGGCCATCCTCAGACAGATTGAGTCGGACAAGCGCGAACAGGCGCTCGACCTGCCGCCCATCCGCACGGGCGATGTGCGCCCTGCCGATTATGCCGCCACCATCGCGGCCATCCGCGAGGGCAGCAAAATCAAGTATGAGCAGATGCGCTGGGGCTTCACCGGCTTTGACGGCAAGGGCGTGTTGATCAACGCGCGTGCCGAAACTGTCACTCAGAAACCCACCTTCCGCAAGCCCGTTGCCGAGAACAGGTGCCTGATTCCTGCCTCCTATTACTACGAGTGGAAGCAGTCTCCCGAACTGAAAAAGAAAATCCGTCACATTATGCGCGATCCCCGCGCCACCACCGTTTATATGGCCGGCATCTATCGGCTGGAGGCAGGAGAAGACACGGCGCGCTTTGTCATCCTCACCAAAAAAGCAGCACAGCAAATCCAGGATATCCACGACCGCATGCCCGTCATCCTCGACCGGGAGCAGCAACAGCAATGGCTGTCCCCGGATGCTGATGTAAACGGAATCATCAACCAATCCATCGACCGCATCGAAGGGCTGGAGGACATCGACGAGCTTTGATATTGCTCGTTATGAAAAAGCGCCATGGCTGGCGCTTTTTTCGTGCTCGCAATGTGATCAGAACGTAGGCAAGCCCTCGCCAAACAGCGTGGCGAAATAGTCTTCCTGTGTCTCGGCGCGGCGAATCAGCTGGAAGCTGCCGTCCTGTCGGTGCAGCACCTCGGCGGCGCGCAGGCGGCCGTTGTACTGGTAGCCCATGGCCGCGCCGTGGGCGCCCGCGTCGTGGATAACCAGTATGTCATCCAGCTCGATGGCGGGCATGCGGCGGTCAATGGCAAACTTGTCGTTGTTTTCGCACAGGGCGCCGGTGATGTCATAGGTTTCCACCGCCGGGTCATCGCGCTTGCCCGCGATGTGGATGTGGTGGTACGCGCCGTACATGGCCGGGCGAATGAGGTTGACCGCGCAGGCGTCCACCCCGATGTAGTGCTTATGAATGCGTTTTTCGTGCATGGCGCGGGTCACCAGCCAGCCGTAGGGGCCGGTGATGTAGCGGCCCAGCTCGGTATTGACAGCCACGTTGGATAGCTCGCTGTCGCCGAAGGATTCCTCATAGTCTTCCTGCACGCGCTGGCCGATGAGGGCGATATCCGCTGCCTTGTCCTCCGGCTTGTAGGGGATGCCGATGCCGCCCGACAGGTTGATGAAGTCCAGCGGCAGGCCGGTTTCATCGGTCAGCTCCTTGCCGGTTTCAAACAGCAGCTTGGCCAGCAGTGGATAGTACACCTCACCCAGCATGTTGCTGGCCAGGAAGGCATGCAGGCCGAATCGCTTGACGCCCAACTCCTTCAGGCGCAGCAGGCCTTCGCTGAGCTGTTCGCGCATCCAGCCGAATTTGCTGTCCTTGGGGCTGCCCATGATGGCGTTGCCGTCGCCGAACAGCCCGCCCGGGTTGTAGCGCATGCAGATGGTATCCGGGATGCCGCCGTGCTGGCGCAGCGTCTCTATGTCGCTGATGTCATCCAGGTTAATGGTGGCGCCCAGTTTGCGCGCGTAGGCAAACTCCTCAGGCGGCATGGCGTTGGCGCTGAACATCAGGTCCGCCCCCCGCACGCCCAGGCGCTCGGCCATCATCAGCTCCGTCATGGAGGAGCAGTCCAGCCCGCAGCCTTCATCCAGCAATAGTTTGAGGATGTGGGGGTTGGGCTGTGCCTTGACGGCGAAAAACTCCTTGAACCGGGGGTTCCAGCTGAATGCCTCCTGCAGGCCATGGGCCGCCTGGCGGATGCCCTGTTCGTCGTAAAGGAAGAAGGGGGTGGGAAACTGCTGTGCCGCGCGGGTGAAGACCTCGTCGCTCAAATTGAAGTTAGGCAATCTTCCGTGCTCCTTGCAGGGCGAAGCCCGTATTTCAGTTTCCCCATTATATGCAAAGTTGGTGGTCGGGGCAAGGGCAGAAGTTTAAGGCCAAATCGGTGTTCTGTTTCGTGTTGCGGTTAGTATGTCGCTGCCACCATGCCTTAATAACGGATGTGTGAATCACCCCATTAGCCGCGATGCAAGCGGCGCCTGGTGATGGGCTTGTGTATGCGCTGCAAAAACCATCGGAAACGATGATGGTTGAGAAGCGTTTCATGTGATGCATGATCCCCACCGGTCATCCTGTTGCCCGATTTCTATCCGCAAAAGAACAATGAAAAGACCGCCCCGGGTGGGGCGGCCTTGGGTGCGCTGGATAGGCTTATTTCACCAGCTCGCCGTATACCTCGCCGGCGGCGGCGGCGGCATTGCTCTCATCGGTGTCGATGTGCATCGCCAGGGCATAGGTGGGGTTGACGCGCACCACGGTGTCGTCAAAAACCAGGGAGCGGCCGTCGGTGTTGATGCGTACGCCGACCACCTGCTTGTCCTGCACGCCAAAACGGGCGGCGTCATCCGGATGCATGTGAATGTGGCGCTTGGCGGCGATGACGCCTTCCTTGAGCTCCACCTCACCGGCGGGGCCAACCAGCTTGCAGGCGGCGGAGCCGGCGATGTCGCCGCTCTCGCGTACGGGGGTTTTGAGGCCCAGCGTGCGGGCGTCCGTCAGGGATACTTCCACCTGTGTGCTACTGCGGGTGGGGCCCAAAATGGTCATCTTTAACTCGCCCTTGGGGCCAACCACGGTGACCTTTTCCTCGGAGGCATACTGCCCGGGCTGGGACAGCTCCTTCTTGGGGGTCAGCTGGTGACCGGCGCCAAACAGCTTTTCCAGGTCCTGCTGGGTCACATGCAGATGGCGGGCAGAGGTTTCTACTAAGAATTTCATGCGTTTCGCTCCTTCGTATTTTCTTTGTCTATTATAGACCTATTTACGTGCAGAGGCAAGGCGGGATGCAGAAACCCGATGAAGCGGAAAGCGCGCTGCCCATAGGAAGGCAATCGCCCGCATGGTATACTATGGATGGCAGTATCTGCGCAAGGAGGCAAGCACATGGCCAAGTACGAGCGGACACTTACGGGCGATTTTCGGGGCCTGCTGACGGCGGTTGAGCAGGGCATCATGAAGGGCAGCGTGTCGGCCAGTTTGGAGGACCAGAGCAACTTTGAAGCCGGAAATGTCCAGGTGGCGGTGCGCGTGTTCGAGCGCTTCAGCTGGATGGGCAGCAACCGGGTCAGCCTGTCGGTCACCATGGTGGGGCAGGGCGGTCAAATCTTTGTATCGGCCATCACCTCGGGCGGCAGCCAGGCGGTGTTTTTCAAAATCAACACCTTGGGCGAAGGCGCCTTTTTGGACAAGCTGCGCGAGATTGTGGACAGCTATGCAGGAAGGTAGCGCCATGCAGGACATCCTGATTGTCGTCGACATGCAAAACGACTTCATCACCGGTGCCTTGGGCACGCCCGAGGCGCAGGCCATTGTGGAGCGCGTGGCGGACAAAATGCGCAACTTCAACGGCCGGGTGATGACCACACGGGATACCCATGAGGACAACTATCTGGATACTCAGGAGGGCAGGCTGCTGCCCGTGCCCCACTGCATCCGCGGTAGTTGGGGCTGGCAGCTGCATCCGCTGGTGGAGGCGCAGCGCAGGGAGGAACCGGTGGACAAGCCGGTCTTCGGCTCAGCCGCGCTGGGCCAGATGCTGGCACGGGAGAACGCGCATGTACCCATCCGCAGCATCACGCTGGTGGGCCTGTGCACGGATATCTGTGTCATCTCAAACGCGTTAATTTTACGGGCGTTTCTGCCCGAAACCAAGATTGTTGTGGACGCGGCCTGCTGCGCGGGTGTGACGCCCGACAGCCATCAAACGTCGCTGACAGCCATGAAGGCCTGTCAGGTGAGGATTGACCATGAGTGAGTGGAACAAGGATCTGATTTCCTTTGACGCCCCAATCAAGAAGGTGCCCGATTTGGACGGCGCGTATGTGGAGATTCCCTTTGATGTGAAGGCCGTGTATGGCCGCGGGCGTGTGCCCGTGCACGCTACCTTTGACGGCCATCCCTACGATGGCTCGCTGGTGCGGATGGGCACGCCCGGCCATATCCTGGGCATCCGAAAGGACATCCGTGCCGCCATCAACAAGCAGCCGGGGAATATCGTGCATGTCACCCTGCGCCCGCGGGAGGGGGTGCATTCCGCGCCCGGCGGCGAAACAAATGCCCAACCTGCCGCCAAGAAGGGCAAAGTGCCCTTGCCGGCCAAGGAGCCGGGGAAAGACGCCGAGGCCACGATTGATGCCTATATCGCCGGTTTCCCGGCGGACAGGCAAGCCCGCATGCAGGAGCTGCGGCAGTTAATCCACCGCCTGGCCCCGCAGGCCAAGGAGCACATCGCTTGGGGCATGCCCACCTTCCGCCAGGGGCGCAACCTGATTCACTTTGCCGCGGCCAAGGAACACCTGGGTCTGTATCCCGGAGCAGCGGCGGTTGACGCCTTACAGGCCGACCTGAAGGACTACGTATGCACCAAGGGTTCGGTGCACCTGCACTGGGATAAGCCGATTCCGGAGGAACTCGTCCGCAAAATCGTGGCGTTCAACCTGGCGCAATTGGCGAAATAGCGTATTGATTCCGTCAAATGGTAGCGGTTGACTGCGTAAACAACATGCCGCCTGCCCCTGCGATGGGTGGACGGCATGTTTGCATCACCAATTACATAGCGCATCATGGCCTCGATACCACGGCCTTGTGGCGGGTATCGCTATTCGTCCGCTGCTTTCCTGTTCGCGCGTCTGCATAGCCAATGGGTGATGCCGATGACCACCATGCATACCCCGGCTACAACACTGCCTGTCAGGTCTGTTACGAGGCCATTTTGGATGAAGCTTTCCCGTCCGCTGACCAGTTTATAGATATCAAAGGCGACGATGTATACCCCGGCACCAAACATCATAGCTGCCAGCAGCGGCGTGGCATTGCCATTGGTCAGCCCGTCAAACGCGCCATGGCGCGCGGTGTGAGCGTGCAGCACGGCGACCGACACCCAGAACGGGATGCTGAACATGGTATAGGTCGAAATGGACAGGCTGTCCGACAGGCTGTCGATGGCGAACAGCAGCAATAGGAAGCCCAGGATGGTCAGGTAGCCATACTTGAAGGCGCGACCCCGCTCCATCATCTGCCGTTCGTCGTAGTTTATCTGATCCTTCAGTTGATGAAACATGCAACTACTCCTCCCAGAATAAATCGTTCAACGTGCGTCCCAGGGCGCGGCAAATGGCCTTGCACAGATTGAGGGTTGGGTTATAGTCGCCCGATTCAATCAGGCTGATGGTCTGCCGCGTGACCCCCACCAGCCGGGCCAACTCCTCCTGGTTCAAATCCCGCTCCACGCGGGCGAGTTTCATGCGCGTATTTCTCATACAGCCCTCCCCATACCCGGATTATATGATATAGATGACAAAATGTCAATTATACATGACAAATTGTCAGAAGTATCTGTCAAGGAATGATAATCAAAGACGAAGACTTATTACCATTCCCTGTTCATGGCGGTAAGTCTGCCAGCAGTTTGTAGAATTGGACGCTATTGAGTGATGTGAAGTATATGGAATTAGGCGAATACAACAGCCGCAAAGCATACGCTTTGCGGCGCTGGCGTCCCCGGCGCGATTCGAACGCACGGCCTTTCGCTTAGGAGCTCTTCCGAACCGATTTCGCCTGGTTCCACGGGGTGTTGCCTGATGCTGCAAATCCCATACAGTACAAGGGAAATCTGCGGTTTGTTTGATTTCTGGTGTTGCCCCGTGATGCCTGATTTCACCCCGTTTCAAATCGTCCTCTTAGCAAACTCTTAGCAAGAACACCTTCCCGCGATCCCAATCCCCAAAGAAATTTTGAACCGGTTTCAAAGGCAAGACATGATACTCGTCTTAGCAAACACTTAGAAAAAAGAGCCGTTTTCGGGCGAAATCGGCTTTTTTTCTTGATCGGGGAAGCGGAAGGTCGGAATTGGTGTAGTTTGGTGCTAGTGTGGAGTTTGAAATCAGCGACTTTGTTTCGTGCCTAGATCTCAAATTTCAGTGAACCGCACAGAACAATTCACTCAGTTTTGAAATTCTCCTTGCAACATATTATCGTATAGGATAGAATAATTACGATAAATTGTTGCAGGAGGTTTTGTCATATGGATGCGTGCAATGCTCTTAATACCCTTCTGAAAAACAATCATGGATATGTTACCACAAGGGCTGCATCAGCAGCGGGAATGAAACGATGGGAACTCAGCAGGTTGGTACAACAGGGAATGCTGAGCCGGGTAGCTCAGGGATTGTATGTCAGCAGCGACTTGTTGCCTGATCCACTGGTTGTGGCGCAGCACCGCTGCGCAAGTGGTGTGTTTTCTCATGAAACGGCGCTGTTCCTGCACGATTTGTCCGACAGGGTGCCCCTTCAAATGATGATGACCATTCCGTCGGGCTGGAATACACCAATGCTGAAGGATGACAACATGGTGTTCTTTTATGTCAGAAAAGATTGGTTTGAACTGGGTGTGGTCAGTCTCAAGACCCGCTCTGGCCCCATGGTGCGCTGCTACGATACAGAAAGAACGCTGTGTGACTGTATCAGGGGGCTGAGCCGCCTTGACCGCGATCTGGTGATGATGGCCATGAAAACAGCCATGAAGCAAGGGGCAATCAATAAGCCTAAGCTGCTCCATTATGCAGATGTATTCGGCATCCGAGAGCTCATGTTTCAGTATTTGGAGGTGTTAACGTGATCTTCACCAGCGCAAAACAACTAAAGGACTGGGTCAGCAATTTATCAAAGAAAACTGGCGTGCCCAGCAACACTTTGATGCAGACGTACCTGATGGAACGATTCGTGGAGCGTATCTCTGCATCCGCATATCGCAGCAACCTCGTTTTGAAAGGTGGCTTTCTGATTGCTGCCATGATCGGCACAGACAAACGCAGCACCATGGACATTGACACTACGCTCAAAGGGATGCCAGCCAGCAAGACACAGGTGCAGGAGATGATTGAGGGCATCATTTCAATTGATCTGGGTGATGGTGCGAGCTTCAGCATTGTCAGCATCAAGCCCATTCACGAAGAACATGCTTATGATGACTTTCGTCTTTCCCTGGACATATCGCTTTTTACCATCAGATAGAGTACACTGAAGTTCGCAACTTTGCCCAGGGAGAGGAGGAATGGGCAAGC
>CALNAU010000117.1 GCA_937874275.1 uncultured Clostridia bacterium | reverse complement strand
TATAGACCGCCAAGCCTTCTTTTGCAATCTTTCCGTAAAGGAAAGGTAACAATTGCAGGCTTGTGGACCGGATTAACAGCGTGCCGGCATGCATGTTGGTACGGAGGGGAGCGACCGCATTCTCGGTAAAAAGGCAATTAGAACAGAAGCCCGCGTCCCTCATCCTGAGGCTGCCTATTGGCTTATCATTCGGATGTCTGAGAACAAATTGACTTTTTCGAAAATGTAGATATAATACTCTTGTTGAATAAATACCCATTTCCATTCATCGCTGTGCCAAGTGCGTATTTTTCATGGCAAAAGGAGAGAAAGCCCTATGCAAAGAGAGCTTCAAACCAAACTGGATAGGCTGCGCCGGCTGATGGCCGAAAAATCGCTGGATGCCCTCTATTTGAAGCGTCAGGACAGCTTTGCCTGGCTGACGCTTGGCGGCATCAACTATGTCGGTCTGGGCGACATGGGCAACTGCGGCCTGTTGGTCACGCAGGACGCGCTGCATGCCATCACCAACGTAATCGAAGCGCCGCGCATGCGCGATGAAGAAATGCTGGAGGAGCTGGGCTACCGCATTCACTTTGGCGCTTGGCACGATACGGCTTTTGAAGGCAATTGCATCCGCAAGCTGGTGCCTTCGGGCAAGGTGGGCTTTGACCACGGCAATGCCATGGGGGCCAATGTATTCGGCGATGTGAAATTGCTGCGCTTTTCCCTCACCCCCGAGGAGGTGGAGCGCTATCAGGAGGGTGGTTACCTGACTGCCCGCGCGATTGAAGAGACCATTAGCTCTGTGCGTCCCGGTGATACCGAGCTGAAGACCGTCGGGCGCCTGGCCGCGCGTATCCGAGAAAGCGGCCTGGATGTGGTCAGCGCCATGTGCGCCGCGGACGAGCGCATCTCCCACTACCGCCACCCGGTGCCGACGGAGAAAGTCATCCGCGAGCGCGTGCAGCTGGGCGGCAACATGCGCTACAAGGGTTTAATCATCTGCTGCACCCGTTACGTCAACTTTGTGCCGGTGAGCGAGGCGCTGCGCCGCCAATACCTGGCCAATGTGGAGATTGACTGCACGCTGATGGCCAGCTCCATCCCGGGCAACACCTATGTATCCGCGCTGGAGGCCGGCAAGAAAGCCTACGCAGAGCGCGGCTACGCGGAGGAGTTTGAGAAGCACCACCAGGGCGGCCCCATTGGCTACGCCGGGCGCGACTACCGGGTGGACTTTGAGACCCCCGGGCTGATTCAGGAACATCAGGCCTTCTGCTGGAACCCGTCCATCACGGGCACCAAGAGCGAGGATACGGTGATTGTGTCCAGCGACGGGATTATTCCCGTGTCGCAGCCCATCATTGCCCCGCGGATGGAGCTTGAGGTGATGGGGCATACCTTCGTGCGGCCGCAGATTTGGGAAGGGTGAGGGAAGCTCTATGAAGAAGAATCGTTTCGCGGACCTGATGATCGGCGTGCTGATGATGGCACTGGCGGTTGCTGTGCTGTTGCTGTCAGGGAGTCTGGCGCAGGCCAAGGTGGGGCTGGGTCCAGCCGGCTATCCGCGCGCGGTGGCCATTATCATGCTGGTGTTGGGCCTGGTCATGGTTGTCAGCACATTGATCAAGGGCATGCCCAAGCTGGTGTGGAAGCCCGACCGGCAGATGTTTTTGCGGGTGGCGGGCACCGTGGTTGTTTCGTTCATATACCTATGGCTGCTCAACCAGATTGGGTTCCTGTTCCTGACGCCGTTTTATCTCTTCGCGCTGATGTGGATATTCGGCTATCAGAACCTCAAGGTGGCGGCCCTGGCCAGCATCGGGTCGTCGGTGGTGATCTACCTGCTGTTTACCAAGGCATTCATGGTGTTTCTGCCTGAATTCGCGCTGTTTTGAGGAGGGGGAACAACGATGTTCAATGAACTGATAAGCGGTCTGCAATTTGTGTTCCAGCCCTATGCCTTCCTCATGATGTCCTTTGGCGTCATGGTGGGCATCATCATCGGCGCGGTGCCCGGGCTCAGCGGCTCCATCGGCATCATTTTGCTGATGCCGCTGGTGTATCGCATGGACAGCAATGTGGCCATGGTGATGCTGTGCGGTCTGTTCTGCGGGTCCATGTTCGGCGGCAGCATCTCCGCCATTTTGCTCAACACGCCGGGCACGCCATCGGCCGCGGCCACCGTGCTGGATGGCCATCCCCTGGCCCGCAAGGGCGAGGCAGGCAAAGCCATTGGTGTGGCGGCAATTTCGTCCTTCATTGGCGGTATTGTCAGCACCATCTGCCTGATCCTCATCGCGCCGGAATTGGCCAAGGTGGCGCTTAAGTTTCACGCGGCGGATTATTTCTCCCTGGCCATCTTCGGCCTGACGATTATGGCCAGCGCGTCCGGCAAAAACATGCTCAAAGGCCTGATGAGCGGCGCGGTGGGTATGCTGATTGCCACAGTCGGCACCGACCCCATCGTGGGCAACAGCCGCTTCACCTTCGGCAGCGGCTACCTGCTCAACGGCTTCAACATTCTGCCCGTGCTCATCGGTGTATTCGCCATCAGCGAGGTGCTGGTGACCGTCAAATCCCAGTCGGCCGATGCCACCATTCAGGAGCAGAATGTCCGCAACTTCTTCCCCAGCTTCAAGGAGCTCAAGGGCTTTCTATGGGCTGCCATCGTGGGTGGGCTCATCGGCGTGTTCATCGGCATCGTGCCGGGCACTGGCGGCGCCATCGCCTGCTTCTTAGCCTATAACGTGATTCAACGCCTGTCCAAGCACCCGGAACGCTTTGGCCAGGGCTCGCTGGAGGGGCTGGCCGCCGCTGAGTCCTCCAACAACGGCACGACCGGCGGCGCGCTGATACCCATGCTGACGCTGGGCATCCCCGGCGACGTGGTGACCTCGGTCATGCTGGGTGCGCTGACGCTGATTGGCGTTAAGGTAGGCCCGCTTTTGTTCACCAACAATCCGGATACGGTGTACACCATCTTCGCCGGCATGCTGATTATCCAGTTCCTGATGCTGGGGCTTGGCCTGTTCTACGCGCGGGTTGCCCCTTATGTGCTCAAAATCAGCCAGAGAATCTTGATGCCCGTTGTGATGGTGCTGTGCATCATCGGCGCTTTTACGCTGAGCAACAACCTGTATCACGTGTATGTGGCGATGGGATTTGGCGTGTTTGGCTTCTTCATGAAGAAGTACGGCTATCCCGCCGCCCCGCTGGTACTGGGTGTTATCCTCGGCCCCATGGCGGAGCAGAACCTCAACCGTGCGCTGACCCTTTCGCGCAATGATTGGTCTGTTCTATTCACGCGGCCGATATCCCTCACCTTCCTGACCCTGTCCGTGGTGCTCATCGCCCTGGCGGTCTTCAACGCGGCCAAGGAGGCCAGAAAGAACCAGGAGACGCCGGACGCTGCGGCGTAAAGTGATATGCCGCGCTTTCGGGCGCTGTATATAGATAGAACTGATGGAGGACAAGTACACATGAAAAGAATCGTTGCCCTGTTGCTCGCCCTGATGCTTGGCCTGGGTGCCTTTGCTGCTGTGGCAGAGGAGTACCCCAGCAAGACTGTTGAAGCCACCGTGCCGTGGTCTGCCGGCGGCGGCGCGGACATCGTGTTCCGCGCGCTGGCCAAGGTGTTCCCCAAGTATGCCAATGACCAGCAGATGGTCATCAAGAACGTGGCCGGTGCCTCGGGCGTGACCGGTGTGGTGGAGTTCCTGCTCAACGCCTCCAAGGATGGCTATAACATCCTGCACTGGAGCAACGCCCACGTATCCAAGACCCACATGACCAAGGTGGATTATGACGCCTATTCCTTTGACATGGTGGCCCAGATTTGCGAAAGCGCCAACTATCTGCTGGTGCCCGCCGACTCCAAGTGGAATACCCTGCAGGAGTTCATTGACGAAGCCAAGGCCAACCCCGGCATGATTTCGCTGGCTGATGCGGGCGTGGGCGGCGGCAACAACATCGCGGCCGAGCTGTTTGCCGAAGCCATTGGCGCGGAGTTCAACCTCATCCACTACGCGGGCGGCGCCGACGAAGTCACCGCGCTTCTCTCGGGTGAGGTGGAAGCAGCCATCTGCAACACCCCAGAAGGCATGACCAACGTGGATGCCGGACAGCTGAAGATTCTGGTGTCCTTTGCCTCCAAGCCGTTCGAAAACTACCCGGACGTGCCCCTGGCGATTAATTCAGGCATCGAGGAGATCAAGGACCTGGTCATCGAGCAGTGGCGCGGTGTGGTCGTGCAAAAGGGCACCGACCCCGCCATCATCGAAAAACTGGCCGGCATTCTGGAACAGTGCGTGGCCGATGAAGAGTTCGTCAACGCCCTCAAGGAGCAGCAGGTGGTTGCCCGCTTCCGCGGCACCGAAGATTTCGCTGCCTTCAATGAGGCCGAGGACAAGCGCTTTGAAAACATGATCAAGACCAAGGGCCTGGGCGACCGCTACTGATTCGGCCAACCCCCACCGGCCCTGCCTTCGCGGCGGGGCCGGTTTTTTGCCGCCTTGTCCGCCTATCCTGCATCTGCTATACTGGCAGAAGCGGGAACATTCATTCCCGTGAAAGGAG
>CALNAU010000116.1 GCA_937874275.1 uncultured Clostridia bacterium | reverse complement strand
GACTTCGGTGGTGTCCACGCTGACGGTCAGCAGCGGGGTGGGGGTCATCACGCTGAGGGCCATGTTGCCGTTGGCCTTGTAATCGCCCGTCAGGGTGTTGGTGTTGTCAAAGGTGAGGCCAAAGTTCATGCCGCCCATGTTAAGGGTGACCTGCACGTTGGATTTTTCCTGGTTGGCGGCCTCTTCCTTCGCATTGGCGATGTTGGCCTGCACCATCATGGCGGAGGGGTTGGACCCGTCCAGAATGCCGGCCTTGAGCGCGTTCCAGTCGGTGGGCTCAGGTTCCACAGCGGCGGGGGCTTCGGTGGCCTCGGCGGCCTGCTCCTCAATCACGATGGAGGGGGGCGTCTGGGGGTTGATCAGCATGATGACCTTGGTGTCAGAGCCGGTGGCATTGGGCTTTGCATCCACGGTGACCAGCATGTTGACGCTGCCATCGCCCGCGGTGGGCGGCACTTCGGTCTGGGTGTAGACGGCCTTGGTCTCATCGTTCATGTAAATGGTCTGGTAGGCCAGCAGCTGGTCCTCCTTGGCCTTGAGCTCGGCTACAGCCTTTTCCATGCCGGCAATCAGCTCGGCGGAATCCTTGGGGCCTTCATAGGTGGTGTTGGAGCCGGGCTGCGCGGCCTGGGAGGCCATCAGCGTCAGGTTGTCATCCATGAACTTGCGGGCGGCTTCGTCGGCCTTGAAGACTTCGGCCAGCTTCTCCACCAGGCCGGCGGACTGGTGGGTGGTCAGGTCAAAGACGATGCGGGTGGTGTAGGTGCCGACATCGGCCACTTCAAAGGTGCCGGTCTCGGTCTTGTCTTTGCCGATGTTCTCCTGGAAATACTGGGTGATGGTCTGCGCGTAGGGGGTGAACAGCGCGGCCGCGGCCTGCATGTTCTGCATCTGCGCCTGGTAGTCGGTAATGGCCTTGGTCATCTCCACGGGCAGGGCAATCTTCAGCTGGGGCAGCAAGCTGGTGGCGTAGCTGATTTCACCGGTCTGTGCATCCATCACGGTGTGCAGGTTGAGCAGCTCGCCCGACTCGGTGCCGATGCTGATGCTGGTGTTGTTCATGTCAGAGACCGTGGTCGTCTTCAGCTTGTTGACAGCGTCAATGACGGCGGTAACGATAGGCTGCATGCTGGTGTCATCGGGCGAGGTAACGCCCATCATGGCCAACAGGCCCATGGCGGTCTGGTTGTCCAGCTTCACGTCCATCACGGTCTGGATGGCGTTGCCGCGCTCCAGCACGGCCATGACGGGTGCATTGGGCAGCTCAATCTGCACGGCGGGCGCTTCGGCCACCGCGCTCAAGCCGGTGAGCATCATGGCAAGGGCGAGGAGCAGGGCGCTCAGCCGCTTTGTAAGTCTGGTCATAGTTGTTCCTCCTTATTCGTTGCGGCATCACGCCGTATACTTTATTATACCAATAAAAAATCCCCCCAGACAAGCCGAGGGGAGGCGCAAATGTAAAGATTCGGTAAAAAATGTGAAGTTTCTAACGCGGAGCGCAGTCCGATTTTTCCGTTACGGCGTGACGGTTGGCACCGGCAGGCTGGTCAGCAGGCGGGCCATGGCGCCCGCGAGGGTCGCCTGAAGGAGCGTCTGCTGCTGGGTCAATTGCTGCTCGGTCATGCGGTCCAGGCGGATGGCGTCCGCCGTATCCACCGAGGGAATCACCCAGGGGGGCGCTGAGGCGCCGCTGATATCCGCCGTGACGGCGCTTTCGGTGGACAGGTCCTGCCAGACCAGCTGACCGTTGAAGCGCGTGGCTGAGCTGGTTGGCCGGCCGGAATCGATGCTCAGGTTCAGCTTGACGGTCTGGTCGCCCACGCCGGGCATGTTCTGGGGCTTAAGTAGCAGCGTGATGGCGTGCTCGCGCTTGAGGCGGCTGGTCTGGGCGTCCACCGTTTCGGCGCCGTGATCAGCGGACAGGTTGAACTGCCATACGCGCTGGGCGGGTTTGTCAGCCTCGTTGACGGTGAAGGCCTGGTCGGTGCCAGGCTCGGGCTGTATGGTCAGCGTGCCTGCATAGCTGGTGGCATCAGCGCCCTCCGGGGCATCGGCCACCGGGCCACCGCGCATCTCCAGCAGGTAAACGCTGCCCTGTGCGTTGGCGGCGGTGCTTTTGGGCATCATGGTGATTTCGGCCAAGGTGGTGCCTTCGCCGCCGGTCAGCAGCTCGTAGCGGTAGCGCACCAGGCGCATGCCCCGCGCGCCGCCCATGGGCAGGCGGATGTCATCCAGAATCAGCTGCCCGGCGGGGTCATACTTGCGCTGCACGGTCACGCTGCCATCCAGCGCCAGCTGGTCGATGGCGGTGTAAAAGCCTTGCAGCATGGTGGGCTCCAGATACGCCCGGGCCTCGCGCGCGGTCAGCTGCTCGCGCAGCAGCGTCAGCAACGCTTGGTTGCCGTACAGCTCGCTCATCATCAACTTGAGCTGCTTTTTCACCTCAGCCGCCGGGATGGTGATGGTGTTGATGGTGATGGTCTGCCCTGCGGTATTGCGCTCGGTGGTGATGCGGGTGAAGCCCTGCAGCCACAGGCTCAGCCGGTCGGTGATGGGCTTGAGCTGGGCTTCCGCCTGCTTGCGCCACTCCAGGTCCGCTGTGGACATGGACCAGATGGCCCGCTCCACCCCCGGCCACTCGGTATCCTGCTTGAGCAGCAGCGCGGCCAGCAGGCCGTCGCCCCTTGCTGCGGCATAGGGCTTTGTGCCCAGCAGGGAGGAGGCCACCGACTCCAGGATGCCGTCGCTGGTGTATTTCACGTCCGCCAGCTTGACGCCGCCGCGGTTAAGGGTCAGCGACAAGTCTTCCTTGCCGCGCCCGCTCACGTTGGCGCCGCGGATGTGGCGCAGCTCCAGCGAAGCGCCGGGCAGCAGCGCCGCCAGCATCACGTTGTCGGCCTCGCTCAGCGCCGACATTTTGAGGTTGGGCGTGGCGCTGAAGGCGGCCGTAGCCGTCAAGCCCGAGCCGTTTTGCAGCTGCAGGGCCAATTTCTGATCCAGTGTGTCATATTCTGCCGCCATGACGGGCGTCAGGCCCAGCAGCATCAAAGCCGCCAGCAGCAACGCGGTCATCTTT
>CALNAU010000115.1 GCA_937874275.1 uncultured Clostridia bacterium | reverse complement strand
AACATTATCAAATAATAATAGGAAGACGTACGAAAAACCGCCCTGCGTTTGCAGGGCGGTGGATGGGATCTTCTAAGTCAGTACTTAACGATTAGACCGAAAAATGTGCGTTCAGCAGCTCCACGGTCTTCTTGGCCACATCGGCGGATACGCCGGCGCAGCGCGCTTTTCGGCCATCATCCCCCATGGACAGGCCGGTGGCCTGCATGAAGGGCAGAACGGATTCCTCGCAGTTGACCGAACCGGACACGGTGGTCTTGTCGGTTTTGATTTCGGGCTGATACAGCGGGAACGGCGTCTCCTTGTACCAGGAGAACAGCTCGCGGGTCAGCTTGGCGGAATCTTCCGGCGTGCACACCAGGCCGATGGCCGCGACCGCGCCGCCCAGGGAGCCGCACAGGGTGCCCGCGCCATATCCGCCGGCGCCGTTGGCGAACATGCCGATGGGAATTTGGTTGAAGGGATAGCCCACGTTGTCCGCCAGCTGACCGATGATGCCGTCAGCCACAGCGCGGCAGCAGCCGCCCACGTCATAGAAAGCCTTATAGGCGCGCGCTTCCACGGCATCCGGGTCCAGTTTGGCATAGGGGAAGGGATACTCGGGCGCTTCGGGCTTTGCCTCCGCCAGCACGTTCATGACCGGGCTCAGCGTGGTGGCCAGCGCGACGCCGGCAAATACCTTGCCCGAGGTCTTGAGGAAGTCACGGCGGGTCTGCAGATTGTTCATTGGTTTTCCTCCTGTGGTGTATTGTAGGGATAGCCTTTGGCTATCAGGATATCATATTAAATTTCTAACTTCAAGCGATAAAAAATCAACAAGTGTCGATAAATAAAATTACGCCTCGGCCTGCGCCTCGCGAGATTTGACGAACCGCGCGATCAACACGCTCACCTCGTAGAGCACCAGCAGCGGCAAGAGCAGCAGTATCTGGGAGACGACATCCGGCGGCGTAAGGACGGCGGCCACCACAGCGGCACCCAGAATGAAATACTTGCGCGCGGTGGCCAGTGAAGCGGCGCTCACCTTGCCGGCGCGGGCCAACAGGTAGATGACCACCGGCAGCTCAAACATCAGCCCGAAGGGCAGCACAAAGGACAGCACGAAGTTGAAGTATCCCTCCACCGACCACATCGTAGTGGCGACGCCTGCCCCGGCCTCGTAAAACAGCTCAATGGCCAGCGGGAACACCGTCAGGTACGCAAACACAATGCCGACCGCGAACATCAGCACAAGGGCCGCGAAGGTGGTGCTGAAGGTGAGCTTCTCCTTGGGGTAGAGGGCCGGCCATACAAAGCTGCCTACCTGCCAGATGATGACCGGCATGCTGACCACCACGGCAGCCACCAGGCAGGTCTTCACCTGCATCATCAGCGATTCCGATACCCGCGTCGCAATCACCGGGATGCCCCGCGCCGTCACCGGCTGCAGGATGAAGTCAATCAGCGGCTTGTTGAACAGGTAAAAGATGACAAAAAACGCCACCAGCACGGTGCCCACGCAAATAAACACCACGCTGCGCAGCGCGCGCAAATGCGCGCCAAAGACCTGGCGCTTTGTGCCGGAGGTTTCTTCCGGGGTGGGTTTGGTCGTCTCCTCGGCCATGTGGTCGATCAGGCCCTAAAGTCCGAGTTGTCGGTGGTTTCCACCTTGGCGGCCTCTTCCTGCTTGGCCTTCTCTTCCGGGCCCAGTTCATCCTTAAATTCGCGGATGCTCTGCCCCAGCGCCTTGCCGACGCCCGACAGCTTCTTGCCGCCAAACAGAATCAGCGCCAACACCAGAATCAATACAATTTCAAGAACCCCAATTCGCATACGCTTTAACTCCTTTTATCCGTTGATGGGGGAAGCTTGCCTTCGGCGGCACGCCGCGCCTGCCGCAGGCTCTCCTCGGTCTCGGTCTTCGTCTTTTTGAGGTCGTCCAGCGGGATGCTGCTGCGCACCGTCTGCTCGATATCGGTCTTCATGGTTTTCAGCTCATCCACCGTTTCGGCCAGATCGGCCTCCTCAATGAACTCGGACCACTTGACCTTCAGATAGCGCACAAACTTGGCCAAAGCACGCGCCACCTTCGGCAAATCCTTTGGCCCTACGACCAGGAAGGCAATCAGCAATATCAAGAGGAGCTCGGCAAAGCCTATGTTGAACAACGCACGCCTTCCTTTCCGAGTTTGGTAGCATTATAACAATCGCCGCCTGTGTTGTAAAGCCTCCGAGGAATGCATTCATACGAAGGTCATTCGACAGTGATGCAGTCGGATGTTTTGCCGGCACATTTCAATCCATTACATAAAACTTATTTAGGTA
>CALNAU010000114.1 GCA_937874275.1 uncultured Clostridia bacterium | reverse complement strand
CATCAGCTTGGCCACCGCGTCCAGCACGATATCCCCGCAGACTGGACAGTAGATTTCGTCGTTGATTTCCGCGCCGATGCGCCAGTCCGCCACAGCGATGTATTTGCCCAGCACGTCCCCAACGCCGGATATCACCATGTCCAAGGGGGCTTGCCGCAGGATGTCCAGATCGCACAGGATGATGTCCGGGCAGGGCCCCTGCCGATGGATTTTGACCCCGCGCAGAATCAGCGGGGCCACCACGGAGGTATAGCCGTCCATGGAAGGGGCGGTGCCCACGCTCACAAAGGGCAGGCGGCAGCGCGCCGCGCATACACGGGCGGTATCGGTGATGGAGCCGGAACCCACCGCGACCAGAAACGCCGTATCCTCGCGGATGCTCAGCAGCAGCTCGCCGCAGGCCCGCTCATCGGGCTCCATGGCCCCGTCGCGGCGAATCAGGCACAGGGTGACGGCATAGCCTGCCGCCAGCAGAAGCGCTTCCGCCTCGCGCCCAGCGGCCCGATAGGTATTTTCATCGGCCACCAGCACACAGCGCGTGCCCATGCCGCGCTGTTTGATGTACGCGGGCAGTTCGGACAATATGCCCGCGCCCACATAGATATCCTGGTCGGGCTTTTGATGCGTCAGCCCGCAGTCGCATGCCAGCCCCGTGACGGTCAGCCGGTGGTTTGTGTCATAGCAGATATCCACAGCCATACAATGTCCTCCTTGATGAAAAAGGCTCCCGACCGCAGCCGGGAGTCCTTTGCACGCGTCCGATCAATACAGCGGGTGCGCGTCGGTCAGCTTCTTTACCTGTGCGCGGGCGTCAGCCACAGCCGCTTCGCCCTGGTGCAGGATGTCGGCGATGCACCCGGCAATCACCTGCATGTCCGCTTCCTTCATGCCGCGGGTGGTGACCGCAGACGCCCCGATGCGCACACCGCTGGTGACGGTGGACTTGCGCTTGTCGCGGGGCACCATGTTCTTGTTGACGGTGATGTTGGCCTGGCCCAGCAAATCCTCCATCTGCGCGCCGGTCATCTCCAGGTCGGCGAAGTCCAGCAGCAGCAGGTGGTTGTCGGTGCCGCCGGATACCATGCGCACATCGTGCTGGTGCAGCGCCTCTTCCAGCGCCTTGGCGTTGCGGATAATCTGGCGCTGATACTGCACAAAGTCGGGCTGCAGCGCCTCATGGAAACTGACGGCCTTGGCCGCGATGACGTGCATCAGCGGGCCGCCCTGGATGCCGGGGAAGATGGCCTTGTCGATGGCCTTGGCATGCTCTTCCTTGCAGAGGATGAGGCCGCCGCGTGGGCCGCGCAGGGTCTTGTGGGTGGTGCTGGTGACCACATCGGCGTAGGGCACGGGGTTGGGGTGGCAGCCGGTGGCCGCCAGGCCCGCGATGTGCGCCATATCCACCATCAGGTACGCATCCACCATGTCGGCGATCTTGCGGAAGCGCTCAAAGTCGATGATGCGGGGATAGGCCGACGCGCCGGCCACGATCATGCGCGGGCGGTACTCGCGGGCCAGTCGCTCCACCTCGTCATAGTCGATGGTCTCAGTCTCGGGGTTGAGGCCGTAGCTGGCAAATTCGAAATACTTGCCCGAGATGTTGAACGGGCTGCCGTGGGTGAGGTGGCCGCCGTGGTTGAGGCTCATGCCCAGCACCCGGTCGCCGGGCTTGAGCAGGGCATAGTATGCGGCCATGTTGGCCTGTGAGCCGGAGTGCGCCTGTACGTTGGCGTGATCGGCGCCAAACAGCTGCTTGGCCCGCTCGATGGCCAGGTCCTCCGCCACATCCACATACTCGCAGCCGCCGTAGTAGCGCCGATGGGGGTATCCCTCGGCATACTTGTTGGTCAGCGGGCTGCCCATAGCGGCCAACACGGCTTCGGACACAAAGTTTTCGGAGGCAATCAGCTCGATGTGTTCCTCCTGCCGCTGGCATTCCTGCTCAATCGCCTTCTGAATCTGCGGGTCCACCCCAAGCACATCCGGTACCTTCCACATCCTGCTGCCCTCCTGAAATGTATGTTATTATAAACCTTTTCGCGTCGCCACACAGGTGTTCCTGTTTGGCCGAAAGGACGGCAGGACAGGCACACAAGCGTGCACGCAATTATTCTGAATCGTGGTGTGAGTCCATGCAAATACCGTATGCCGTGCCAGGCACTCCCGCAGCACATCTCATTGAGCGCTTACTGCTGCTTCCTTCCGGACCTGACAGGGTTCACACCATGAAATCGCACAGGACCCAACACCACATACGGCTTCTTCATCATAGCGCATCGGGGCGGATTATGCAAGGGCAGCGCTTGTATACAAGCGAAATCGGCCATCCACAGATTGACTTCATTTGTGCCCGGATGTTATGATGAGTTTAGTCAAAGATAAGCGAAAAGAATAACGGGAGGAGGATTGCTGCGGATTTCCGGATATACCTTTGGGTCCAAAACACCTCAATAATAGGAGGAATCGGGTATGTCATTTGAAACCATCGACTCCGTATTTACCATCAAGACGGATGCCATCATGACCTTGGCGATGGCGGCATTGTTGCTGTTGCTGGGATATTTTATCCGCGGCAAGGTGAAGTTTCTCAGCAAGTACTGCATCCCGGCGCCCGTGGTGGGCGGCTTCCTGTTCATGTTTGTCACATGGATTGGGCATGCCACAGGCGCTTTCGCTTTCCAGTTTGACGCGTACTATCAAAATCCCTTCATGCTGGCCTTCTTCACCACAGTCGGCTTGGGCGCCAGCTTCAAACTGCTCAAAAAGGGCGGCCTACTGTTGGTTGTCTACTGGCTGATTGCGGGCGTGGTGTCCATCATCCAAAATGGCGTGGGCATTGGCCTGGGCAAGCTACTGAGCCTGGAAGCGCCCTACGCGCTGCTTTCCAGCGCCATCTCCATGATTGGCGGTCATGGTGCGGCCCTGGCCTATGGCACCACCTTCGAGGGGATGGGCTATCCTGCGGCCAAGCTGGCCGGCGCTGCCGCCGCGACATTCGGCCTCATCAGCGCGGTTTTGATTGGCGGGCCTCTGGGCCGCCGCCTGGTGGTCAAGTACAACCTCAAGCCCGATGAGGACAACAGCTTCCTGGGCGACGCTGACCAGGTAAACGTCGCCACGCATGGCGAGCTCTCCATGCTGGATATCATCAAAAACATCACGGCCATCATCTTCTGTATGGCGGTGGGCAGCCTTGTGTCCGGCTGGATTGGCCAGCTGATTGGCATGGGCTTCCCCACCTATGTGGGCGCCATGTTTGTCGCCGTGATTCTGCGCAATGTGAACGACAAACTGCACCTGTACAAGTTTGACTTCCCGCTCAACGACAAGGTGGGCGATGTGATGCTCAATCTGTATCTGTCCCTGGCGCTGATGACCCTCAAATTGTGGGAGCTGGCTGACATGGCCCTGCCCATGCTGGTGATTCTGGCCAGTCAGGCAGTCCTGCTGTCCCTGCTGTCCTACTTCGTCATCTTCCGCCTGTTGGGCAAGAACTACGACGCCGCCGTCATGGTCTCCGGTATGATGGGGCATGGCCTGGGGGCGACGCCATCGGCCATTGTCAACATGACCGCCGTGACCGAGCAATACGGCATGTCCCGCCGCGCGTTCATGATTGTGCCCATTGTCGGCGCCTTCCTGGTGGATATCATCTACCAGCCGCAGACGCTGTGGTTCATCCGCCGTTTTGTGGAGGGCTTTATCGGCTAACGCTTGTTAGCCACAAATAAACCAAGGAGGATATCATGCCAAAGCTTATTGAGTGCATCCCCAACTTCAGCGAGGGCCGCGACCAGAAGGTGATTGACGGCCTGACCGCTGTGGCCCAGAGCGTGCCGGGCGTCTCCCTGTTTGACGTGCAGAGCGACGAGAGCCACAACCGCTGCGTGTATACGCTGGTGGGCAGCCCGGAGGGCATTGAGGAGGTGGCGTTCCAGCTGGCCAAGAAGGCCATGGAAACCATCGACATGACCAAGCACGAGGGCGCGCACCCCCGCATGGGCGCGACCGATGTCATCCCCTTCGTGCCCACCATGGACGTCACGGTGGAGGAGTGTGTGGCCATGTCCAAGCGCGTGGCCCTACGCATCTGGGACGAGCTGAAGATCCCCAGCTTCCTGTACGAGGACTCGGCCTCCTCGCCCGACCGCACCAACCTGGCCGCCGTGCGGAAAGGCCAGTTTGAGGGCATGCCCGAGAAACTCAAACAGCCCGAGTGGGCCCCCGATTACGGCGAGCGAGAGATTCACCCCACCGCCGGCATCATTGCCATTGGCGCGCGCATGCCCCTGGTTGCCTTCAACATTAACCTGGATACCGATGATGTGGAGATTGCCAAGGCCATCGCCAAGTCCATCCGCGGCTCCAGTGGCGGCTACAAGTACTGCAAGGCCCTGGGCGTTAAAATTGAGGAGCGCAACATGGCCCAGGTGACCATGAACATGGTCAACTACGAGGGCACGCCCCTGTACCGCGTGTATGAGACGGTGCGGTTTGAGGCCGCCCGCTGGGGCGTCAACATCGTGGGCACCGAAATTGTGGGCCTCACCCCCGCCAAGGCGCTGATTGACGCGGCGGAGTATTACCTGAAGATTGAAAACTTCGACTGCCGCAAGCAAGTATTGGAGTATCACCTGATTGGCGAATAGGAGGGCCTGACGTGAAACTGATTGAACTGACTGTACGTGACTACCTGTCCATGCTGTCCTCGTCCGAACATGCGGCGCCCGGCGGCGGCTCGGCCTCCGCCCTGATGGGCGCGCAGGGTGCCGGGCTAACCAGCATGGTGTGCGGGTTTACCATCGGCAAGAAAAAGTACGCTGAGTATGAGGACCTGTGCCGCGACGTGATGGAGAAATCCGCCCAGCTTAAGGATAAGCTGATGGAGTTGATTGACCGCGACACCGAGGCCTTCAACAGCGTGACCGCGGTATTCGCCATGCCCAAGGACACTGAGCAGGAGAAGGACTTGCGCAAGCAGGCCATGCAGGCGGCGCTCAAATCCTGCACCGTGACCCCGTTTGAAACCATGGAATACGCGGCCGAAGGTCTGCGCCTGGCGCACGCCGTGGTCGGCAAGAGCAACCAGACCGCCGCCAGCGACCTGGGCGTCGCCGCACTCAACCTGAGGAGCGCGCTGCTGGGTGCATGGCTCAACGTGCGCATCAACCTAGGCGGCATAGACGATCAGGCCTTCGCCGACGAGTACCGCGCCAAGGGGGAGGCCCTCATAGCCGAGGTGCTGCCCCTGGCGGACGAGGTCTATCGCCTGACGGAGGAGATGACCTGATCCCCGTTTGACTCATTCGGACAGGGGCCTTCCCGCTGGCGCAGGAAGGCCCCGCTTTGTTGAAAGGAGCGCACCATGCATATCCAACACCTGACCGCCGGTGAGTATGTGACCAGCACCTGGGCGGGCGGCATCACCCGGCAGATTGCCATCCGGCCGCCTGGGGCACAGTATAGTCAGCGGGATTTCCTGTGGCGGCTCAGCAGCGCGCAGGTGGACCTGGAGGAGTCGGATTTTACAGCACTTCCGGATTACCGGCGCTACATCGCCGTGCTGGCGGGCGAAATTCGTCTGTCCCACCAGGGCGGCCCATGGATTGAACTGCCGGCATTTCGGGTACATGCTTTTGACGGCGCGCATGCCACCCGCTGCCTGGGCCGGTGCACGGATTTCAACCTCATGCTGCGCAAGGGCCGGTGCGAGGGGAGCATGGCGGCGCTGGAGCTGCCGGCGGGCGCCGCGGAACGCCTGCACAAGCCACAGGGACACGCGCTGGCGGTGTATTGCGCCCAGGGCGATGTGATGGCCGAGGCGGCAGGCGGGCAGTACACTTTACGCCGAGGCGACACCCTATTGCTGGAGGGCGAGGCGGGCGACTGCGCCCTGCGCAGCCCGCAGGGGGCCATGCTGATGCTGGCCCGCGTACAGCCGCCGGAGACGGACAACCCGTAGAAGGAGCAACCATGAGCGAACACACCCCCATTGAACCCATCGATATCATCCACCAGACCGCCACCGATACCTTGCCCGACGGCATGGAGGAGCAGGTGGAAGAGCGCATTGAGGAGTTGGCGGAGGAGCGCGGCGTCTCCCTGGGCAACGCCTTTGAGGTGACGCCCGATGGCAGCGTGCCGCAAAATAAGGTGATGATGCAGGCCTTTGAGTGGTATCTGCCCGATGACGGGCAGCACTGGCAGCGGCTGAAGGACGCGGCCCAGCACCTCAAGGAGCTGGGTGTGGGCGGGATATGGATTCCTCCTTGTTGCAAGGCCACCGGCACCAACGACGTGGGCTATGGCGTGTACGACCTGTGGGACCTGGGCGAGTTTGACCAGAAGGGCAATGTGCGCACCAAGTACGGCACCCGCCAGGAGCTGGAGGAAGCCGTGGCCGCCCTGCACGAGCAGGGTATCCAGGTGTACGGCGACGCGGTGCTCAACCACAAGGCCGGGGCCGACGAGGCGGAGCAATTTCAGGTGGTCAAGGTGGACCCGGAAAACCGCAACCACCAGATATCCGAGCCCTATGACATCAAGGGGTGGACGCGGTTCACCTTTCCCGGCCGGCAGGGCAAGTACTCCGAGTTTCAGTGGGGATTCCAGCATTTCACCGCCATCGACTACGATGAAATGCACCACGAGAACGGCATTTTCCGCATCCTGGGTGAGAACAAGGGCTTTGCCAGCAATGTGGACAGCGAGAAGGGCAACTACGACTACCTGATGTTCGCTGACATTGACTACCGCAACAAGGATGTCATCGAGGAGGTGCTGCGCTGGGGCGAGTGGTTTATCAAAACGCTCAACCTCGACGGCCTGCGGCTGGACGCCATCAAGCATATCAACTCCAGCTTCCTCAACATCTTCATGACGGCCATGCGCCTGCAGACGGGTAAAAACCTCTACATCGCGGGCGAGTACTGGCACCGGCACGATGAGGCACTGGCTAACTTCATCAGCGATGTGCGCGACCAACTGGCCCTGTTTGACGTGGCGCTGCACTTCAACTTCCAGGAGGCCTCCATCCGCGGGCGGGATTTTGACATGCGCACCATCTTCCACGACACGCTGCTGGAGAAAAACCCGCTCAACGTGGTCACGTTTGTGGACAACCACGACTCGCAGGAGGGGCAGGCGCTGCAAAGCTGGGTGGGCGGACCGTTCAAGCTGCTGGCCTACGCGCTGACGCTGCTGCGCCGGGACGGCTACCCCTGCCTGTTTTATGGCGACTACTACGGCATCTCCGGCGGGCCCAACCCACAGCCCGGCCTGCGTGAGCAGCTGGACCCCCTGCTGCAGGCGCGGCGCGAGGCCGCCTATGGCGAGCAGATAGACTACTTTGACCATGCCAACTGCATCGGCTGGGTGCGCCTTGGCGATGAGGATCACCCGGGCAGCGGCCTGGCGGTGGTCATGTCCAACGGCGACGACGGCTTCAAGCGCATGAGCCTGGGCGAACTCAACCGCGGCACCACCTGGCGGGACATCACCGGCATCATCCACGACCCGGTGACGCTGGACGACAATGGCGAGGCCGAGTTCCACTGCCACGGGCAGTCGGTGTCGGTGTACGTTAGGGCGTAACAAGCTGCAAACCCCGGCGCGGGGCCGATGATTCGCGCCGGGTGACGGGGCCGGGATGGCTCCCGCTTTGCCTTGTTTTTGGCCGCGTAAGGCTTGACAGCGCCATCCGCATGTGATAGGATTTTGTCCTGTCAGCAGGGATGGATCCTCTGAAATCCTTCGTTCGCTGCACCGACGGTGATGCGCCTGTAGCTCAGTCGGACAGAGCAACGGCCTTCTAAGCCGTGGGTCAGGGGTTCGAATCCCTTCAGGCGCGCCAATCAAATGGTGGGTATAGTTCAGTGGTTAGAGCGCCAGATTGTGGATCTGGATGTCGTCGGTTCAAATCCGACTACCCACCCCATTTTCCGGCCCAGCGCCCGGCGTTGGGGTGTAGCCAAGCGGTAAGGCACGGGACTTTGACTCCCGCACTCGTAGGTTCGATCCCTGCCACCCCAGCCAACCTCACCCCAAGGCGTAGGCCAACGCAAAGCCCCGTTCAGCTGAACGGGGCTTTGCGTTGCAGGCTGTTTTGTTTGAGATCAGGGTCGGCCCAGCGCGTGTCCTACCCCTTTACAGTTCGCTGATGTTGTAGGGCGTCGTCTGGTACACGAAGTAGTTGAGCCAGTTGAAGTACAACAGGTTGGCGTGCGCACGCCAGGTGACCATGGGGTCCTGCGTGTCATCATCCTGGGGGAAGTAGTTGCGCGGCGGGTCGATGGGCAGGCCGGCTTTTTTATCGCGCAGGTACTCCTGCTTGAGGGTATCCGCGTCGTATTCCGAGTGCCCGGTGATGAACACTTGCTGTCCACGCTCGGTCATCAAGGCGTAGATACCGGCTTCAGGGGAGGCGGCCAATATTTTCAACTCGGGCACCTTTTCCACATCCTCCCGGCGCACGGTGGTGTGGCGCGAGTGGGGCGCCATGAACACATCGTCAAACCCGCGCATCAGGATGGGGTTCTTGTACTCCACCCGGTGGGGGAACACGCCAAACAGCTTGTTGTCCAGCGGATACTTGGGGACGCCGAAGTGGTAGTACAGCGCCGCCTGCGCGCCCCAGCAGATGTGGAAGGTGCTGAACACATGGGTCTTGCTCCACGCCATGATTTCGCACAGCTCATCCCAATATTCCACCTCTTCAAAGGGCATCTGCTCCACCGGCGCGCCGGTGATAACCATGCCGTCGTACTTTTCGTGCTTCACCTCGTCAAACGTCTTATAGAAGGCCAGCAGGTGCTCCGCCGATGTGTTCTTGGATTGGTGCGTGCCGGTGTGCAGCAGCTCCAGCTCCACCTGTAAGGGGGTGTTACCCAGCAGGCGCGCCAGCTGCGTCTCGGTCTGTACCTTGGTGGGCATCAGGTTGAGCAGCAGAATGCGCAGCGGACGGATGTCCTGGCTCAGCGCCCGGGTTTCCGTCATCACGAATATGTTTTCGTTCAGCAGCGTCTGCGTGGCGGGCAGCGTGTTGGGGATTTTGATTGGCATGATGTGTGACCTCTATCTCGTGTTCAGGCGCTTGTAGCTTCCAGGGCTTGCCGGATGTCTGCAATGATGTCGTCCGCGGATTCGATGCCCACCGAGATGCGCACCAGGTCGGGCGATACACCGGCGGCACGCAGCTCCTCATCGCTCATCTGGCGGTGGGTGCTGCTGGCCGGGTGCAGGCAGCAGGTTTTCACATCCGCCACGTGGGTGGCGATGCTGGCCAGTTTCAACCCCTTCATGAAGTGTTCCGCCGCCTTGCGTCCCCCCTTGACACCAAAGCTGACCACGCCGCAGCAGCCATCCGGCAGCAGCTTTTGCGCCAGCGCGTAACAGGGGTCGCCCGGAAGGCCGGGGTATTTGACCCAGGCCACCCGGGGGTGTGTGCTCAGGACCTGCGCCACCTTAAGGCCATTCTCGCTGTGGCGCTGCATGCGCAGGTGCAGGCTCTCCAGCCCCAGGTTGAGCAGGTACGCGTTCTGGGGGGATTGGATGGCGCCAAAGTCCCGCATCAGCTGGGCCACCGCCTTGGTGATGTAGGCGCCGCCCAGGCCAAAGCGCTCGGTGTAGGTGATGCCGTGGTAGCTGGCGTCGGGCGTGCACAGCCCCGGATATTTGTCCGGGTACCTGGTCCAGTCAAACTGGCCGCTATCCACCACGCAGCCGCCGACCGATGCCGCGTGTCCGTCCATATACTTGGTGGTGGAGTGGGTCACGATGTCTGCCCCATGCGCAAACGGGCGGCACAGGATGGGCGTGGCGAAGGTGTTGTCCACAATCAGGGGCACGCCGTGCGCGTGCGCGGCCTTGGCAAAGCGCTCGATATCAAACACCACCAGCGCGGGGTTGGCGATGGTTTCGCCGAACACCGCCTTGGTGTTGGGTCTGAAGGCGTGTGCCAGCTCCTCATCCGTGCAGTTGGGCGACACGAAGGTGAAGTCGATGCCCATGCGCTTCATGGTGACGGCAAACAGGTTGTAAGTGCCGCCATACACGGTGGACGAGGATACGATGTGGTCGCCGCAGGAGGCGATGTTGAAGATGCTGTAAAATGACGCTGCCTGCCCGGATGCGGTGAGCACCGCGGCGGTGCCGCCCTCCAGGTTGGCAATCTTGGCGGCGACATGGTCGTTGGTGGGGTTGGCCAGGCGGGTGTAAAAGTAGCCGCTCGCCTCCAGGTCAAACAGCTTGCCCATGTCCTCGCTGGTGTCATACTTAA
>CALNAU010000113.1 GCA_937874275.1 uncultured Clostridia bacterium | reverse complement strand
TGAGAAGCGCAACACGCCCAATTGCAACAAACCGGAATGGGTCAAATTGATAGAAATAAAAAAAGCCATTTGCAAAAACAAACAGCAGGATTGGCTTTGGAGGCGCCACCCAGATTCGAACTGGGGAATAAAGGTTTTGCAGACCTTCGCCTTACCACTTGGCTATGGCGCCGGAAAGATGGAGCGGTAGACGAGACTCGGACTCGCGACCTCAACCTTGGCAAGGTTGCGCTCTACCAACTGAGCTACTACCGCATGTGTGGTGCCTTGGGGCGGAATTGAACCACCGACACGTAGATTTTCAGTCTACTGCTCTACCGACTGAGCTACCAAGGCAAAATGGCGACCCGGAAGGGGCTCGAACCCTCGACCTCCAGCGTGACAGGCTGGCATTCTAAACCGACTGAACTACCGGGCCACACTTGGTGGGAACAACAGGGCTCGAACCTGTGACCCTCTGCTTGTAAGGCAGATGCTCTCCCAGCTGAGCTATGCTCCCCCACCGCGCCTAAGACGCTCGAACATCATAGCGAGTATTTGGTGACTTGTCAAGGCGGATTTTGCATTTTTGTTACTTCAAATCGTTACAATTTGCGGGAAACATCTTTTCCATGTATAGGACCAAGTCATCATCATTCAAGCAAGGCGCCGAGATTGGCAAGCGCTCATCCCGGTACCATACGCCTGAGCCATCCGGCACATAACCGCGTTTTACGTACATGCGCTGAGCGGCACCATATCCCGGATGCAAGCCAACGCCCAGGCAGATAGAGCGCGCCCCGGTTTGTAATGCCGCTTGCTCTGCTGCGTCCATCAACATGCTGCCGATGCCCTGCCTTTGATAATCCATCAATACATTGAAGTCACTCAGACATGGCACATCCAACGAATGAAAAGGACCTGCGGGAGCGCGCGGCAGCAAGCAAATGTAGCCGATGGGGTTGTCGTCAATTACTGCCACGAATACCTGACGCTGATGCTCCACCTGTTGACGGTAGTAAGCGCGGAACTGCTCCACCGGTTTATGCCAACCCTGCTGTGAAAATGAGTTAGACAATAGCTCCGCATCTGAGGGAAGCAGTAACCTGATAACGACATCAGCAGGCGTATGTGTCATGAATACCTCCTCAGACAAAAAAACTGCCAACATGTCGTTAGCAGCCTTTGGTGGATGGGGGTGGATTCGAACCACCGAAGTCGGTGACGGCAGATTTACAGTCTGCTCCCTTTGGCCACTCGGGAACCCATCCATGATGGAGCTGGTGAAGGGACTTGAACCCGCAACCTGCTGATTACAAATCAGCTGCTCTGCCAATTGAGCTACACCAGCAATACCCAACCAGCAGGAAAATGGCGACCCGGAAGGGGCTCGAACCCTCGACCTCCAGCGTGACAGGCTGGCATTCTAAACCGACTGAACTACCGGGCCACGGATTTGGTGGGCCTTCAGGGACTTGAACCCCGGACCAACCGGTTATGAGCCGGCCGCTCTGACCAACTGAGCTAAAGGCCCAATGCTCGGTCCTGCTGGGGAACAAGCGCCGCGGAGAAAAAGTGGTGACCCCGAGGGGAATCGAACCCCTGTTACCGCCGTGAAAGGGCGATGTCTTGACCGCTTGACCACGGGGCCACGTTGCCTTCCCCCGGAAATGGTCGGGGTGAAGGGATTTGAACCCCCGGCCCCATGCTCCCAAAGCACGTGCGCTACCAGGCTGCGCTACACCCCGAAGGATTGCCGCCATGAGAGCGGCGAAATGTATAATATCAAATGCATTAGCCGATGTCAAGGCCAAAACCGCTTCATTGACAAAAAAAGATGGATACCTTATCATTCAAAGGAAACAAGCAGTTGATGGAGGTTCACAATGAGCGAAGTATCTCATCCCCGTTTTACCATTAAAATGCAATCAGGCGGCGTCATGACTGGCGAGCTTTATCCGGAGATTGCCCCACAGTCGGTGGGGAACTTCATTTCACTGGCAAACAGTGGTTTCTACAACGGGTTGATATTCCACCGGGTGATTCCCGGGTTCATGATTCAGGGCGGATGCCCGTCCGGTACAGGCATTGGCGGCCCGGGCTATTGCATCAAAGGGGAATTCGCGCAAAACGGCGTTGATAATCCCCTTCAACACAGCTATGGCGTACTGAGCATGGCTCGCAGCCAGCGCAAGGACTCGGCCGGGTCCCAATTTTTCATCATGACGAGCGATTCGCCGCATCTGGATGGCGCGTATGCTGCCTTTGGCAAGGTGTTGGAGGGCATGGATGTGGCGGACGCCATCGTGAGTGTCAAGCGCGACGGTCAGGATAAACCGCTAACGCCCCAAGTCATCGAAAGCATTACCGTGGACACAGGTGACCAACAGTATAGTTTCCAGAAATTATAATCAGGAGCATTCCTATGGAAGCGCGTAAAATGTCGGTGAAGGTGGCGGGCAGGACATATACCCTTTCCACCACCGAGCCCTCGGCTCAGGTGGAACGGATGGTTGACTTGGTGAACCGAACCATTGCCGAAACACGCGCGGCCAGCCCCAATACAGACCGTGAAACGGCGGCCGTTGCGGCGGCGCTATCCATGGCCAGCACACTGATGAAGGCACAGGAGGACAATACGCGCCTTCGCAGAGAATTGGCTGAACAGCATGAGTTTCCCGAGTAAAATTGAATTGCTGGCTCCGGCCGGCGAAATGGCTTCGTTTCATGCCGCGCTCAAAAATGGTGCAGACGCGGTCTATCTTGGAGCACGCGCTTTTGGCGCACGCTCCTCTGCCGGGTTTGATGATGACGCGCTCGGTACCGCGATTCGTACAGCGCACTTGTATGGCAAACGCGTGTATGTAGCGGTCAACACCCTCATCAAACAACATGAACTGGCTGAAGTAGCGCAGTTGATAGGCCGGTTAGATCAACTTGAAGCCGATGCCTTGATTGTGCAAGACTTAGGTTTGCTGCACTTTATCAGAGAGCGGTATCCGCACTTCCCTATCCATGCCAGCACCCAGATGAGCATCCATAACGCATCGGGCGCACAGCTGCTACTTGGAGAGGGCGTGCAGCGCGTGGTGCTCGCACGTGAATGCAGTTTGGACACCATCAAGCAGGTGGCCGCAACTGGTATTGAGACAGAGGTATTTGTCCACGGTGCCCTGTGCATCTCGGTCAGCGGCCAATGTCTGCTATCATCACAGATAGGCGGTCGCAGCGGCAATCGCGGTCGCTGCGCACAGCCGTGCAGAATGCAATACACTTATCGCGGCAAGCAAGGGGCCTGGCTTTCGCCCAGAGACATTGCTCAAATTGAGCACATCCCGGACTTGGCAGCAGCCGGTGTACATAGCCTGAAAATTGAAGGCAGGCTGAAAAGACCGGAATATGTGGCTGTGGTGACCAAAGCCTACCGACAGGCGCTGGATCAATACCACGAAGGCAGATATGCAGTTGATGTTCCCCATCGAATGGAGGATTTGCTGCAGATTTTTCAACGAGGCGGCTTCACCCCAAGCTGGACATTTGGGCATAAGGACGCACAAATCATCAACCCTAAGCGGGTTTCCCATGATGGCCTGCTGTTAGGCAAAGTGATCCGTTCTCAACGTAAGGGCAACGTGTGGTTGAGCGACATTCAGTTGTCACGCGCCTTGGTCGATGGTGACCACCTGCAGATTCGAAGCAAACAAGAGCAGGAAATGGTCTACTCCGGTCCTTCTGTGGACGAGGGGGCCACCGCGGTGATTCGACATCACATGCCGGCACAGGACGGGGATCATGTGTATCGTCTCTCTGCGGCGCTGCAATTGGGCGAGGCCAGACAAAGCATGGAAAAGCCATACCCCGCTATCCCGGTGAATGCAGCGTTGAGGGTAGCGACAGGTCACCCCGCGCTGCTGGAGGTGCGGCATGAGGGCACTTCTTTCGTCGCTGAAGGCGATGTAGCTCAGGCAGCGCAGACGCGTCCGATGACCAAGGAAAGCACCGAAAAGGCCATCCGGAAATCCGGGGATAGTCCCTTCGACATCGTATCCTACACCTTCCACGCGCAGGATGACTGTTTCCTGCCTGTGTCATCCCTCAACGCCCTCAGGCGGAATGCTTTGCAGGGGCTGGAGGAAGCCATCATCGCAGCCCATCCGCGTGTGCGCACAGTGCCCAAAGCCCACGTTAATACAATGGGAAAGCCGCCTAAGCGCCACGATGAAACGAACCCTGCACTGTATGTGCGTTGCCATCATGCGGATTGGTTGCCTGCGCTTCGGGAAGCCGGCGCGAATCACATTCTGTATGCGCCGCAGGATTACACCGCTCCTGATTTATCGGAACAATGCACCAGCCTTTCCGACAACGACTACTTCTGTTTGCCCAGACAGACAACGGAACAGACTCTGCGCTGGCTGTTGGATTTTGCTACGGAGAACCAGCTATCCGTGCAGGTAGATAATGTCGGTCATCTGGACTTCTCGTGGCCGCGAGATGTTCTCGCGGGACCGGGCATTCCGGCATGGAATCGGGAAGCTTTGGCATTTCTGAAAGGGAGAGGCTGCTCTGCGGTCGTGTTGAGCACCGAATTGAGCCGAACTGAGTTGGCAGATATGGAAGCCGGTGTGTTGCCAGGCATTTTGCCGGTGTATGGCAGGGTTGCTGTGATGCAGCTCAACCATTGTCCGGAAAGAACCTTTCGCGGCCTGAGCGGAGATCAACGGGCTTGCCGCTTGTGTGCAGCCAGTGAAGGAACACTGGGACGA
Source organism: uncultured Clostridia bacterium (assembly GCA_937874275.1). Lineage (GTDB taxonomy): Bacteria > Bacillota > Clostridia > Christensenellales > Aristaeellaceae > UBA1038. The sequence continues at coordinate 46,583 of CALNAU010000113.1, read as the reverse complement.
GCATTAACCGATAAAATGGGAGCCGCCTATCCCCTGTACCCTTTCCGGTTGCCTGAGGGTTGCCTCAACACCATGCTGTTCCATACCCCGCTCAACCTTTCAAAAAAAGCGATGGGTAGCCGCTGGTTATTGGACTTCACCACTGAAAGCAAGGAGGAGGCTGTCAGTATAACGCGTTATTACGCCGCTTTGCTGACGGACCAATCCCCTGTTCTCGATTTGCCTGTACCCGTATATGCAGGCCGCTACGAGGAAGGAGTATTGTAGATGGACATGCCTGTCCTCAACCCCATGCAGGAAAAGTCTTTACGCGTGCTGGAGTTTACCAAGATACGCGAACGGCTTGCTACCCACGCCATTACACAGACGGGGGCAAATCTGTGTTTATCCTTGCTTCCCTATGAACGGTTAGCTGAGGTCAATCAAGCCTTGGCCGAAACCGAGGAAGCGGTGATTGTGCTGACCTACAGGGGCGATCAGCCATTGGTCGACTTCAAAGATGTCCGTCCGGCGCTGCACCTGGCCGGTAAAGGGGCAACATTATCAACCCGCGTGCTGCTGGACATCGCAGATTGCCTGCGCGCGGCCAGCGTTGCCCGCACCGCTTTGGATACAGACAAGGACAACACCCCCATCCTCAGGGGGCTCAGCCAGGCACTGATGACCAATTACCCGTTGGAGCGCGGCATCAAGGATGCCATCATTTCAGAGGAAGAGATTGCCGATAACGCAAGCCACCAACTGGCGGACATTCGCCGCCAGATGCGGCTATGCAACGACCGCATCAAGGAAAAACTGCGCACGATGACCCAGAGCAGCTCCTTCTCCAAATACCTGCAGGAGCCGCTGGTGACAGTTCGAAACGGTCGATACGTGATTCCGGTCAAGCAGGAGTACCGCCAGAATGTGCCGGGGCTTGTGCACGATCAGTCATCCACCGGCGCCACCCTGTTTATCGAGCCTATAGCCGTGGTGGAAACCGGCAATGAGCTGAAGCAATGGACACTCAAAGAAGACCAGGAAATTGAGCGCATCCTCGCCGCGTTTTCGGCGCAAGTCGCCGCCAATGCTGACATCATATCGGCCAACATCGACATCATGACCCAATTGGATTTTATCTTTGCCAAGGGTCAGTTGGCACGTGCCATGAAGGCTGTCGCCCCACGTATGAACGACAAGGGCAGGCTGCGTTTTGTCCGTGTGCGCCATCCCCTGTTGGATCCTGATACGGTGGTTCCCTGCGATTTGTGGCTTGGCGACGGCTTTACCACGCTGATCATCACCGGCCCCAACACCGGTGGGAAGACCGTCACCTTGAAAACCGTTGGCCTCATCACCCTGATGGCGCAAGCGGGGCTGCATGTGCCGGGCAATCTGGGTACCGAGGTATCCACTTTCCATCAGGTATATGCCGATATCGGCGACGAGCAGAGCATTGAGCAATCCCTGTCCACCTTCTCCTCACACATGACCAATATCGTCAGCATCCTGGCGTCGGTGGATCCGGATGATTTGGTGCTGTTTGATGAACTCGGCGCGGGAACCGACCCAACAGAAGGCGCGGCCCTGGCGCAAGCTATCCTGAATACCCTGCAGAAGCAGCAAATACGAACGGTGGCCACCACCCATTACAGCGAATTAAAAGCCTATGCGCTTTCGACCCCTGGGGTGGAAAACGCCAGTGTAGAATTTGATGTTGCCACCCTGAGGCCCACCTATCGCCTGTCCATTGGCGTGCCGGGTAAATCCAACGCCTTTGAGATTTCCAAGCGTCTGGGGTTGCCGGACCGCATCATAGATGCCGCGCGTCAAACGTTAAGCCAGGAAACCATTGAGTTTGAAGACGTCATCGCCAATGCTGAATATCACCGTCAGGTGGCCGAAAAGGAGCGGGCTCTGGCTCAGGAAGCGCACGAGGAAACCCTCCGGCTGCGCAACGAAGCGGAGGCGCTCTATCGCCGCATCGAAGAGGGCCGTGCCAATGCCGAAAAGAAGGCAAAGGAGGACGCGCGCCGCATCCTGGAGCGCGCCAAGCGTGAGAGTGCCGCCATCATTGATGAACTCAAGTTGATGAAACGCAGCGGAGGGGACATCACCCAGAATCTGAACGCGCTGCAACGCCGTCTAACAGGGCTTGATGATGATCTGTCTGAAAAGCTACCTGCCAATCACATGCATGATGCTGCCAAGCCAGATACGCTGTCAGTTGGCGATACTGTTGAAATCCCCCATCTGAACGCGGTGGGCACCGTGTTGACCTTGCCCGACGCCAAGGGCGAGCTCATGATTCAGGCGGGCATCATCAAGATGAAGGTGCTGGCCGCCCAGGTACGACTGTCCAAGCCGCCGGCGCAGAAAAAGACCTCCGTCCGCGCAAAGACGGGTGCCGCTTCGCGCAGCGTAAAAATGGAGTGCGATGTCCGCGGCCTGGCTTTGGATGAAGCCTTGCTGGAGGTCGACAGATACCTCGACATGGCGGTGATGGCAGGCCTGCATGAAGTATCCATCATCCATGGCAAGGGCACCGGTACCTTGCGTGCCGGCATCCAACAGCATTTGAAAAACATACGCCAGGTGAAGAACTTCCGCCTTGGCCTCTATGGAGAGGGCGAAAGCGGCGTTACCGTGGTAGAATTGAAGTAGGAGGTGCCACATGGGTACGAAACAGACCATCATGGTGGTAGATGACGATCAGAATATCGGCCAACTGGTGCGGCTGTATCTGGAAAAGGAGGGCTACGATGTCGTCGATTTTCAGCGCGGCGATTCGGCTCTTGCTGCCTTCAAGGCCAATCCCCCGGCGCTCCTGCTGCTGGATATCATGCTGCCGGGCATGGATGGATGGCAGGTATGCCGCGCGGTGCGCCAAATCAGCAGCATCCCGGTCATCATGTTGTCCGCCAAGGATGAAACCTTTGACAAGGTATTGGGGCTGGAGCTTGGCGCGGATGACTATATCACCAAGCCCTTTGACCCCAAGGAGCTGGTTGCCCGCGTGAAGGCTGTGCTGCGCCGCGGCCAGTCCGACCAGCAGGAGAACGACACCATCTCCTTCCCGGGTCTGACGCTCAGCTTGACACGCTACGAGGTGCTGTATCAAGGCAAGCAGACCGATATGCCGCCCAAGGAGTTGGAGCTGCTGTATTTTCTGGCTTCACATCCAAATATCGTATTTACGCGCGAGCAGTTGCTCGAAAAGGTTTGGGGCTTTGATTACTTTGGTGACAGCCGGACGGTAGATGTACATGTGAAGCGGCTGCGCGAAAAGCTCACCGGGTCTGAGGAGTTGGGCTGGATGATTCGCACCGTGTGGAGCGTGGGCTACAAGTTCGAGGTCAAATAGCGATGCGCCCCACCACGTTCTCCCGGCTGATGCTGGTGTTTATGCTGGTCATCGCGCTATGCGTAGCGTTGCTGATGGGCATTTTCTATTTCACCATGCGGGATGCGCAGATTGAGAGCCGCATGGATGCCCTCAAAGCGCAGGCGTATGACATTGCCTATCTGGCTGCGACCACCGAAACCAGTCGATTGGAGACAGCGCTGGGCCTCCCCACAACATCCGGCCGCGAGATGATGCGTCACAAGTTGCGCAGCGTATATGATGAGTATTCTGCCTACTGCATGGTGGTGGATAGAAGCGGTCAGATCACCGCATATTTTCTCTCTATTCTGGAGGAAAACACGGATTTGCGCGCGGCTTTCGACGCGCGTCACATTGTGAAGACGCTCAATACTGTCCTCAGCGGCAGGGAGGTCGTGGCCCAGGACCAAGGGGCCAACGGGCCGATGTTTACCGTGGCGGTTCCCTGGATACGCAACGACCGTGTGATGGGCGCGGTGCTGATTCAAACTGCCGCGCAAAACGTCCGTTCCGCTTATGAAGGGCTCACAGCCAAGGTAGCGTTGGCGGCACTGCTAACGGCTCTGGTAGCGGGCTTGTTGATCTTGTCTTATACCAGGCGTCTATCCAAGCCGCTTCGCGAGATTGCCGACAACGCGAGCAGCATGGCCGCGGGCGATTTCAGCCATCGTGTGCCTGAAACCGGCAGCCGGGAAATCTATGACCTGGCTGTCGCGTTCAACACCATGTCCGGCAAGCTGGAGGAGACGGAGCAGACGCGGAGGGACTTTATCGCCAACCTATCCCATGAACTGCGCTCCCCCATGACCAATATCCGGGGATTTTTGCAGGGCATGCTGGATGGCACCATCCCCACCGCCGATTATGAGCGGTACCTCGGCATTGTATTGAGTGAAACCAACCGCATGACCAAGTTGGTCACCAGCCTGCTGAACCTCTCGCGGATGGAGAATGACGATACCGCCCTTTCCCTTTCCACCTTTAACATCAATGAGTTAATTCGCCTGGTGCTGATTGCCAAGGTGAACCAGATTGAAGAGAAGGGACTGGACATGCAGCTGCAGTTCGAGGAGGACAGCAGCTTTGTGCTTGCCGACCACGACCAGATTGAACAAGTCCTCATCAATTTGATGGATAATGCCATCAAATTCACCCCACATGGCGGGCGAATTCAAGTTCTAACTTGTGCTATAGATACTGCGACTATGGGAATTACTGTACAGGATAATGGGATAGGCATCCTCGAACAGGATATCCCCTATATATTTGACCGCTTCTACACCGCGGACAAGGCACATACCGTAGGCCAGGGCACGGGATTGGGGCTGGCGATATGCAAAACGATACTCGAAAAGCATCACCAGAGAATTGAAGTGCTCCCCAGGGAAAGCGGCTCAGCTATTCGCTTTACCCTGCAACGCGCAAAGGCGCCTCTTGCGGAGGTAGCTAAATGAACGCACGCGCCTATGCGAAAATCAATTGGTTTCTTCAGGTAACAGGTTCGCGGCCGGACGGCTACCACGAGCTGATTATGCTGATGCAGCGCATCAACTTGTATGATGACCTTCACTTTGAGAAAACGGATGATGGTCAAATAACGCTAATTGATGATGCTGCAAACCCTGTCCCGATTCCTCCGGAGCAAAACCTGATTGTGCGGGTTGCCCGTGCGTTTCAAGAACAGGCGCACTGTCATGAGGGGGTTCGCATCAAGTGTTACAAGCGCATCCCTGCCGGAGCGGGCTTGGGCGGCGGCAGTGCCGATGCGGCCGCCACATTGTTGGCATTGAATCAGCTATGGGGATTGTCATATACGCGCGCAGCCCTGCAATCTCTGGCGCTTCCCTTTGGCGCAGATATTCCCTATTGTCTGGAGGAAGGTCCGGCGATTGTTCGAGGGATTGGTGAGTCGCTTTCTCCTGTTGATTTTGGTGTTATCCCCTGGCTTGTGCTCCTGAAACCACAGCAATCGCTTAGCACCAAGGATGTTTTTTCGAAATATCATCAGGCAGCACCCCATCAGCGAATCGATGTGCTTCAAACACTGGATGCTATTCGTAAGAAAAGCTATCACAACCTACATAATGTCTGTGGCAATGATTTGCAGCCCGCTGCCGTCAGCCTCATGCCGCAAATTCATGAAGCGCTCGAGTATTTGCGACACAACGGCGCGCTCTATGCGCAAATGAGCGGCTCAGGCTCGGCGGTATTCGGTGTCTATAAATGTCAGCAAGAAGCAAGGCAAGCTTGGCATTTGCTGCGGAAGTCCTATCCTACTTGTATTTTGACACACGGAATGGAACGGGCTATATCAGTTCCTTCAGGGCAGTTAGGTGTGTAAGTAAGGCGGTGCGTATTTCCAAGGTAGATGACGTAGCGGTCTGCACCAACATATCATAGGTATCCAAATCCTCGTACAAGATGGAAATGGCCTCCTGCGGCACCAGCCGGCCGGCTTCGCCGTGAATGGTTGTGTTAATTTGGTTAAATTGATCGATGCTGTAAACATATTGGCGTACCACTGCCAGGCGTGCCGCGGAATTGGCCTGTACACCGCCTGAGAGCCGGTTCACCTGTTCGATGGCATCAATGACGGCACTATTGATGCGCTTATTAAATTGTTGCTCAATTTGACTGCGATAGCCCGATGCCCGCACATATGAGATCGACAAGAAAACGACTGCTGCTAACAGGATGATAATCAGCCCAATCAATAGCGATTGCTTCGGCCGAGGTGAAAAGCCGATTGAATTCCCGGATCTGGTGTACTTGTTAATGCCGTGCATGCTATCCCCCATATATACCGAAGTCGGTTTCCGGAATCAAACCCGAGTTGGAATTCTCGTTCTCCACACCAGAATACCACAATCCGCTGGTTCCGTAAACCAATAACGTTTCACAGTTTGTTCATTGAACAAGGGATGTTTCATGCTATACTCATTTTCTATGATGGGGGGGTATGCATGGTATCTGTGTCCGCAAATCAGCTGACAAAGCGTTATGGTCGTCTGACCGCGTTGGAAGATGTTTCTTTTGAAGTCCAGGAAGGACAGGTGCTTGGTTTGTTAGGGCAGAATGGCGCGGGCAAATCAACCCTGCTCAATATTCTGTCCGGATACTTTCCCCCCTCATCGGGCGATGTACGCGTTATTGAAAAGGACATGCTGATGAATCCGCTTCATGCCAAGGCGCATATTGGATACTTGCCTGAAAATCCACCGCTTTACACTGAAATGACAGTTGCCGAATATTTGCATTTCTGCTGTAAACTGAAAGGTGTCGTTTCGGCTGATGTCGCCTCGCATATCGAAGAAATCAAGCAAATTACGGGTCTGTCAGATGTATCGCATCGTCTGATTGCGCACCTCAGCCGGGGGTATCGGCAGCGCGTCGGGCTTGCACAGGCACTTTGCGGCAATCCAGAGGTTTTGCTGCTGGATGAGCCAACGGCCGGTTTTGATCCTTCACAGGTGGTGGAGTTTAGGGGTATCATTTCCTCGCTGGCCAAGCGACACACCATCATTTTCTCATCTCATATTCTCAGCGAGGTTCAGGCCATTTGCCAACGGGTGCTGATTTTGCACCATGGGCGGCTGGTTGCGGACGAGGATTTGCGGCAGAAGGATGGGCGCGACATCAGGCGCTTTCGCCTGCGCACCGCCATAAATAAGGAGCGGATGCTGCCAGCTTTGCGGGGTTTGCCAAGTGTATCGCGCGTAAAGATAACGGTTTCAGATCATACCATGTCTGAAGCAATCATTGAAACCAAGAGCGGTTCTCCCTTTGAACGAGAGTTAATGACGTTGTTCAGCGGCTTGCAGGTACCCATACTGGCACTGGTGCCCATGCAGGATACATTGGAGGATATCTTTTTGCGAATCACATCGGGTGCAAACGCACCGCGCGAGGCATAAATGCGGGCGATTTTCCACAGGGAGCTGGCCACATACTTTCTGACGCCAATCGGCTACTTATACGTCGGGGTATTTCTGTCCATTAGTAGCCTGATATTCGGATTGAATAACCTTTCATCCCTTACTTCAGACTTATCCGGTCTGTTCTCTATGATGAGTTATGTTTGGATGCTGCTCACCCCCGTGTTGGTGATGCGGTTGTTAGCCGGAGAGCGCAAGCAAATGACGGATCAACTGCTGTTTACCGCACCGGTCAGGGCAGGTGAGGTCGTGCTGGGCAAATATCTGGCCGCCTGCACCGTGTTGCTCATCAGCGTGCTGTTGAGCCTGGTATATGTGTTGCTTGTCGCGCTGCAGGGAAGGGTTTACCCGGAAGAGCTGTTTACGCTGTACCTTGGGTTTACCCTGCAGGGTTGTGCATTTATTGCACTGGATTTGATGATGTCCAGTTTGGCAAAGAGTCCTGCGACCGCTACAGCGCTCGCATTTGGTGCAAATCTGTTTCTTTGGTTGGCAACGGTCGCGTCCTCCGGCATTTCATCCCGCGTTGTGACACGGCTCAATGGTTTTATCAACCTCTATGACAGGCTGCTGCCATTTTTATATGGGCAGCTTAGTTTGGCCAATATTCTCTTCTTCCTGGTATTCAGTGGTGTTTGCGTGTTTGGCACGACACAGATTGTGAACGCAAGGAGGTGGAGCGGACAATGAAGAGAAGATTCAGCCTCTCCGCGCGCCACCGCCTGGGTGGAACGGCAATGATTGCCACGTTGTTGGTTCTCGCCCTGGCAGCCTCAATCATTCTGTTGGCCGATGCGCTGGAGAAGAAGCACGCTCTGCGCATAGATTTGTCTTTCAACAACGCTACCTCTCAGGGGGAGCAAACACAAAGGGTGTTGAATGAGCTGAACAGTGATGTGCACATTTACGCGCTTTTTACCCCCGGTCAGGAGGATCGCTCACTCATCGGCTTGCTTGAGCGCTATGCAGCGGCCAGCCCCCACATCACCTACTCCATTGAAAACCTATTACAGAACCCAACGCTGATTCAGAATATCAGCTCCAGTCTCAACGACGGGGATGTAACCAGCGACTGTCTCATCATCCATGGCAAACAGGCGGACCGGACGCGCATCCTGAATGGTGCGGATTACATCGCTCAAAGCTACGATCAGGAGACTGGCAGCTACTATGTATCGGGGCTTACCTATGAGCAAAGCGTCACGGAAGCCATCACTTACGTGACCGCGGATGCCCTGCCTACCATTCAGGTGCTGACCGGGCATGGTGAGCTTGACGAAACAAGTACGGCCGCGATGGAGAAATTGCTGACAGATTACAACTTTTCCCTCAGGCGGGTCGATTTATCGCGGGCGGAAACCCTCATCCCCGAGGAACCGCTGATGATCCTTTCGCCGCAGAAGGATATTACGCCCGAGCAGGTAGCGTTGATTGACGACTTTGTGCGTGCAGGCGGCGCTTTGTTTATCACCGTTGACTTTAACGCTTCAACCCAAACGCCGCAGTTGGATGCGTTGTACCGCAGCTATGGATTTGAGCGAAAGGCAGGACTGGTGGTGGCCGAACCTGCGGAGGTGGAGAGCTATTACAACTCCCCTGCTATGCTGATGCCCTACATGGAAGCGGTGGAAGCCACCGCGGGCCTCGTATCTGCCAAACAGACCACGTTGATTTTGGCAGGGGCTGCCGCCTTTGAAATGCCCGCAAGCAATCCGCAATTGACAACACAGGTAATTCTCAAAAGCGGCAACGTGTATTTGAGGGATATGTCTGACGGGGCGGATGATATTACAAAACAGCCGAACGACGAAACCGGCGTTTTCCCTCTTGCTATCTTGTCTGAACGGGTATTTGATGATGGCACGCGATCAAAGGCATTTATCATCGGCAATTCCTCCGTATTCACCGACAGTTGGTTATATCAAAACACCTACAGCGCCGAGTTTTTGCTCAGCATCATAGGCTATTTGAACCCGGGTGAGCCGATACGGATTCAGATTGCGCCCAAAGATGCGATTCGTCCACCTATGCGTGTGGAAAGGCTGTGGCTGAATCAACTGGTCCTGGTGCTGCTGCCCGGTCTTGTGGCACTGGCAGGCATCTATGTGACCGTATCCCGAAAAAGGCTGTAACCACATGAAAGAAGTGAGGGTCAAACAAAGGCGCACATGGGGCATCGGGCATAAGGCTGTGGTTGCCCTATTGGCAATGGTCAGCATTCTGGCGGGTGCTTTGCTCCTCCCGCGCTTGTTGCGTCCCGCGGCACCTCTCCCCTCACCCTTACCGGATAGCACAATCCGGTTGTTTACCTCCGAGGAAGAGAAAATTGCTTCGTTCACCGTATCCCCTACCGGAGAGGTCCCCTATACGATTCGACGGGATGGCAATCAATTCGTTGTGGATGGGCAGCCCGGGTTTGATCTAAGCCCGGACGCCATTCGCGCGATGCTTGATGTGCTCATCTATTTCGAGGCAGCCGATGTTGTAGGCAGCACCGAAACGGATGGCTTGAATCCGGTGGATTATGGGCTGGGCGAAGATGCGCTTTATGTTTCCGTTGCTTTGGCTGATGGACGCACATTTGGCTTCAAGATTGGGAATAGGATGCTCACCCACACACCCCTTGACTATGGCATGGTGCAAGGTGATTCGACGATTTACGCCTTGAATATCGACATCAAACAGACCTTTGACCAACGGCTGGGATGGCTGCATACCTTGCCCAACATCAATTTCACGCCGGAATTGATGGACAGCCTGCAGGTTACCGGGGAGCAGGACCTGCATATTCGCCGCCTCACGGATGGCCTGTGGGAGATGGAAAAACCATTCCGCTATCCTGTATCGGTTGAAAAAATGCGTGGGATGTTTGACGCCATCAAAAAGATGCGCTTCGCGGCCTATGTGTCTCCGGCAGACGATGAGCATCTTGCTCAATATGGGCTACAGGAACCGAGATTGACTGTAACATTTCATCTCGCAGAAAGTGTGATTACAAGTCAGGCGGCGAGCGGCGCTGAACCGATATCACAACATGTTGGCGAACAGAGCATTCGCATCGAAATCGGCAACCCGGTTCCCGGTGTCGGATTCTATTGCCGATACTTGGACACCATCTATCAAGCCAGCGACCTGTCCATGGGGTTTCTTGACATAAAAGAGACCGAAACATTCCTCAGCAGTTTGCCGCTCTACATTCCCTTGAGCGCATTGAGCCACGTGGTAATCAGCGGCGAATCAGGCTCCTCTTCGGTTTACGATATATCGCTTGTTGAGGAGATATTGCCCAACAATGAGATTGCGCGTGATGGTCAAGGAAACATTCTGTATCGTTACCACATTGTGTCTGACGGGAAGGAAATAATGGAGGACAAATTCGCCGCGCTGTATGGCACCCTGATGTCCATTAGGGCTACCGGCAATATATCGGAGACTTATGAGCCGGGTGGCGTACCTTTACTCTCTATCCGTTTGGAGGGAGACGGTGTTGAGCGCAGCGCTGTATTTTATCCCTATGATGCGCTACACGCTGCCATTGGGGTAAACGGCACCTTTGTTCACTATGCGGACCTCGCCTCCATCAAAGAAGCAATCAATCAATTTCGTGCGCTGGCAGACTGAATGATACCCCCACCAAGGCATACATCCCCACGATACAACACTGCGCTTTGCCCCGGTGTAATGGCGCGCTGTGGGGTATCAAATCGCAAAAGGGCCTTGGTGCCTTGCCACTGAATTGTTACTCCCTGGTCCGGCTGTCGATAGCGGAACTTTGCCATGACGTGCAACGATTCGCCTTCATCACAGGGTGGGGGCCCTACCCAGGTTGACTCCTCCACTTCAGCAGAGGTCGAATATAACAGGGGATGATCATCCCCTTGGACTACAATCAGTTCATTTCGCTGTATATCTTTCCCAACCACAAACCAGCTGCGCCCGTCTCCCCGGCCGCCAATGCCCAAGCCTTTGCGCTGGCCGATGGTATGATGCATCAAGCCCTGATGCTGTCCAAGCACCTCCCCTTCAGGTGTGCGGATATCGCCCGGCTGTGCAGGCAAATACGCAGAGAGAAAATTGCGGAAATTTCGCTCCCCAATGAAACAAATGCCCGTAGAATCCTTCTTATTGCTCACGGGCAAGTGATGCTGACGCGCGATGTCTCGCACCTGTGTCTTCGAAAGCCCGCCAACGGGGAAAATGGTTTTTTGCAGTTGAGCCGCCTTCAGCATATACAAAAAGTAGCTTTGCTCTTTGTTCGGATCGACGCCCTTAAGCAGCACACCACTGTCATCTGTACGGGCAAAATGACCTGTCGCAATTTTGTCCGCGTCCAACTGTAGGGCGAAATCCAAAAAAGCCTTGAACTTGATTTCCCGGTTGCACAACACATCGGGGTTTGGGGTTCTGCCCCGGCTATACTCGTGCAGAAACAACTGGAAAACCCGTTCCTGATACTCTTTGGAGAAATTAACGGCGTAATAGGGAATCCCTATCGCGTCACAGCAAGCGCGCACATCGGCCCAGTCGCTTTCAGCTGTGCAGACCCCGTTCTCGTCTTCTTCCTCCCAGTTGTTCATAAAAACGCCAATGACATCATGGCCCTGCTGCTTGAGCAACAGGGCCGATACGGCGGAATCTACGCCACCGGACATGCCAACAATAATCCGCATCAGTACATGCCCGCCTTGCGCATTTTGTCATGGACTGTCAGGCGGATACGCTGGGCAATATCTTCGATACCGCCGCTGGCGTCGATGGGGGCAATCCGCGCGGGGTGCTGCTTGGCCAACTGATCAAAGGCCTGCTCTACCCGCTTGTGAAAATCGTTATCCATCATCTCAATGCGATCCACCTGGCTGGCACTTTCGCGTCGATGGAGGGCCTCCTGAGCGCCCATGCGCAGCAGCAAGGTCACATTCGGCAGACATCCGTTAATGGCAGGAGCATTAATCTGTTCCACCACATCCATGCCCAATTGCCTGCCGGCGCCTTGATACGCGATGCTGGAATCCACATACCGATCGCTGATGACCACTTTGCCATTCGATAGAGCTGGCATAATCACATCCCGCACATGCTGCGCGCGCGCGGCCGCGTATAATAGTGCTTCGGTCATATCCTGCATGCCCATGTTTTCCCTGTCCAGCAGCAAATGGCGAATTTTCTCCGCCACTTCGCTGCCGCCGGGCTCTCGGGTGCGTACCAGGTCGTAACCGCCGGCCTTCATCCAGTCGACCAGCAGCGCTGTTTGCGTTGACTTGCCGCAGCCGTCATTCCCTTCAAGCGAAATAAAGTAGCCGGGGAACTCGGGATAACTGACACCCAATATGTCAAACAGGTCAATTACATTCTCTGCCAGGTAGGTAGGCCGCGATTGCGTCATTTCATCCCGGCTGCCATAGCCAAACAGCACCGCGACACTGTCAATACCGTGTTCGTGTGCCGCGATGATATCGCTTGCGCGGTCACCAATCATGATGGTTTTTCCCCGGTTTTGCCCGCCCAGGGAACGGTCAATCAAATCGCGTTTGTTGGCGAAGAAGTCATCCGGCGTGGGCCCTGCAATCTGATTAAAATAATCGGTCATTCCAAAGTACTCGAGGATGCGCTCGCTGGCGTTCTGCGGTTTGCCTGTGGCGACTGATAGATAGGCACCCTGGCGCTTCAACGCCCACAACAATTGTCGGATGCCGGGAAAAACGGCATTCTCCCGCCAGCCGATGGTGTTGTAGCGCTCCCTGTACAGGCGTGTTCCTTCAATGGCCTGCGCGTTTGACATGCCGCAATACTCCATGAACGAGGTGGCGAGCGGCGGACCCAAAAAGCCGCGCAGCATCTTATCATCCGGCACAGGCCAATTCATCTTTTCCAGCGCATATCGCGTACTTCGGATGACCCCATGCACGGAGTCTGTTAGTGTTCCATCCAAGTCAAATACGACCGCCTGATACTTCATGGCACTTCCTTTGAATCGCTGATGCGCATCCGAGCAATCAATTCGTCCAGAAAGCGCAATACATTTTCATCATTATCATTGTATACCGTAACCGCCAGAAATAGGTCCCGGTGGTCGATGTTCAGTTCGCTGGCAAAGCCGGGCAGCGTGGCTGCCGGAATGCCGTACAGGCGCCGGGTGGATGTGGTTACCATTTGCTGCGCGGATTCATCATACTGTTGTGTGGCCACATAGCCGCTTGTCAGGTCGATATCATGCGCATCAAGCCGGCCCTGGGAAATCAAAGGCTCCAAATCAAGAAAGACGCCCTGTGCAGCGTACTGTTTATAGTCCTCCGAGCGCAGAAAGTACAAGTCCCCTTCTTGTGCCATGATGTAGGTCATCAACTGCTGAGCAGTGACCATATCGGCCTGGCCGCCGCCGCCAAACAGGAAGGCGGTATTGATGACCTCCAGCTCGGGCAGCGCCTGTGCACGAATTTCCTCCAAAACCGTATCCACCCTAGCCGAATCGGCAGTGCTGCTCTGGATATAGATATCAACACGCTTATCCTGAGGCGGTCGGTAGGCAGTGGTGGTATAGATGATATCCCATAGAAAAATGGAAACAACAACCAACACAGCATACTTCCAGGCATTATACTGCAGATGGTGCCTGAGCGTATGCTTGTTGATTGGTGTCTTTAATTGCACTTCGCGCTTTACCTCAGCCCAGTGGCTTCATGGTCGGGAAGAGCAGTACATCGCGGATGGAGGCGCTATCGGTCAGCAGCATGATCAGGCGATCCACCCCGATGCCCATGCCGCCGGTGGGGGGCAGCCCATATTCCAACGCGTTGACATAGTCCTCGTCCACCTTGGCATTCTTGCCCCCAAGCGCACGCCGCTCTTCCACCTGGCGTACGAAGCGGGCGCGTTGATCAATGGGGTCGTTCAGCTCGCTGAACGCGTTGCCGAACTCGCTGCCGCAGATAAAAATCTCAAATCGCTCGGTCAGCCGCGGATCATCCGGTTTGCGTTTGGCCAACGGGGAATTTTCCACCGGGTAATCCATGATAAAGGTGGGCTGGATGAGGTTCTTCTCGACATACTCATCAAACAACAAAGGCAGACAATCGCCTCGTGTGGCGCCCTTTTCGTAGGTGATATGGCGCTCATCCAGGCAGGCGCGGGCCTGTTCATCGTTCTCCCATGCAAAGAAATCGATGCCCGAATATTGCTTCACGGCCTCCGCCATGGTGAGCCGCGCCCAGGGGGCGTGCAGGCGAATCTCCTGCCCTTGATACGTTAACGTTTCGGTGCCGCACACCTCCAGCGCTACACTGCGGAACATATCCTCGGCCAGATCCATCATATCCTGATAATCGGCATAGGCCTGGTACAGCTCAATGGTGGTAAACTCCGGGTTGTGGCGGGGCGACATGCCCTCGTTGCGGAAGATGCGGCCGATTTCATATACTTTGTCAAAGCCGCCCACGATAAGGCGCTTGAGGTACAGCTCCGTCTCAACCCGCAGATACATGTCGATGTCCAGCGTATTGTGGTGTGTTTGGAATGGCCTGGCGGCGGCGCCAATCTCCAGCGTATGCAGGATGGGCGTATCCACCTCCAGAAAGCCTCTGGCATCCATGAAGGAGCGGATGGCGGTGATGATCCGGCTGCGCTTGATAAAGGTATCCCGCACCTGGGGATTGACAATCATGTCCAAATAACGCTGACGATAACGCAGGTCTGCATCCTGCAAGCCGTGAAACTTCTCCGGCAAGGGCTTGAGGCACTTGCTCAGCAGGGTGACCTCTTGGGCATGAATGGATACCTCGCCCGTCCTTGTCTTGAAAACAAAACCTTTCACGCCCTGAATATCGCCCAAGTCACTGTTCTTGAAGGCGTTGTAAGCCTCTTCCCCCACATCATCCCGCTTGATATACAGTTGGATGTCGCCGGAAGCGTCGCGCAGATGCGCGAAGGATGCCTTGCCCATGATGCGGCGGCTGAGCACACGGCCTGCCACGCTGACGGTTTTACCTTCCAGCTCGTCATACCCATCCGCAATTTGCACCGCCGAATGGGTGACGTCATAACTGGTAAGCGAATAGGGGCTGCAGCCCTGGTCGAGCAACGCCTGCAGCTTTTCGCGGCGAATCTGCTCTTGCTCGGAAAAAGAGGGCTGATTGGGGATTTGCGCTGTGTGGTCAGTCATAGCTGTCTCCTGTCATTAGCGATGGATATCGATAATCTTCACTTCAATGGTGCCTGCGGGCACCTTGACCTTGACGACCTGGCCTTTCTTTTTGCCAAGTAGGGCGGCGCCAAGCGGGCTCTCGTTGGAGATTTTGTTGTTCATCGCGTCGCTCTCTCGCGCGCCAACGATGGTGTACTCTTCCTCCTCCTTCAGCCCCTTGTCAAACACACGAACCGTGGTGCCGATGTTGACCCGGTCGGTGGATACGTTGCTGTCGTCAATGACAATGGCCGTGCGGATGGTGTTCTCCAAGTCAATAATCTGAGCCTCCAGGCGGGATTGCTCATTCTTGGCTTCATCGTACTCGGCGTTTTCACTCAGGTCACCAAAGCCGCGGGCAACGGCGATCTGCTCGGCAACCTCTGCCCTGCGGGTGGTAGACAGATACTGCAATTGCTCTTCCAGCTTACGCATGCCTTCTGTGGATACGACCGTTTTGTTGCTGTGCTCATGCTGCTTTTCGCTCATGGTTCACATCTCCGTTCCTGCCACGCAAACAAGTGCATGGCTCCTGTTAATCCATAAATCGCAACAAGGCGCTGCAATTCAAAGACGCGCGCAAGAGGTAATAAAAAAACCCCTCGCGGGCCGCGCCTGGGATGGTATGAGCGGTGCGTATTCACCGTGTATCCATCGCAGTGCCTTAGAAGCATAGACATTATACCTTGCGCGTGGTCAGAATGCAAGAAATATCAAGCTGATTGCAGCCCGATTTCAAGCAATGCGTACATAGTTTCTGGCGATACGTTTGAGCAATCCACCGTTCAACTTGTAAATTCCTTACAAAATGCGCATTCTCTTGTCGAAACTGTTACAATTCTAATTGAATGGCAAAGTCATTTATGTTATGCTGTACCTAAGCGGAGAGGTGCATGGCTCCTCATACGCACCGGGAGACAGGAAAGCAAGAATTGCGCTGTCTGATTCGTTGTATAGACAGAGAATTGGGATGATGCGCGAATTTTAAAGGGATGGGGACATATGAAACCAAAGAATAGGAAAAAACTGATCGCTCTGATGAGTTTGATGGCGGCGGTGGTTTTGTTGGCAGGATGTACCACCAAGCCCGACAATACCAACAACAGCAGCGCAGGGGCCGGATACAACGGTGATTTGCCATGGGATATCCTGGCCACCGTACCGCCCGTGGATGTAACGGCCACGGCGGAGGTTGGCATTACAACGCCGGGTCCCTCTGATGCTGTCAGCAGCGTGATGCCATGGAATACGCAGGACGGCATGGCGACAAGTGGCATTCCCGGTTTGGTCACCCTGACGCCACCGCCCATCAACCAGGGCGTAGCGACCATGGTGCCCACCAGCGAGCCGACCGCTACTCCGCGGCCCACTGCAACGCCCTTGATTTTGAAGTTGGGCAGCAAAGGCGCCGAAGTGCGCACCCTGCAAACCAAGCTTCGCTCGCTGGGCTATATGCGCACCATCGACGGTGATTTTGGCGAGGGGACCGAAAAGGCCCTGAAGTCCTTCCAGTCCCGCAATGGGCTGCGCGCCGACGGCGTGGCCGGCCCTGCCACCATGACCAAACTGAACTCCAAGGCAGCTGTGCGCGCACCTCTGACCCCCGCGCCTACCAAAGCGCCTCCCAGAGCAACGGCAACGCCTCGTGTCAACGCCAACCTCTACCTCAAACTCAATGACAGCGGCGCTGAGGTGCGCAGGATGCAGGAGCGCCTGATTGCGCTTGACTATCTGGCCGGCAAGGCTACAGGCGTGTTCAACACCGCGACCGAGGATGCGGTCATCGCGTTCCAGAAGCGCAACGTATCCTATTTCGATGGCATCGCCGGCCCCATGACATTATCGAAGCTATACTCCAGCACGGCCAGACGCGCTGACAGACCCGCAGCCAGCGTTGGGGTTTCCCTGCGGCGCGGCGACTATGGCTCGGACGCTGTGCGCGCCTTACAGCGGCGGCTGAAGGATTTGGGCTACTATGGCGGTGTCAACGACGGCGACTTTGGTGAGTCCACCGAGTTGGCCGTGCGCGCATTCCAAACTGTTAACGGGCTCACCGTTGATGGCGTGGCGGGCGAAAGCACCCTGAACCTGCTCAATAGCAATAGGGCGAAGCGCGCCACCGGCGGTGCCGCCGTGCCCGGTGCTCGGGTAACGCCGGTGCCCACCTACACCCCCATTGTGAACTATCAGAATGTAACACCAAACCCCACAGGAACCTACGTCATCCTGCGGCCGGGTGATATGGGTGTGCTGGTATCCAATCTGCAAACCGCGCTGAAGGCGCAAGGCTATTATACCGGGACGGTGGATGGCAAGTATGGCCTCGGCACGTATGAAGCGGTCATGCGCTTCCAGGCGGACCATGGGCTGTCCCAGGATGGCAAAGCCGGCCCGGCAACGCAGCAAAGGCTCTATGAAGGGATCTATCCCATCGGGTCTTAAGATGAGTTAAATTCCATGGTCAATCATTTATTAGACGGCTGTGCAAATCGCACAGCCGTCTATTTGTGGAGAATCCAATTATGTGGGAACCACCTTAGAACAGCGCCTCCACGAACTCCTTTGCCTCAAAGGCCTGCAAGTCGTCAATGCCTTCCCCCACGCCGATATACCACACGGGGATTTGAAGTTCCTGTTGGATTGCGATGGCAATGCCACCCTTGGCGGTGCCATCCAGCTTGGTGAGGATGATGCCGTTGATTTCGGCAGCCTCTTTGAATTGCTTGGCCTGTTGCAGGCCGTTTTGCCCGGTGGTGGCATCCAGTATCAACATGCTGCGCACAGCGGCCTGCGGGTATTCCTTAGCGATGATACGGCGTATTTTGTTCAGCTCATCCATCAGGTTCTTTTTATTGTGCAGACGCCCCGCGGTATCCACGATTAACAGGTCGGTATTGCGCGCCTTGGCGGCTTGTACAGCGTCAAACACCACGGCAGCCGGGTCTCCCCCCATCCCCTGGCTGATCATGGGCACATTAGCGCGCTGGGACCAGACACGCAACTGCTCATCTGCCGCCGCGCGGAAGGTATCCGCGGCAGCCAGCATGACGCTGCGGCCAATCTCCTGAAAGCGCAAAGCCAGCTTGCCTACCGTTGTGGTCTTGCCAACACCGTTGACACCCACCACCAGCATCACCATCGGCCACTGCAGCGGCGGGCGCGGCACGTTCATTTCTTCCACGATAATGCTTTTGAACAACTGTCTAGCTTCCTGTGCATCCCGCACACGCTGCGCTTTCACATGTTCACGAAGGGTGCTGATGATGCGGTCCGTTGTGGTCACCCCTGCGTCCGCCAAAATCAGGATGTCGGTCAATTCCTCGTAGAAATCATCGTCAATGACCTGCGTATTGGCCACCAGGTCATCCACTTTGGTGGTGAAATTGCCCCTGGTTTTGGACAGGCCTTCCTTCAAACGCTGAAAAAATCCCATAATTTCCTCCCGTGGTTGTGTAACTTAGCCCGCGTACTGCTGCAAATTGACCGATACCATGCCTGATACACCCTTTTCCTCCATGGCCACCCCATACAGCGCGTCGCAGCGCTCCATGGTCCCCTTGCGGTGGGTGATGACAATAAACTGAGTGGACTTGGCGTACTCCGACAGGTAGTCGGCAAAATAGGTGATATTTGCCTCATCCAGCGCCGCTTCGATTTCATCCAGTATACAGAACGGCGTTGGCTTTAGCTTCAGCATCGCAAACAGAATGGCGATTGCCGTCAGCGCCTTCTCGCCGCCTGACAGCAGGCTAATCAATTGCAGCTTTTTGCCCGGTGGTTGGGCGGCTACCTCAATATCACAGGTGAGCGGCGACGATGGATCGGCCAGCAGAAGTTCCGCCTTTCCCCCGCCAAAAAGACGCGCAAATGTTTCCTTGAAGTACTCATTCAGCTTGGCAAACTCTGTCACAAACTGGGCTTCCATCTTTCGCAGCAGTTGATCAATCAACTCACTCAAATCGCGCTCAGCCTGCTCGGCGTCATCGCGCTGGCGAGACATATTATCATGGCGCTCGCGGGTCAGCGCATATTCTTCGACCGCGCCAACGTTGACGCTTCCCATCTCCCGGATGCGCTGTTTGATGTCCTTGATTTCAAGCTCGGCCTTGGGCAGGTCAAACTTACCTTCTACACGCAATGGCTCACAGGAAGCGTAGGTCAGTTCATAGCTGTTGAACATGTAATCACTCAGCGCCTGCAACTCGCTTTCCGTGCGAGCGCTGACCAGTTCATTGCGGTGCAGCTTGTCATTATCCTGGGCCGATTGGGCGTGCAGCTGTTCCGTTTGGCTCATGCAGGCTTTTTGCTTGGCCTGCAGGGAGGCGCGGCCCTCTGCAACCTGTTCCGCTTCCGCCTGCATGCGCGCCACATCCTCGGCCGCTTGCCCGGCTGCCGACTGATAGGCGGTCAACGATTGCTTAGCGTCATTCATTTCCTGGATCAGCCGCGCATTTTCACGCTCATTCTTGGCGGCAACGGCCGACAGAGCGTCCATTTCCCGCTGCCAGCGGGCGCGGTCACGCTGAAGCAAATCGGCCTGATGCAATAGCTCCGCGCGGTTAGCTTGGGCTGCAGCTACCTTGGTTCGCTGGTCCTCGGCAAGCTTACGGGCAGCGGTCAGCACCTGCTGCAGCACGCCGGTTTGTTCTTCTAACGCCTGCTGATCGACGGTTTCTGTTTGTGTCAATTGCGAGGCGTTTTGCAGGTCAGCGCGTATTTCCGCCACGGCCTGCTCCAGCTGCATAAACGCATCGGCAATATTTTTTTGCTGTTGGCGGCTATCTTCAGCCTCCTGATGGGCACGCTGTGCCCGCTCCTGATCTCGTGCCACCGCGATGCGTTGCTGGTTCATGCTCTCCAGCGCTTCCGCATGCAGGCGTTGCAGCAGAGAAAGCTGTTCTTCGGCAGCGGCGCGCTGTTGCTCCTGTTCGGTCAACAATGCACGGTCGGCTGCCAAGCGCTCACTCAGCTCCTTGATCTCGCGCTCACGCCCCAGCAAGCTGGTGGCGCGGGATTGAGAGGTCCCGCCGGTCATAGCACCTCCGGCTCGCAGCACATCGCCTGCCAAGGTCACCACATTAAAGGCCTGCCTGCCCCTGCGCGAAAGCGCGATGCCGCTGTCCAAATCCTCCACCAGCACGGTGCGGCCCAAAATGTTTTGGATAATGCCTTGGTAATGCGCGTCATAGTTGATCAACTCGCTGGCAACCCCAAGGCAGCCAGGCATAGTCAACAACTGCCGTTCCTGCGGGCTGAGGGTGCGTGGCCGGATGGCGCTGATGGGCAGGAAGGTGGTGCGACCAAGGCGATTGTTGCGCAGATAATCAATTATCTCCTTGGCAGTTTCCTCATCCTCAGTGACAATGTGCTGCAGGGTGCCGCCCAATATCATATCCAGGGCAGTTTCATAAGCCTTGGGTACATCGATCAGCCGCGCGATGACGCCGTGCACATTGCTGTTATCCTTTGCGTGGCGCAGCGCCATTTTAACCGCCTGTTGATACCCCTCATAGTCGCGCGACAAATCCTGCAGTAAGGATAGTCTGCTCTGACGGGCTTGTATGTCGACCGCCAATGCCTGTACACGGCGCGCCAGGTCTGCTGCATCTTCCCTTGCGTTCCGCAGCTTCTCTTCCGTTTGGGTTTGATCTGACTGCAGGCTTTCCAAGCGCTTCTGGGTTTCTTCCAGCGCAGCGTCGGCCTGCACGGCATTGGCCGATGCATCCTCGACCTCGCGCGTCAGGTCGCCCTGCTGGGCAGTTAGCTCCTCCATGCGGGCTTCCATCTGCGTCAGCATGGCTTGCTGCCTTGCCTGCATGCTCTTTGCATCGCTCAGGCGCGTGATGGCGGCAATGATCATCTGCTTATGGTCATCCAGCTTGCGTTCAGCCGTTTCTGCTTCGGCCAGCAACTGGCTCAGTTTTTCATCCTCAAGCCGCATCGCATCATCAGCAGCCTGCTGTTGCCGGTCATGTGTTTGCCGGCCTTGCTCGCTGTCGTCAAAAAGCCCCTGCAGCTCATCGCGTTTTTGCTGGTCCGTCGCCTGTTTCTCAGCCAAGCGGGACAAATCAGCTTGCAGTGAAGCAATGGTGCCTTCTTCAGATTGGAGCTTGCTTTGCGCACGGTGGTGTGCTTCCTGGGCGGCATTCAGCGCCTGTCTGGCTGCGCGGTCCTTTTCTTCGGATTGCTCAAGTTGCTGCTCCAACGCCTGTCGCTGCTTGGTTAGCGTTTGCAGGCCCATTTCATGGCCGCTGATGGCTGCCTGCAACCCCTCCATCAACTCTTGCAGGGAGGCGAGACGCGCGCGCAGCCTGTCATGACGGACTAGATACGTATTGGCTTCCAACCCGCGCAAGGACTCTGACAGCGTCAAATACTCCTGCGCGGTCTTGGCCTGTTCCTCCAGCGGGCCCAGGCGGTTGGTGATTTCATCCAGCAAGTCGTTGACGCGCACCAGGTTTTCTCGCGTTCTATTGAGCTTGCGTTCGGCTTCTTCTTTACGCACACGGTAGGTAACTATGCCCGCAGCCTCTTCGAATGCCTGCCTGCGTTCATCACTCTTATTGGATAGGATTTCCTCAATTCGACCTTGCCCAATGATGGAATAGCCTTCCTTGCCGATACCCGTATCCCGGAACAGCTCCAGCACATCGCGCAGGCGGCAGCTGTTGCGGTTAAGAAAGTATTCACCTTCACCGCTTCGGTATACACGACGCGTCACCTGCACCTCAGCGAATGGTGAGTTGAGGGAGCGATCCTCATTGTCAAATATCAGAGAAACTTCGCAGTAAGGCATGGGCTTTCTGGTTTGCGTGCCGTTAAATATGACGTCTTCCATTTTGGCGCCGCGCAAAATGCGGGCGCTCTGCTCGCCAAGTACCCAGCGAACGGCATCGGCAATGTTGCTCTTGCCGGAGCCGTTGGGCCCTACGATGCCGGTGATGCCCTGGTCAAAGGTCAATTCCGTGCGCTGAGGGAAGGATTTGAAGCCATAGATTTCTACACGGCTAAGCTTCATAACTTCCCTCCTTGCTTCAGTGTTTTGAGCGCTCTCAGCGCGGCGCTTTGCTCCGCTGCCTTCTTGCTGCTGCCCTCGCCCCGGGCCAACTCCTGCCCATCGCAGTACACTGCTGCCACAAATCTCCGTTGATGTGGCGGCCCCTCATGAGAAAGTGTGCGGTATTCGGGCTCGGCTTGCGCGCCCGCCTGCAAGCGTTCCTGAAGCTCACTTTTGCTGTTTACAGGGATCTCGTGAGAGATGCCGGAAGATGGCCACAGACGCAGCACGAATGCCTTTGCATGCTCAAACCCGCCATCCAGGTAAACAGCCGCAAGAAGCGCTTCTACGGCATCGGCCATCACGCTTTTTCGTCCACGGCTGTTTCGTTTAAGCGTCGGCACAGTGCGAATATGCTCATCAAGCCCAACATAAGTGGCGACCTGATAAAGCGCGTCTTCGCACACCATGGCAGCACGCATGGCAGTCAGCTGCCCTTCGGGCAGCGTAGGGTGCTCCGCATACAACCAATCGCTCACGCACAACTGCAAGACAGCATCACCCAAAAACTCCAGGCGTTGGCTGTTTGATACAGCGTTTGCGGAAGGGTGTGTCAAGGCAAGCGCAAGCAGCTTTGGCTGCTGAAACGTATACCCGATTGACTGTGTCAAATCGGTTAGTTGGGGCATCGCATCCTCCACAAGAAAAACGGCTGCTGCCTGATATACGCAGCAGCCCGGTATCCGTCAGACTTATTTTGCGTTGGCTTCGATATAGTCAACGACGTCGCCGACGGTCTTCAGCGTCGTGATGGCGCTGTCATCAACCTGCATGTTAAACTGGTCTTCAATGTCCATAATCAGCACCATCACATTGGCGCTGTCCGCACCCAAGTCTTCCACCAGGCGAGCTTCGCGGGTCACCTTCTCGGGCGCGGCCTTGAGCTGATTGGCAATCATGGCGGCCACCTTATCAAATACCATAGTTGATTCCTCCGTAACGATTGTTGTTATAGTTGGCTAATGATGGCTTGCGCAACCTGTGCACGCACCATGTTGCTCGCCTGCCTGATGGCAGACGCGAACGCGTAATCATTGCTGCTGCCGTGGGCTTTAACCACAGCACCCTGCACGCCTAGCAGCGGCGCGCCGCCCACCTCGGTATAATCCATGGAGGCTTTAACACGACGGAAAGCCGGTTTGGCCAGCAGGGCGCCCAGTTTGGCGCGCGTGTCGGCCATCAGTTCGTGTTTGATCATGCCCATCAGCGTCTCGGCCACGCCTTCCATGAACTTGAGGATGATGTTGCCGGCGAACCCGTCACACACAACCACGTCGGCCCGATCAGCGGTGATGTATCGCGCCTCCACATTGCCCACAAAGTGATAGGCAGCCTGCTCCATCAGCGGGAAGGTTTCCTTGATGAGCGCGTTGCCCTTCTCGGCTTCATCCCCTACATTAACCAATCCGATGCGCGGCGTTTGAATACCCTTGATTTGCTTCATGTAGGCATTGCCCATCATGCCGAACTGCGCCAGGTATTCGGGTCGGCAGTCCATATTGGCCCCGCAGTCAATCAGCAGAAAGTGGCTCTTGCCGTTTGGCAGCAATGGAGCCAGGGCGGGGCGTTCGATACCGATGATGCGTCCAAGGCGCAGCATCCCGCCAATCAGCACCGCGCCAGTAGAACCGGCAGAAACAAATCCGTCTGTTTGTTGCTCTCGGACAGATAGCATGCCCATCACGATGGATGAGCGCTTTTTCTGGCGGATGGCCATCGCGGGCGCCTCGTGGTTGTCAATCAGTTCGGGGGCGTCCACAAGCGTGATGCGTTCTCGCACGTCATCTGCGCCAATCAAATGCGGCTCAATCTCGCTTAACACACCGGCCAGCGTTATGCGTAAATCGGGATCTTGCCGAAGCGCCGCTACGCTGCCCTTGACCGGGGCCTGCGGCGCGTGATCGCCGCCCATGGCATCTACAAACAGGTGAATTGACTGCACTTTTCCATTCCTTTGAAAGAGGTTGATTTGGCTGGATATTCCGCCAAATAACGCACTCATACTACCATAGGAAAGCCCAAATAACAAGCATTCACCACGGCGCAAACGACGCGATATTGAAAATCCTATGTTAATCGTGTATAATTTTACCGGACACTGTAATACTCCATCGAAGAGAAGAAGGAGATAATGAATATGAAACTGATTATTGCAATCGTTCAGGATGAGGATGCGTCCCATCTGATTAGCGAGCTGATGAGCAGCGGCTTCAGTGTGACCAAGTTGGCAACCACAGGCGGTTTTCTGCGCGCAGGCAACACCACCTTGCTGGTTGGTGTGGATGACGATAAGTTTGACGCCTGCATGGATACCATTAAAAAGGTATGCAAAAGCCGCAAGCAAATCGCGACCTCGCCGGTTACCATGGGTGGTGCCACGGGCATGTATGCCCCCTACCCTATTGAAGTGACGGTTGGCGGCGCTACTGTTTTCGTTTTGTCTGTTGATCAGTTCGTCAAGATTTGATCTGGATGGCGTCACACGCTATCTGAAGGGAAGTCGTGACACAAGGGGATATTTTTCGCGGCCTCAGCCAGTCGCACGACCGGCTGTTGGATGATTACAATCAAAGCCAGGCACCGCACGCGCTGCTGTTGACAGGCCAATCCGGTATATGGAAGGAAGAATTTGCGGCAACACTCGCCGCCAGTTTGTTGTGCACTGCTACAGAAAATAAGCCGTGCGGTCATTGTGATGCCTGTCACCGGGCCAGCAGCGGCCAGCATAGCAACCTCTATCGTTTGGCCTTGGCGGGAGACGCCCGCTCCATCAAGATAGAGCAGTTGCGCGAATTGCTATCTGCTTTATCTTTGCATCCGCTGGAGGAAGGCCGCCGTGTGGTGATGATTATCCGGGTGGATGCGATGACGGTACAGGCGCAAAACGCGCTGCTGAAGAACCTGGAAGAGCCGGAAAGCAGCGATTTCTTTATCCTAACCGCCAACAATGAACGCGCTGTGTTGCCCACCATCGTGTCCAGGTGCCAGTTTGTGCGACTGAGTGTCTGGCCCGATGACCGGGTAGAGCAACTGCTGATTTCGCGCGGCGTGGAAAAGGCGCAGGCAAGGGCGCTGACACAGCTGGCGGCCGGCCGCCCGGGCATTGCCATAGCAGCAGAGGCGGATAGGCGCTACGGGGATGCCAATACCTTGGCGGATGCGACATTTTTCGCTGTCAAAAAGCTATCCGACATCCCCGCAGCATCCATGGCGCTGAAGGATGCCCGAGATACCGCCGACTTGCTGCTGGACTTGATTGAGCAGCGTGCGGGGTTTGCCCTTCGGGCCAGCATAGCTTCCCGGTTGTCTGATTCGCATCACTCAGAATGGTCCGAAGCATCTCGCTCGGCTTTGTCAAAGCTTATGGAAGCAGTGTTTGCGGCCAGAAAGCTCAAGGCGAGCAATGTTTCCTGGCAGGCCATCGCAGATCAACTCTTATTTACCATCACAAAGGAGATTCATCAATGCCAATGGTCATAGGCGTTCGTTTCAAGAACGCGGGAAAACTATACTACTTCAACCCCGGCAGCCTCACACCCGCTGCGGGAGACTCCGTTATCGTGGAAACAGCGCGTGGCATCGAGTACGCCGAGGCGGTGATGGGCGTGCATGAGGTAGGCGATAATCGGGTGCAGGCTCCGCTCAAACGCGTGATGCGCATCGCCACCCCACAGGATGCCGCACAGCATCTGAACAACCAGCAAAGCGAGCGCGACGCGCACCGCATCTGCCACGACAAAATCAGCGAGCACAAATTGGACATGAAGCTGGTGCGCGTCGAGTATACATTTGATCGCAGCAAGCTGATTGCCTATTTTACCTCCAATGGCCGTGTCGATTTCCGTGCCCTGGTGAAGGATTTGGCTGCCACTTTCAAAACCCGCATTGAGCTCAAGCAAATTGGCGTGCGGGATGAGGCGAAGATGTTGGGCGGCCTTGGTACATGCGGCAGGTCATTGTGCTGCTCCGAGTTTCTGGGTGATTTCCAGCCGGTATCCATCAAGATGGCCAAGGAACAAAACCTGTCGCTCAACCCGACCAAAATATCGGGCGTCTGTGGCCGGCTGATGTGCTGCTTAAAATATGAGCAGGAACAATATGAGCGCGCCAAGAAACTGATGCCCCATGTAGGACGTGATGCCATTACCCCTGATGGCCGCGGCGTGGTGGTAGAGGTGAACGCCCTCAGGGAGCGTGTTAAGGTGCGCCTGCCAAAGGGTAACGATGGCAGCGAAATTCGCGAATATGATGCCTCAGAGGTACAGCGTGTGACACCGCCCCCCGCAGCATCAAAGGCTGCCGGGCAGACTCCGAAGGGTCAACCAACGCAAAAGTCAACCCGTAAGGCGGATGATAAAGAGCGGCGTGATCGTCGCCTGGTGAAGGATGAACCATCTGACACTGAACCCAATGTCGATGAGGAATTCATTGAAACCATCATCGATGATGAAAAGCATGAAGAAACCATCAAGGATTAATCCTTTAGATTGTTCCCGGTTTTTGCTGATACAACAAAGGGACGGCAGCTGACCGTCCCTTTGTTCATGTCAATGCCATCATGGTAACCTTTCGACAAAGCTCTCCATTACATATCCTTGGATGCCATCGGCTACAACATGCAGCCAATCCTGTCCATCCCCCGCTTTGCCCAACACCAGTAGATGCTGACCATAGTACAGTTGATAGATTACATCGCTGCTGGTGGATGGCAGAAGCCTAAGATTCAGGGAAGAATTCCTGCTAATGCCGTTGACCACCACGCGCCACTGGCCGGGCGCGGCAGTCGCGCTTTGTGGTACAAGCGTTGGTCGCGGTGTTGCCGTTGGTATGGGCCCCGGTGTGGTTAAGAAGTCCGCATGCAGCGCAGGCCGCGCTACGGGCTGGGTTGGATAAGGCCGCAAATCGGTTCCCGGATAATAAAAGGACAGGATTTCCTGAAATGTCTTCGCGTGTTGCTTTGCCATCCATTCGGCGCCACGCTGGCTCAGCCCAACCCCATGCCCATAGCGCGCGGAACGCACTTGAAAGCCCTGTTCAACCTTTGTGACGCTGATGGTCTCATTCTCCTTGAGATTGATGGACAGACTCATCGCCTTTTCCAAATCCGGGTAGAGGGGCAAATCAAGGCGAAGAGGCTGTGGGCGTCGAGTGATGGGTCCCCAGGCATCGCCTGACGGTTGAACAACAGGCGTTGGCGCAGGACTTTGTGTGGCGACGGCGAACAGGGATACTTCTCCCTCCGACACCAGGGATGCTGGCTTGCGCCCGCTGACCAGGACATCTATGCTTAGCCGCGTCATCAATTTGGATTCTTCCTCAAATCGCGGTGAGTGGGCTGTCGCACCAACCACGCCATCTATACGGATGTTTGAAGGACTCGTGTCATAGCCCTCTTTCTCCAGGATTGGAATCATCGCGTCTATTAGCAGTTGTTGCAGTATTTCGCTGGGCGCGTTTTCCATATCCCAATTGGAAGGGATGGTGAAGCTCCGCACCTCACTCTCCGGGTTCTGCGCATCATAGGGGTCATCCTGCACCCGCAGGTAGGGCACATAATTGTGCCCCCAGGCATTGGACGATGACTCCGTCTGTCCGCCATTGCTGGCCGTGTAATAGGTGCGGATGATTTCCCCCTGATAGCTCAGGCACATGCCCGCGGTTTCCTCCACCGCTTGCGCAGCACGCTGATGCTCCGGGTTATATCCCTTGTATACCTGGTCGTTGGTGTCGTCGGTCAAATCATAATCCCTATCACCACGCAGGCCGCGTATCGCGTAGGTGCGCGCCGCCACAGCCTGCGCCTTGAGCGCTTCCATCGGGAAGCTATCGCTCATTTCATAGGGCACCACACCCTTGAGGTAATCCTCAATGCCAATGTGCAGCACCGGCCGTATTTTCCCTTCTTGTGCGGTAAGCCACAAATCCCCCTCATATAAAGGCAGACCGCTGCCAATCCGCAAGCCATTCTCCTTGTCTTGTTGGCCACCATGTCGCAGAAGACGAAGCGCTGTGTCCGTGCGGTACACAGCGCCATCGAAATAAACCAATATTGTATTCCCCTGTGCAGTCACCAGCAATTGACTGCGGCTTTGGAAACTCAGGTGTCCATCCAACAGGTAATCGCCATAGATGCCGATGTCAATCCTAGGGCTGTCGTTGTAGCCCGTCAACAGTATGCGAACCATCCCTGGCTCAGCCTGCTGCGCTGATGCCAGTCCAAAAGGCGTAAGCGCCATAACCAGCACAGCGCAAATCGAGAGCCAAGCGATGCACGTATGCCCAGACTTCATGACGCCTTATGTGCGACCACGCACCGATGCCCAATGCGGGAATGACGGCAGGATACATCCGTAAACCCATTCATTTCGAGCAAGGCCAGCAGCGGCTGTACTGCAGCATGCCGATATTGATCGCCCTGCCATAATGCAGAGACCATTTGCCACCAGGGCAAAGGCGGCAATGCCAATACAAGTCGGCCATCGGCTTTTAACACTCGCTTCGCTTCCAGCGCAAATTCTGACATGTTGATATAGTTGGGCAGGAGATTCGCCATGAAGATGCGGTCAAAGCTATTATCGCGCCAGGGAATCTCGTTCCCGGTGGAGTACATGATCTCCGCGCCGCTGAGCGCGTGGCGCAAATGGTGTGCCTGCTGCGCATCCAAACACAAACCGCAGGCACGCACCCGATAGTTGGCCAGGTAGTGGCGCAGCAGGTGATCCCGGACACAGTTCACGTCCAAAACGGCCTGATGGTCATCCACCATAGCCCAGTCGGTAACAGAACGCTCCGCGCTGTTGAGGGCAACGGGTTCCTTCCAAAGTTGTTGGGTTAACTTGCCCTGCAGTTCGACCTTGGTCTGCATCTGTCTCTCCTGTCTGTCACTTTTTCTGCGATGTGTCGGAATTATAACACAATCAATTGAAAAATGCATCACTTTTGTAACTCAATTTTAATAAATCACTGAGGAAGTAGAGTTGACAAGCCGATGAACACGACCCTATAATGACGAAGCGATGATGGAGCCAAGTATCTGACCGGCAGAACACGCACAGAGAGCCCTCGACAGGTGCGAGAGGGACGTGAACCGTCAGAGAATACCCTCCGGAGCTCAGCGCTGAACACGTATCGTTATTAGGTTGCTGCCGGTGCGCCGGATACAGCGTGCATGAGGGCAAACATCGTTTGTTAAATGGAAGTGGTACCGCGGACAACTGCCGCCTTCCCGATTTGTGTCGGGCGGGCGGTTTTTTATATCAGGAGGTGGAGCATGGTGAATCTCAAGTTCCCCTATGCGCAACGAATGGCTGGTTTATCCGGCAGCGCCATCCGGGAGCTGTTTGCGTTTTCAGCAAAGCCGGGCGTCATTTCTTTTGCGGGGGGCAATCCGGGTGCCTTTGCATTGCCTGATGCGCAAGTTGCCCACATCGCTTCAGCTTTGCTGAGGGACAACGGCAAAGCCATTCTGCAATATGGACAGACGGAAGGATACCCCCCCCTGCGCCAGTCCCTGCCGGGTTATATACAGGATACTTTCGCCGCGCAGGTGCAGGAAGATCACGTGCTGGTGACCACCGGCTCCATGCAGGGGTTGGACCTGCTGCTGAAGACGTTGGTGAATCCCGGCGATGCCGTGCTGACGGAAAGCCCCGCTTTCCTCGGCGCGCTGCAAGCAATGAGCAGTTATCAGGCCAACATTGTCCCCGTCAACAGTGATGATGAGGGGATAGACATCAACCACTTGGAAGAGATGATGCGCAAATGGCGGCCAAAGCTGCTCTACATCATCCCCACCTTTCAGAACCCTACCGGTCGCACACTCTCCCTGAATCGGCGGGAACAGGTGGCCCGGTTGGCAGCGCGCTATAAAGTCGTGGTCGCCGAGGATGACCCGTACCGCTCACTGCGCTATCGGGGTCAACATGTTGCAACCATCAAATCATTTGATGAAGAGGGTTGGGTGGTCTTGCTGGGCAGCTTTTCCAAGGTGGTTTCGCCCGGTTTGCGCGTTGGCTTTATGGCCGGTGATGCACAGCTGATGCGCCGCTGCGCTGTTTGTAAGCAATGTACTGACGTACATACCGCCAACCTCAACCAGGCCATCGTGGACGCATACCTGCGAGATGGGTTGCTTTCCCCCCACATTGACCGCATTTGCAGCCAATACGCAACCCTGATGGATACGATGCTAAGCCAATTGAAGGAAATGCCAAAAAAGCGGCACTACACCCAGCCGGAGGGCGGGCTCTTCATTTTTGTTGAGCTGGAGGATGATGTGCGCGCAACCGATTTGTTCCGCAAGGCGGTAGAGCGCGGTGTGGCATTTGTCCCCGGCGAATACTTCTATCCCGAAGGCGGTCATCACAATACCCTGCGACTCAATTTTTCCAACGCTGACCGACCAGCCATCCTGCGAGGCATGGAGATACTGGCCGATAGCTTACAACAAATGTGACAGGAGAAGAAACATGCACATTCTGGATTTACTCAAGGAGCGCGGATTCATTGCTCAGATAACCTACGAAGAAGACCTCTACAAGCAGCTGGAGAAGGAACCAACCAAATTCTATATCGGTTTTGACCCCACCGCTGCCAGCCTGCACTTTGGTCACTTCATCCCCATCCTGGCCATGATGCATATGCAGAAAGCCGGACACATTCCCATCGCTTTGGTGGGCGGCGGCACCACATTGATTGGCGACCCCAGCGGCAAAACAGATATGCGCCGGATGATGACGGTAGAAAAGGTTCAGGAAAACGCCGCCGGCATTGCCCGCCAGCTGTCCCGCTTCCTCACCTTTGAGAACGGAAAGGCTATGATGGCCAACAACGCGGACTGGCTGCTGGACCTCAACTATGTAGAATTTATACGAGATATCGGCGTTCACTTCTCGGTCAACCGCATGCTAACCGCTGAATGCTATAAGCAACGGCTGGAGCGTGGGCTGACATTCTTGGAATTCAACTACATGCTGATGCAATCCTATGACTTCCTGGAGCTGTTCAAGCGCCACGGCTGTCGCTTGCAGATGGGCGGCGATGACCAGTGGAGCAATATGCTGTCGGGCGCGGACCTCATCCGACGCAAGGAGCGGGAGGACGCCTATGCTTGCACGTTCAAGCTATTGCTCACCCACGAAGGAAAAAAGATGGGCAAAACCGAGCGGGGTGCCTTGTGGCTGGATGCAGACCTATGCAGCCCCTATGAGTTCTATCAATACTGGCGCAATGTGAGCGACGCGGATGTATCCAAATCCCAGGCACTGCTTACCTTCCTGCCCATGGATGAGGTACGCCGCCTCAGCCGACTGGAGGGAGCCGACATTAACGAAGCCAAGAAGGTGCTTGCGTTTGAGTGCACCAAGATTGTTCACGGCGAGGAGGAGGCGCAAAAGGCGCAGGAAGCATCCGCCGCCTTGTTCAGTGGCGGCAGCGCCTCTGAGGAGGTACCAACCTTTGCCATCAGCCGCGAAGAGCTGGAGAGCGACGCCCGCCTGACCACGCTGCTGCACCTCAGCGGCCTGTGCACCAGCCGCAGTGAAGCCCGCAAGATGGTGGCCCAAGGCGCGGTGCAGGTCGCCGATGAGCGGGTCAGCGATATTGACTACATCGTGCAGCCCGAGCAGATTGGTGCCGACGGATTGTTGCTGCGCCGCGGAAAAAAGAACTACTGCCGCATCGTGCTCAAATCATGAGCGAACGTCCCTACAAAACCTTGAGCAAGGAAGCGAGCGATGCCTTTGTTGTCAACAAAAGCCGTTTCATAGGTTACGCGGCACCCGTAGACACCGAGGAGGAAGCGCTGCGCTATATCCAGTCAGTCCGGGAGCAGCATCGGGACGCTACTCACCACTGCTTTGCCTACATCATCGGGCGCAACGCCGGCATCATGCGCTATCAGGACGATGGGGAGCCATCGGGCACAGCCGGACAGCCCATCATGGAGGTACTCAGACAAAAGCAGTTGGTCAATTGCTGCGCTGTTGTCGTGCGATACTTTGGCGGGGTGCTGTTGGGGGCGGGCGGCCTGGTTCGTGCCTACACCAAGGGCTGTGCCTTGGCTGTGGATGCGGCCGGTGTGGCTGTGATGGAGCCAAGCGTGCGCATCCAGGCAGTGCTCCCCTATGGTCTGTGGGACAGGGTGCAATACCAACTATCTACGCAACCCGTCGCATTGGAGGACACGCAGTACACAGATCAGGTGACGGCCGTCCTCAGCCTGCGGGAAACGGATCAGCAAATAATCGAAATGGCCCTCGCCCAATGGAGCGACGGCCGTGCTGTAATCACCGAGCTGGACAGGATGTACTATGCCTGGCCGGATGGCGAGGATAGCGCATAGCGATAAATGGCCTGCGCCACACCATCCTCCGCGTTGGAGCTTGTGATGACATCCGCTTTGGCCTTCACATCCTCTGACGCGTTGCCCATGGCTACGCCAAGCCCGGCCGCCAGAATCATCGGCAAGTCATTGTCCTGATCGCCTATGGCCATCACCTGGGACAAGGGAATGCTCAAATAAGCAGCGAGCTCTCTGATGCCGCTGCTTTTATCTACCCCCGGCGGCATGATTTCGATGTTGCTCTCGCTGGAGTGGGTCAACACAGTATCCGGAATGAACTGCAAGGCCTGACGCACATGCTGCAGTTTCGCCCGGTCGCCAAAGGTATGCACATAAAACTTATATATGCCGCGCTCAACGGCGTCCAGACAGGCGGCATGGCCTGTAAAGTAACGGGTCTTCGCCTCGTGCAGCATCCTATCATCCCCAAATTCAATCTGCGAATGGTGCCTGTCTTCCGGCAGCCTGACCCCCACCAACCCATCGGCAAACACATAGTAGGCGGCTTCCAGATCATCCAAGCGTTGCATAACTTCCACAGCACTCCTAACGGCCATTTTATGTGACGCAATCACCTGCCCAAAGGGCGAGGCCGCAATCTTTCCGCCATTGGTGGAGATAACAGGACAATCCAGCCCCATATCCTTGATGCCGATACAGGCGTTCTCATAAAAGCGACCTGTAGCCACCGAGAATACCACGCCTGCCTGCTGCGCCGCACGGATGGCCTCCAGGTTGCCAATGGTCACTTTGCCTTTGGGGTTCAGTAGCGTGCCATCCAAATCCACGCTGATCAGTCGAATCATAGGATTTTCCTGCATAACATCCTCTTTCTGACTAAGTTAAAACGGGGCTTCAATTGAAAAAGAACGACCATCCAAATCAGCCAACAATCCCTCTACACGCAGCGTCAGACCGGTGGAGGCCAGCATCAGCCGACCCGCGCCCATAAAACGATTGAAAGCACGGTCGCCATACTTGTCATCCCCCAGAATGGGGTGCCCTATATGGGCCAGGTGCGCCCGTATCTGATGGGTCCGGCCGGTATGCAGGCAAATCTCCAGGCGGCTGCAATCTGATTGATAGGAGAGTACCCGATACTCCGTCACAATCACCCTAGCCTCCGGTGCGGGTGCATCCGATACCTGTACGCGGGCAACGCGGGCATCTTTGCGCAGCCAGGCGCGCAGGGTATCCCCTTGCCGCGGCATTTCCCCCTTTGCCAGGCAGGTATAGCGCTTGTCCACTTGTCCCTGCCGAAACGCCTGGACCAGCGCCGTCTCTGCTTCTTCCGTCAGCGCCAAAAACATCAAGCCGGAGGTCTGATGGTCCAGCCTGTGCACCATGCGGGGAGGCATATCCAGTTTCAACTGGCTGGCGAGCAGACCCGTCAAAGTCATTTGCTCACCCGCTTGTTCATCGCTGCTGATGCCATTTGGTTTGTCGATCACCAACAGGCGGTTATCCATGTATAAAATTGGAATCTCCGCGGGGGCCCACTGCGTATACCATTCAACCAATTGACCGGCAGTCACCGCGCAATTGTCGGCCACGCGTTGACCATTTACTTTGATGTCCCGATTTTTCAGCGCACGCCGAAAAGCCATGTCTGGCGCCAACGGATATGCCTTTGACAGGCACGGCAACAGTTTGCTGCCGTGCATATGCTCCGGGACGACCAGTTGATAGCGGTTCATACCCCTCCACAGATGCTGTACTAAACATCCTGCTCGATTATACCAAGGGTGAATGACCTGTCAAGGAAGCGATAGGCGGCAGATACGATGTGACGCAGCAAACATAGAATAAACATTCCGGCACTTGCGTAAATTCTCTATCTTTTGTATTCTTAGGGACAACCGCGAAATCACGCGGAACGTAAGGAGGCAAGAGGTCATGAAAAAACGCGCAGTGGTATCCCTGGTGCTCGCATTGATTCTGGGGTTGAGCTCTATGTCAGCGGTTGTGCTGGCTGAGGATACGGTAAAAATTGGCGGGATCGGCGTTTTGTCGGGCCCCTATGCCGTATATGGTTTGGCCGTTCAAAAGGGTGTTAACCTGTACATTGAAGAGCTGAACGCTGCCGGCGGCATCGACGGCAAAAAGGTTGAAATTCTGTGGGAAGATACCCGCGGCGAAGCCAATGACGGCGTACTGGCTTTCAGCAAGCTGGTGGAAAACGATGGCGTTGTCGGCATCATTGGCCCGGTCCTCACCGGTGTGACCAGAGCTGTGGCCGAGTATGCCACCGACGAGAACATCCCCATGATTACCCCTTCCGCTACGGCGTATGACATCACGACAGACCGCGCCAACGTATTCCGCACCTGCTTCCTGGATCCCTTCCAGGCGGTGCAGATTGCTCGATACGCCAAGGATGAAGGCATCACCAAGGTAGGTGTCATCTACGACAACGGCACGGAGTATTCCAAAGGCCTGTACGAGGCGTTTGTTCAGGAATGCGCCAACCTCGGCATCGAAGTGGTCGCCACCGAATCCGCTGCCTACGGCGATGTGGATTTTAAGTCCCAGCTGACCAACCTGAAAAACGCCGCCCCTGAGGCCGTTTTCCTTCCCTATTATGGTGCGGAGGCCGCGCTCATGCTGACCCAGTCCAATGACATCGGCTTTGAGACCCGCTTCCTGGGCGCTGACGGCATTGCGGATGTTGTGGACGCGATTGGCAACAAGGCCCTGCTCACCAACATGACGTACTCCGATCACTTCTCCACCCAAGCTGACAGCCAGAAGGCCAAGGACTTCGTGGCTGCCTTCCAGGAGAAGTACAATGAAGAGCCCAGCGTATCCTTCTCGGCCACCGGCTATGATGCAGCCGTCGTGCTGTGCGACGCGTTGAGCAAGGCTGCCCCCGAGTTCAAGTATGAAGACACCATTGCTGCCATCAAGGCCACCGATGTGGAAGGCGTCAGCGGCAAAATTACCTTTGACGATCACAATGACCCCATCAAGAGTGCCTTCATCATGACCTTTGATGAGAACGGCAACAAGCTGTTTGTGAAGATGCAGAATCCCTGAATTTGATAGGACCTTCGTTGCGGCGGGGGAGGAATCTTTTTCCTCCCCCGGCGTATTGCGATAGGAAATGGACGGTGATGTAACAAGTGACGTTGTTCCTCAACCAGCTGATCAATGGACTGCATGTGGGCAGTATCTATGCTTTGATTGCACTGGGATATACGATGGTGTATGGCATCGTGCGCCTGATTAACTTCGCGCACGGTGACATTTTAATGGTAGGGGCATATACGGCTGTAATTCTGACCACCATGCTTGGCTTGCCATTCCCGGTGGTGGTTATTCTGGTTATTTTGATGTGCGTGTTGTTTGGCGTGGTCATTGAGCGGGTGGCATATAAGCCGCTGCGCTCCTCGCCTCGTATCTCTTCGCTCATCACGGCCATCGGCGTCAGCATGCTGCTGCAAAACCTGGCGCTGCTGATTTTTTCGCCAACCCCCAAGCCCTATCCCATTTCCTTCAACATCAAACCCTTAACCATCGGCGGCCTGCAGATTGGCTTCACCACGGTCCTGACCATCGCGGTATCGGCCTTGCTGATGGTTTTGTTGCAGATACTGGTCGCCAAGTCCCGTGCGGGCAAGTCCATGCGCGCTGTATCTGAGGATTATGATGCGGCGCAGTTGATGGGCATCAACGTCAACACCACCATCACCTTCACGTTTGCCATCGGCTGTGCGCTGGCCGGCATCGGCTCTATCCTGTATGGCCTGGCGTACCCCACCGTTTCCCCCACGCTGGGCTCCCTGCCCGGCCTGAAGGCGTTTATCGCGGCGGTCCTAGGGGGCATTGGCATCATCCCGGGCGCCATGCTTGGGGGACTCATTATGGGCCTGGCAGAGAGCCTGACAAAGGCCTATATCTCTTCCCAACTGAGTGACGCGGTTGTATACGGCATCCTTATTGTCGTGCTGCTGTTCAAGCCATCCGGTCTGCTGGGCAGACGGATGCGCGAGAAAGTGTAGGTGGCTGTATGAACATGAAGGCAAAAAGCTATGTGCTCAACATCACCGCGCTGCTCATCGTTTACATTGTGCTATCGCTGCTGATATCCACAGGAACCTTCAACAGCTATATTTCGGGCATTCTGGCTACCACAGGCATTGCCATCATGATGGCCGTCAGCCTGAATGTGACCACGGGTTTGCTGGGCCAATTGGCTTTGGGTCACGCAGGCTTCATGTCCGTGGGAGCTTATACCGCGGCGCTTATCACCAAGTCCCTCAACATCCACTTCGGCCTGGCGCTGCCCATTGCGCTTATTGCCGGCGGCTTGGC
This sequence comes from uncultured Clostridia bacterium, assembly GCA_937874275.1. GTDB lineage: Bacteria > Bacillota > Clostridia > Christensenellales > Aristaeellaceae > UBA1038. Next base: position 9,395 of record CALNAU010000113.1, on the reverse strand, counting down.
CGCGGCGCTGTGCGGCCTGTTGATTGGCATGCCCGCCTTGCGTCTGAAGGGTGACTACCTGGCCATCATTACCCTGGGTTTTGGTGAGATTATCCGGGTAATCATCGAAAACCTGTCCATCACCGGAGGCGCTTCCGGCTTGTCGCGCATTACGCGTATGTCCCGTGCCTTCTCGGAGGACGCGAGCGTTTCAAGCGCTGTGCAGTTCTCCATCATATTCTGGGTGATGGTGGTGATGATTGCCAGCATTTTTACGCTGGGCCGTTCACGCCATGGGCGCGCCATCATCTCTATTCGCGAGAATGAGGTCGCCGCTGAAGCCACGGGCATACCCACTACCTACTACAAATTGTTTGCGTTCACGCTGGCGGCCTTTTTTGCCGGCATCGCGGGCGGGCTGTATGCGCACCAGATTGGCATGTTGAGCGCCAAAACCTTCGGCTTCAACAAGTCCATTGAGTACCTCGTCATGGTGGTGCTGGGCGGCATGGGGTCCATCACCGGCTCCATCATTTCCTCTGCCGTGCTGGTCGCGCTGCCGGAGTTTCTGCGTGGTTTCTCCGAATGGCGCCTGGTCATCTATTCATTGCTGCTCATCCTGATGATGCTGTTCCGTCCGTCCGGGTTGATGGGTACCACCGAGTTCTCCTTGCTTGCGGCATGGACGGCGACAGGCAGAAAACTAAAGCAGTGGCTGGGCATCAAGAAACGCCCGACCAAAATGCCCTTCACCCCGCACTATGATGTGTGGGAAAACTCCGTGGTGCTGGAAACCAAGAACCTCGGCATCAGTTTCGGTGGCCTTAAGGCCGCCGAGGGTATTGACATTCAGCTTAAAAATGATGAAATCGTGGGCCTCATCGGCCCCAACGGCGCCGGCAAGACGACCGTATTCAACTTGCTGACAGGTGTCTACCAGCCTACGGAGGGCGAAATCATTTTGCTGGGTAAAACCATCAATGGCATGCCGACCCATCAGATTACGGAAAATGGCATCGCGCGCACCTTCCAGAACATCCGGCTGTTCAAATCCATGTCGGTGCTGGAAAACATCAAGGTGGCCTTCCATACGCGGATGGAATATTCGCCGATATCCGGTATCGTGCGGGATTCGCGGTTTTCCAGCGAGGAAAAGGGCATCGACATCCGCGCCCGCGAGCTGCTCAAGGTGTTCAACATGGAGGATGTGGCCGATGTGCGCGCGGACGGCCTGCCATACGGGCAGCAGCGTAAACTGGAAATCTGCCGGGCGTTGGCCTGTAACCCCAAGGTATTGCTGCTGGATGAACCGGCGGCTGGCATGAACCCCATCGAAACCGATGAGCTCATGCGCACCATTCGCCTGATTCGAAGCAGATTCTCGGTGGCCATTCTGTTAATTGAGCATGATATGAAGCTGGTTATGGGCATCTGTGAGCGCATCTATGTGCTCAACTACGGCCATATCATCGCGGAGGGCAATCCCCAGGCAATCCGCAACAACCCAGAGGTAGTAGCCGCTTACCTGGGGGCCCCGGAACAAACGCAAGCAACAGAGGAGGTGCCGGCGCATGCTGAAGGTTGACCAACTGAACCTGTACTATGGCGCCATTCATGCCTTGCACGACATCGCCTTTCATGTCAACGAAGGAGAAATTGTCACGCTGATTGGCGCAAATGGCGCGGGTAAAACGTCTATCCTGCATGCGCTGTCCGGCCTTGTCCCCTGCAAGAGCGGAGAAATCATCTTTGACAATCAGGATGTGCGCAAAGTGCCCGCACACCAACTGGTTTATTTGGGGCTGGTGCAGGTACCGGAGGGACGCCGGGTGTTTTCGCGCATGAGCGTGATGGAAAACCTGGAGATGGGGGCCTTCTCACGCAAGGATAAGGACGCGTTTGACCGTGACTACGATATGGTATTTGAACACTTCCCGCGTCTAAAGGAGCGGCGCAAACAGGCGGCGGGCACGCTGTCCGGCGGAGAGCAGCAGATGTTAGCCATGGGCCGCGCGTTGATGGCCAAACCCAAATTGCTGATGATGGACGAGCCCTCCATGGGCCTTTCCCCCATTTTGGTTCAGGAAATTTTCAACATCATACAGAAAATCAACGCGGAGGGCACCACCGTTTTGCTGGTGGAGCAGAACGCTAACATGGCCTTGTCCATCGCCCATCGGGCATATGTGCTCGAAACAGGCGATATCGTCAAACAAGGGGCCGCCAGCGATTTGCTTAAAGATGAGGACGTCAAAAAAGCTTATCTGGGAACATAATCCCCTGTACACAAAAATCGGACGGCCCATTGCGTGCCGTCCGATTTTTATGTGAAAAGCTGTCAGTTAACCGCGCGGCGCAGCGCCTCGGCCAGATCAACCCGCTCCCAAGGCAAGTCAATATCCGTGCGGCCAAAGTGGCCGTAGCTGGCCGTCTGACGATAGATGGGGCGGCGCAGGTCCAGCCGGCTGATGATGGCGTCGGGCGTTAAACTGACCAGGCTGAGCAGCGCTTTCTCGATGTCACTGTCGGATGCCTTGCCTGTGCCGAAAGTGTCCACCGCGAAGCTGACCGGCCGGGCAACACCGATGGCATACGCCATGGCAATCTGGCAGCGCTCAGCCAAGCCAGAGGCAACTACGTTCTTTGCCAGATAGCGCGCCATGTAGGAGGCCGAGCGGTCCACCTTGGTGGGATCTTTGCCGCTGAAGCAGCCCCCGCCGTGCGGCGCGTAGCCACCATAGGTATCCACAATGATTTTGCGGCCTGTCAATCCGCTGTCACCGGCAGGGCCACCTATGACAAAGCGACCGCTGGGATTGATCAAGAATCTCGTATGCTCATCCAATTGCTCGGGAGGAACCACGGGGCGAATCACATGCTCAACCATCGCCTGCGCAATGGCATCCTGCTGTACCCGCTCGTCGTGTTGGGTGGATATGACGATGTTGTCGATCACGACAGGCTTTCCATCCTCATACGCAACCGTCACCTGGGATTTGCCGTCCGGTCGCATCCAGGGGCAAAGGCCGCTTTTGCGAACCTCAGTCATCCGACGGGTGAGGCGGTGCGCCAGGGCAATGGCCATCGGCATCAACTCCGGCGTTTCATTGCAGGCGTAGCCAAACATCATGCCCTGGTCGCCGGCGCCTGTTTCCTGCTTGGCCGCAGCAGATTCACGCGTCTCCTGGGCCCTGGAAACACCCGCTGAGATATCGGGTGACTGTTCATGCACGGATGTGAGCACCGAGCAGGTGTTGCCATCAAAGCCCATCTTGGAGCTGTTGTAGCCGATATCCAACACCACGCTGCGGGCAATGTCGGGGATTGGTACATAGGTGTTGGTGCTGATTTCCCCCATCACAAACACCAAGCCGGTGGTGGCTGTGGTTTCGCACGCGACCCGGGCGTAGGGATCCTGCGCCAAAATCGCGTCCAAAATAGCGTCAGACACCTGGTCACACACCTTGTCCGGATGTCCTTCGGTGACCGACTCGGACGTAAAGAGTTTCCGCATACTGTTTCCTCCCAAATAAATACGCTCATCATTCAGATAAGCGTTTTCAAGCCTTATCTGCCGGCGCTTTGCACCGCTGGATTTAGCACCTTGCCACTTGGCCGGTTGCCGGGCTTCACAGGGCCAGTCCCTCCACCGCTCTTGATAAGGATATTCTGTTCAAATACATCATAACAGCAGGGCTGTATGAAGTCAATAAAAAACAGCAAACGCTTGACATCAGATGGCGATTTCGCTATCGTTTTCCGAGGCAAAGGAGGCGGACAGGATGTTGTTTATTGGGATATGCGGGGCCAGTGGATCGGGAAAATCCACGCTTTCCGAGGAATTGGTGAAGGCGCTGAAAGTCAGCTGTCTGGTGATTAATCAGGACGCGTATTACATCGACCATCCGGATCTATCGCTGGCAGAACGCGCAAGGCTCAATTATGATGAGCCTGGGATCTTTGACCATGACCTTCTGCTGCACGACATGACCGAGCTGATTGCCGGCCGCCCAATTCTGCGGCGCGCCTATGACTTTACGCAGCACAGACGCGCCGATCGCGATGAGTTGCTCTACCCCGCAGACGTGCTGATTTTTGAAGGCATCCACGCTTTTTACGACAACAGGCTGTATGAACAGATGTATCTGCGCCTTTACATCAATGTGGAGGCCGATATCTGCCTGCTGCGCCGCATCAACCGCGACATGAAGGAGCGCGAGCGCTCCATTGATTCGGTCACCGAGCAATACCTTGCCACGGTCAAACCCATGTACGACAAGTATATTCGAAACTATATCAATCAGGCCGATGTGGTGGTCATGCGCGGCGGGAAGAACACACGCATTGTAGAAATTCTAGCCGGTTACCTGCGTGATGCCCTGGAAGGCCAAAGCGACGATTTGGCCACATGACGATGAAGCCATTCATGGATGAGGAGTTCTTGCTGACCGGCAACCTGGCCAGCCAACTGTATCATGAATCGGCCGAGCAGATGCCCATTTTTGACTACCACTCTCACCTGGACGCGCAAGTATTGGCTGAAAACAGTCCCTTCGAAAACCTGACGCATCTGCTGTTGGCCAACGACCACTATAAGTGGCGCATGATGCTCACAGATGGTGTTGAGGAAGAACTCATACGCGGCAACGCGCCCGATTGGGATAAATTTCTGGCGTATGCCCGCGTATTGCAGGGTGCCATAGGCAATCCCCTCTATCACTGGACGCACTTGGAGCTCCAAAGGGTGTTTGGCATCAAGGAGCCGTTGAGCGAGCAAACAGCGAAGAGCATATGGGACGAATGCAACGAGAAACTGAAGAGCCCGGAATATCGCCCACAAGCGCTGCTGGAGCGGTTTCAGGTGCGCACCATCTATACAGCGGAAGGTCCTTTAAGTGTCCTCAAAGCGCATCAGCAGTTGATCAATCAGCCGCCTGTTAAGCTGCGCGTACGCCCTGCCTTTTCTCCCGATGCCGCCATACAGATAGATCAACCGGGATTCTCTGCTTTTGTAGGTCAATTGTCAGAGCTGACCGGCAAACCCATCCGTGGCCTGGGCGATTTGGTGGACGCGTTAGAAAACCGCATAGACTACTTTCATGCGGTTGGCTGTCGTTCCGCCGACCACAGGTTGCCGGATATCCCCGCCTTCCGCCTGGATGAGGAGAAGGCCGATCGGGCGTTGAAAAACGTATTGTCAGGCCAGCCCATCAAGCGCAAACAGGCAGATATTTACAGGTCCGTCCTGCTGGTGAAGCTTGGGCTGTTGTATGCGCGCCGCAATTGGGTACAGCAATACCATATCGGTTCGCTGCAAAACACCAACCAGCGCATGTATGCCTTGTATGGTGCGGACGTCGGCTTTGACTCGGTGTCGGACGCCCCCATTGCAGAAAACCTCTCCAAGTTGCTGGACACGCAAGAGCGCATGATGTCCCTGCCAAAGACGATACTCTACTGTATCAACCCGGCCCACAGCTATGTGGTCGGCTCCATGATTGGCAACTTTCAGCAGTCCAACACGCAGAGCAAATTGCAGATGGGCCCTCCCTGGCGCTTCCACCATCAGCGGGATGGCATACAAAGCCACCTGCGACTGCTGGCCAATCTCAGCCTGCTGAACCGCAGCATTGGCATGACGGCAGACAGCCGCTCGTTCGTCAGCTTTTCACGGCATGAGTATTTCAGGCGCATTTTGTGTGAAGTGATTGGCGTGTGGGTTACCTATGGAGAATTTCCAAACGACATCTCCACACTGCTCGGTATTGTGCGCGATATTTGTTATCACAACGCCGTGCGGTACTTCGAGTGACCCTCAAGCGGCAAGGTGCTCAATCAGAATTTTCAGACCTATCGCGCACAGCACTGCGCCGCCGACAAGCTGTGCCTTGGCCATGTATTTCTCCCCAAAGCGGCAACCAACCACTGCCCCAACAAAAGACAGCGCCATGGTAACCACGCCAATAACCGCAACGGACAGCACAATGTCCACTTCCAGCACCGCAAAGGCAATGCCGGCGGCAAGCGCGTCGATGCTGGTCGCAACAGATAAAAGCAGAAGCTCCTTGATATCGAGCGGTGTACAAACCAGTTCCTCTTCATCATCGTGCAGGGCGTCCCATATCATTTTTACGCCGAGAATGGCCAATAAAATGAACGCAATCCAGTGGTCTACGCTTCGGATGTAATGAATGAACCTGCTGCCGAGCGCCCACCCAATCAGAGGCATCAGCGCTTGAAATAAGCCAAAGGACAGCGCAATCAGCACGCCTTCCTTGGCGCTGAATCGGCGCATACATGCCCCCTTGCAGATTGCGACCGCGCTGGCATCCATGGCTAACCCGGCAGACAACACCAATAGCTCCAAAAGCGTCAAACCTTCATCCTCCCTTTCAACGCTGCTGCATTATAGTCATTCTCATGTTATCATGCAAGGGAAGGGAAACTTCTGACAAATCGGAGGTAGTATGGCAAGCGTTTATTTAAAACCCGGCAAGGAAAAACGGGTACTTAGCGGACATCCCTGGGTGTTTGCCAGCGATATAGATCACGCGGATAGGTCAAGCGCGGCGGGCAATGTGGTGAGTGTATTCAGCAAGAAGGGCACTTTCCTCGCCCGCGCCGTATACAACCCCCATTCCCAGATATCGCTGCGCGTGCTCAGTCATCAGGATGAAACCATTGACGCTGTGTTTATCCGAAACCGGATACAGCGGGCGATCGATTACCGCAGGCAATTTGCCGACCTGCAATCTTGCCGCTTAATCCACGCGGAGGCGGATGGGCTGCCCGCGGTCATTGTTGATAGCTTTGGTCCTGTGCTGTCTATGCAATGCCTGTCTTTGGGCATGAGCCGGTTTGAGCAGGTGATGGTAGATACATTGGTCTACATCATGTCCCCCATGGGCATATATGAGCGAAATGACGTTTCCGTCCGATTGCTGGAAGGCATGGAGCAGTCCACCGGTGTGCTCTATGGGGAAGTGCCCGACCGTGTGGAGATGCAGGAAAATGGCATCCGATTTTGGGTAGACGTAAAGGCCGGGCAAAAAACCGGGTTCTTCCTGGACCAGAAGGAAAACCGCGCCGCCATTGCGCCCTTTGTGCGTAACGCGCGCGTTTTGGATTGCTTCACTCATACAGGCAGTTTCGCCCTGCACGCAGCGCATTACGGTGCCAGCAGCGTCAAGGGGGTGGATATATCCGACTACGCTTGCGCCCAGGCACAGGAAAACGCGTCCCTCAATAGCATGGAGAACGTTCATTTTCAAACGGCCAATGTGTTTGATCTGCTGCGGAACGAATCCCAATCCGGCGAACAATACGACGTGGTCATTCTGGACCCGCCGGCCTTTGCCAAGTCCAAAGCGAAGGCCGAGTCCGCCACCAAGGGATACAAAGAAATCAACCTTCGGGCCATGAAGCTTATTCGTGATGGAGGGTACCTGGTCACCTGCTCATGTTCTCACCACATGCTGCCCGCACTGTTTAAGGATATGTTGCTGCAGGCAGCCAACGATGCCAAGGTGCGCCTGATGCAGGTGGAGTTCCGCGGCCAGGGGCGCGACCATCCAACGCTGCCCGCGGCGCCCGAAACACAATATTTAAAGTGCGGCATTTATCGCATAGACAAATAAAACTGGTCAGTCCATCAAAGTAACATTGAGTATATAGCGCTGGACACGCCAATAGTGCTTTTTATATAGCCCCGCTTCCACATATATTAACTTGAGGGCTTGATAGATTTTATTTTTGATCCGAATACCCTTGTGCAGTTGAAATACAGAGCCCCAGGAAAGCCCGGATACCTTTCGGTAATAGTAATAAACCACAACAGGAATACACCGTACCCGCTGCACAAAACGGTCATAAGTCATGTTGAATAGGCAGTCTTCCCCCCAGATGACCGTGGTGTCAAACCGGATGTTGTGCTCCTCCACCACAGACCGCCGATACAGCTTGTTCCACATGGCGCTGTAATAGTAGGCGCCCGGCCAAATGATTAATGCCTCCAGAAAGGCGGCGCGATCCATCTGCCGTTCCTGTTTGATGAGCCCGCGCCTGCTGGCGCTTTGCGGGGTACAGATTTGGAAATGGGCGATCACCAAATCCTGCCCTTCCATGGCCGTTACCATGGCCTGAATGGCCCCCTGCGGCACCACATCATCGCTGTCAATAAAGTGCAAATAATCGCCTGTCGCGACGGACAATGCCGCGTTACGCGCGGCACCGGGCCCGCCATTGGCCTGATCGATGACCTTTACGCGGGCATCCCGGGCGGCATATTCCTGACACAGCAGCAGGCTGTTATCTTTGCTGCCATCATTGACCAGAATGACTTCCGTGTTGGTATAATTTTGATTAAGCACGCTGTCAAGGCATGCGGACAGGCATTTTTGAGCGTTATATACCGGAATAATCACGCTCACCAAGGGAAGGGACAATACACTTCACTTCCTTGCACTTTGCTGCATAAATCATAACACGATTGCCCTATCCCGTCAAAAGATTGCGTCTGCTGGTGGAATATAGTAAAATGTAAGGGGTATTTCCCACATTATCAAAGGAGATGATACACTCTTTGGCATTGTCCATGAAGAATTTGGATGTATATCAGGCACTGTTTGGCATGAACGACCAATTCATCCGCGTTATTGAACAGGAATTCTCCGTCAGCATTGTGCTGCGCGATAACGGTTTTCACATACAGGGCGAAGAGCCCATGCGGCAAATGGCCCATCAAGTGATCGAAAAACTGACGCACCAACTGTATGGGGGGCAGTCTATTGATATAGGCATGGTGCGCTATTTGTGTTCCCTTGTACGCGAGGGACAGGGCGAGCAGGCTGAGGAGATTTTCAGCGATGTGGTGGCATGCACGTACCGTGGTCGGCGCATCCGCAGCAAGACTGCCGGGCAAATGGCCTACGTGGATGCCATGCGCAACAACGACCTGACCGTCGCGATAGGCCCTGCGGGCACAGGCAAAACATATCTGGCGATTGCCATGGCCGTTCTGGCCTTGCGCAACAAGGATGTGGAGCGCATCATCCTCACGCGCCCCGCGGTAGAGGCTGGGGAAAAGCTTGGCTTCCTGCCCGGTGACATGGCCCAGAAGGTTGACCCCTATCTGCGCCCATTGTACGATGCCCTGTTTGAGATGATGGGGCAGGATGCCTATCTGGCGCTGCTGGAAAAGGGCACGGTGGAAGTGGCGCCGCTCGCGTTCATGCGTGGCCGCACACTGAACGACGCCTTCATCATTCTGGATGAAGCGCAGAACACCACCAGTGAACAAATGAAAATGTTCCTGACCCGCATGGGTAAGAATGCCCGTACCGTCGTCACCGGCGACCTGACGCAGGTTGACCTCCCTCCCCATAAGCGCTCCGGCTTACAGATCGCCAGCGAAGTAT
>CALNAU010000112.1 GCA_937874275.1 uncultured Clostridia bacterium | reverse complement strand
CGACTTGTTGCCCCGAACGGATAAAAACCATTGACCTGTTTCCTCGAACAGAACACCCCCATAAAAACCACTATTGAACTGTTCCCGAGAACGGACAAAACGAAAAATACATAACAGACATCAACCTGATGCTCTCATTTCATGTGGTGGGCGACGACTACGAGGGCGAGCTACATGAGATGCGCCGCGTCACCAAGCCCGGCGGCTGGCTCATCATCTGCAACGGCGATGATGAATTTCAGCGCGCCCACCCGGACGGCGAACTCATCCGCCGCGGCTTCGAGGCCTTCCGCCACGAAAGTTCCTCCGGCGGCATCATCTACAACTACCGCCTGCGCGTGTAGCGCGCCAAAGAACAGCCGTGGCTGCTTTATCAATGGTCAAGGCCTTGGTAATAAAAGCCTGAAACAAATTACACGCCGGGGGAGACACGGCTCCCCCGGCGTGTTTCATATTGATTTGGTTTATTCATGCAGGTAGTCAATCGGGTCCTGCGCCTTTGCGGGTTACTCCTTCACCATTTCCTGTCCGGCAATGCGGCCAAAGGTGACCACGTCGGTGATGGCGTTGCCGCCCAAGCGGTTGGAGCCGTGGATACCACCGGTCACTTCACCCGCTGCGTACAGACCGGGCATGACCTGACCCTGCGTATCCAACACCTGGGTCTTTTCATTGATTTCCAGGCCGCCCATGGTGTGGTGCACCTTCACCTCGCCAAGGATGGCATAGAAGGGACCGCGGTCAATCTTCTGATCGAACAGCTGGCGGCCCAGCGGATCCTGCTTTTCTTCCACGGCCTTGTTATACTGCTCCACCGCAGCAATCAGCTTGGCAGCGTCCATGCCTGCATCCTTGGCCAGCTCTTCCAGCGTCTCGCCATAAGCTACATACTCTTCCTTCACGCGGTCTTCGATGCTGACGCCCTTATAGGTCACGCCGCCCAGCTCGTCCACCGTGGTGTGGGTATCCACAATCTTGAAGAAGCGCTGACCCGGCTGCTCCAGAATGGCGGCTGACAGCTCGTCACGACGCCCGTCCTCACGGATAAAGCGCTCACCCTCCAGGTTGGTGAAGATTGCGTTGTTGATGCCCGCGGTAAAGGAGTCATTGCTGGTAGGAATCATCTGAATCCACTCCATGCCAATCAGGTTGGCACCGGCGGCCTCACCAAGCACAATGCCGTCACCGGTCGCGGTGGCCACATTGGTTGTGCCCACATTCTCTCCCAGATCGGCCCAGTGTTTGTTGTACTTCTGGCGCATCTCTACATTGGCGCCAAAACCGCCGGTGGCAATCATTACAGCCTTGGAGGCGGTGTACTCAAAGGGGGTGCCGTCGGACATCGTGCCCTTGACACCAACTACGCGGCCTTCATCATTCTTCACCAGTTCTTCGGCCTTGTGGTCAAACAG
>CALNAU010000111.1 GCA_937874275.1 uncultured Clostridia bacterium | reverse complement strand
AAAAACGCGGGGTGCATATCAATGCGCCCCGTGTCTCAATACCCGCAGGTAATTACTTCTTTCTGAAACCCTTAAAAATTGCCAGCAGCAGCACCGCGCCGCCCACCGCAACCAGGAAGGAGCCCAGGTTGAAGCCATCCACGCCGGTCTTGCCAATCAGGCTCATCACCAGGCCGCCCAACAGCGCACCCACGATACCGACAATGATATTGGCCATGGCCCCCATAGAGGCATCATGTCCGGTGATTTTGCTCGCAATCCAGCCAGCCAATGCACCAAAGATAATCCAAGAAATTATGCCCATGGTTGTACTCCTCTGCGTTCTGTAGTCTTTTGTCCGATGTCATGATACCCCGCTTTGCGTCATGTCAAACACTTGTGCGCCTTCTTTCTCCGGAACGGGTGGATGAATCCGACTGCCCAATATCAAAAAGCCTTGAAATCGCAATGACTTCAAGGCTTTCTTCATGGTGCGGTCGACGAGACTTGAACTCGTACGGGTTTCCCCACACGCCCCTCAAACGTGCGCGTATGCCGATTCCGCCACGACCGCGCGCTGTATAAACAGCAAGGGTGATTATATCTGCCAGGGCTTGTATTGTCAAGCCAAAAAGCGGCTGAATCGGCCGTTTTGCGGGGAGTGAGGGCGTCAGCCGTGGGTCATTTTGATGGTGAACGGATGCCCCCAAACGTAGTAGCTGATGTACAGGTCGCGCACAGTGCTCATACGTTCGGTGGTCTTGGTCAGCAGCACACAGCGGATTTGGACCGTTTCGCCGGGCGGAACCGTCACCTGCGGAATGCGTCCCTGGGCGGATTGGTCGGTATAGCATAGCACGTCATTGGCCGCAGGAGACACCACCAGCTCAGCCATTTCAGCGGGTAGCAGGCCCGTATTTTTGAGCGCCACCGTATAGATGACGATGGTGTATTCCTCGGCGCTGCCGCCAATCTCCCGCTGAAACGCGGTGCCGACCAAGGCATTGCGTGCCACCGCCCGCTGCAGGCGGGCAAATTCCCCCGGCTGCTCTGTCGCCGGAATGACCTGTGCGGATACCGGGGTGATGCCCAGGCGCGTACCAATCAAACCGTAAACCAGTACACCGCCCAGTAGCAGCACCAGGACGACCGCGATAATGGCCGCCCTCTTCACGGCTGCGGAACCCCGGAAAGGATTTCGTTCATCTTTTGAATCATCTCTGTATCCTTGAGGCGGAACTTGATTTCTACCCGGCGGGACGCATCCATGTTCTCGGTGCCATCGGGGTTCTTGATGGGGTTGGAGTAACTGCGTCCCTTGGCGGTGAGGATGTCCTGGAGCACAGCGCGCTGCTGCGCGGACAGCGAGGGCAAATCCAGGCAGAACTTTGCCACCGCCAGCGCGCGGTTCTGCGACAGCTCCAGGTTAAACAGGTAGCTGCCCTTGCTGTCGGTATGCCCCTCGATGATAATCTCGGCAACATAGTCCACATATTCGGGGCGCATCAGCACGCTGAGATACACGGGAATCAGCCGGGCCAACTGCTGCTGACCGGAGTAGGAAATCATATCAAGCCCCGACTCGAACATCAGCTGGCTGTCCAGCACAATGTCACCCGTGCTGGCGTCCACTTTGGCCCCCAAATCGGCCGCCGTGAGGGAGCGGCTTAGCTCGCGGATAATCTCCGTGCGCAGGCCAAGCAGGTCGTCAATCTGGCGCTGCTGGCTGGCCAGCACCATTTCCTGGTTCTTGATGGCATCCTGCTGGGCGGCCAACTGCAGCTGCAGAATCACCTGCTCCTCCTCCTTGGTTTTCAAGGCGGTCTGCGCGGCATGCAGGTCGTTCTCCTGCTGGTCCAGCTGTATCTGGATGGAGGCCAGCTCCTCCTCCTTGCCCATCAGGGCGACGCGGGAGGTCTCCAGCTCCTTCTCCTGGGCAGCCAGTACAATCTGGGTGCGATCCAGCTCCGCCTTTTGCGCGTCCAACTCACGGGTTTTGATATCCAGCTGGGAATAGTATTGGTAGATGCTGAATACCAGCGCCAGCATAAACACCAGCAACATGCTGGACAGCATATCGGAAAACGAAATCCAATAGCTGCCCACATCCTGCCGGCGAATGCGCCGCCGCTTTTTGGCCGCGTCCATCACGTCAGGCGCCCTCGGCCATCTGCTCGATGGCGACAACGGTCTTGTTGAGCGCCGCGGTCATATCGGTCATGGCCTGCTGCAATTTGGAGATGCTGGTCAAGTCTATCACCGGGTTGCCCTTGGCATCCTTGCCTTGTGTATTCGCCATGCCGGCCAGCTGACGGCCCAGCTGGGTCATCATGTCGTGCATGTTTTCCTCAAACATGCCCATGGTGCGGGCAAGGCCGGTGGAAATGTTCTCCACAAAGGAGGCATAGGAGCCGCTGAGCGCCTTGGAGGATGCCGACATCTGGTTGGCCACCTCATGGGTGCGGTCCATGGCGGCGTCGCTCTGTTTTTCTACCGCCTCTAGCACCCGTCCGGACCAATTGGCGTACTGCTGCATCTGGCCTTCCATATCGCGCTGCCCGGCCAGCAGGCGCTCATAGCTCTCGCTTTGCTGCTCCAGCGCGCCATGCATGCCCCGCAGCATGGCCGACATGGATTCGGCCATCTGCGCGTTGCCGGACTGGCTCTGGGTCAATTCCGCAACATAGCTGTCAAAGCGCTCAATCACAGTTTGCGTAACCGCGTGGGTGCGCTGTATGGTGCCCAAAATGGCATCGGCCGCACTCATCGTGTGGCTGATGGAGTCAAAGCTGACCGACTGTGCCTGGTTGATGTTGGAGAGCGTCTTGGCCAGCTGATGAAACTGTCCGCCCAAAGCCGCATCCATCTGCTGTACAAACTGGTTGACGATGTGGTTGAGCCCCTCCATCTGTCCCTGTGTCTCCGCCAGGATAAAGCCATTGATGCTCTGGCTGATGGGCACAAAGGCGCGTTCCACAGCGGTTTCAATGCCGGTGGCCAGGCTGCGGTTGAGCTCTGCCGACGAGCGGCTGAGGAACGCGGCCTGATCCTCCAGGTGCAGTTTGTGGAATACGCTGTCCTCCACTGGGCGCTTCATCACCAGCTCTTCAAAGGCGCTGTGAAAGTCATCCATGGCGCTCCAGGCTGACCCCTGCGACGCGCGGAAAAACACATTGAATATCAACGAGCCTGTGACGCCCGCGATGGATGTGCCATAGGCGAAGGTCATGCCGCCAATCATGGTGGAAATGCCCTTCATGGTGCTGTCGGCGGAGCTGATGTCCAGATTGCCCAGGCCGCGCATTAAGCCGATAAAGGTGCCCAAAATGCCAAGGGAGGTCAGCAGGCCGGGAATAACCTCGGCCAGCTGCAGGTGCGCGTAGGAACCAAATGCCTCCTCATCATTGATATAGTCCTCGCAATTGCAGGACAGCCCGCGCATGTCCAGCTGCTCCGCGTTGAGCAAAAAGCGCTTCCAGTTTTCCTGCATGGGCTTGCCCAAGAACAGCGGATCCTGCCAGACAGGGCGCGTCCCCTCCTTGGTGACCATCAGCTCCAGCGATCGTGTGGCGCGCCGCAGCAGCCTGGCCCCCCGCCGATAAGGAAACACACATTTTGATAAGCCAATTAAAAACACCAGCAGAATGGCGGAATAAATAACAGCATCCACCAGCATGCCCGGTATTTGCGCAAACAATTCCCGCATAGAACTTCACCGCCTTAAATTAAGAAGGAAATCTACGCAGTATTGTAATTGAATTTTCTTAATAATGCAATCTTTTCGTCAAATATGGAGCGTATGCGCGAGCCCTTACCGACCAAACAACAATGCCTGCACCACATAAGACGCCATCGCCAACCCCATGGCGCCCGGCACGAAGACCATGCTGCCCGGCGTGGCGCGGCGTGCGGGAGAGTCTGCCAAAGGATACTCACCGTCATTGGTGGGATGCGGGTGCCTGGGCACCTCGGTGGAGTAGATGACGGACAGCCGGGTAATCCCCCGCGCCCGCAGCTCCCTGCGCATCACCCGGGCCAGGGGGCACACGGTGGTGTCAAACAGGTCGCCCGCCCGCAGGCAGGTGGGATCCAGCTTGTTGCCGGCGCCCATGGCACTGATGAGGGGCACGCCGAGTGCCGCCGTGCGCACGGCCAACTCCACCTTGGCGGACACCATGTCCACGCAGTCCAATACATAATCATAATCGGTCAGGTCAAACGCGTCCGCGGTGTCAGCCGTATAAAACAAATGCTCAGCACGCACCCTGATATCGGGATTGATTTCGCGCACCCGCTGCGCCATCAGCGCCGCCTTGCTTTGGCCAATGGTGCCGCGCAGGGCAATCAGTTGGCGGTTGAGGTTGCTTGGCGCTACCACATCACCATCCACCAAGTCCAGCGCGCCGATACCACTGCGGGCCAGGGCTTCGGTCGCGTAGCCGCCTACACCGCCCAGGCCGAACACCGCCACGCGGCACGAGGCCAGGCGCACTACGCCGTCTTCCCCAATCAACATGGTCGACCTGGTCATCGCCGCCTCCACCACGCCACACCCCTCCTCTTTGTTGGTTACAAGGTACCACAGCCCGGCGCGGGCAACAAGTGGATAACGAATCTGCCTCCATATGCGATTGTACAAGAAAAAAACATGTCGCACTTATCCAACTATGTCGCCTAATACTATAATGAGCTTCTGTACATGCGTGAAGTAGGAGGACAATGAATGCGCCTCAAACATGGCGGGCTGCGCGGCGCGGCGCTGATTATGCTGGCCAGCATCACTTGGAGTTTTTCGGGCGTATTGAGCAAGTGGTCCCCCTGGGGGCCGCTATCGCTGGTCGGTGCGCGCGCGGCATTGGCCGCGCTGGCATTTGGTTTGCTCCGGGGCAGTTTTCGCGTGCGCCTCAAGCCCGGCGTGGTGTTGGGCGCACTGGGCGTCGCGCTCACCTCTATCCTGTTCATCATCGCCAACAAGATGACCACCGCCGCCAATGCCATTGTGCTGCAATATGCCGCCCCCATTGTGGTGATTCTGTTCTGCTGGGTGTACTTCCGCCAGCGGCCCACGCGGCTGGATATCGTGGCGGCGTGCGTGACGGGTGCTGGCGTTATATTGTGTTTTGTAGGCGGCTTTCGGGGCGGCAGCCCACTGGGGGATGCGCTGGCGCTGCTGAGCGCTGTCACCTTTGCCATCGTGTTTTTCGCTGCCCGCATCCCCAACACCGACCCGATGGATTATACCTACCTGGGCAACCTGATGTCCGGTTTGCTGCTGCTGGCGATTCCATTTGATCCATCCGTTGTGCTGAATCCCAAAGCCATCATCGGCGTGTTGCTGATGGGGCTTTCCTTGACAGGCGGATACCTGTTCTTTTCCCATGGCATGCGGCAGGGCGTCAATCCCGTTACCGCGGCCATCGTGGCCAATGTGGAGCCGGTGCTCAACCCCCTGTGGGTATACCTGGTAATCGGTGAGACGCCCGGGCCCTTCACGCTGTTGGGGGCCGTGCTGGTGCTGCTGTCGGTCACCCTGTACAGCGTGCTCAAGGGGAAACAGGAGCGGAAAAGCCCGCCGGAGGCGGCTCAGCCATAGGCCACACGGGGCTTCGCCCCTTGTTCTTTACTGGCTGCGCTTGTATAATGGTGCATATCTTGGCAAAAGTGGAGGGCAGCGATGGAAGCGGATGTGGGACGTACAAACTTTATATGGGACGCCATTGATGAGGACCTGAAAAGCGGCTGGTGCACCAAGGTGCATACCCGTTTTCCCCCGGAGCCCAATGGCTACCTGCACATCGGCCACTGCAAGGCGCTGGTGGCAGACTTTGCCACGGCGGAAAAGTATAACGGCTTGTGCAACCTGCGCTTTGACGATACCAACCCCGCCAAAGAGGAAACCGAGTACGTGGACGGCATCATGGCCGACATTCGCTGGCTTGGGTTTGACTGGAATGGCGGGCTTTACTTTGCCAGCGAGTATTACGAGCAATGCTACCAAATCGCGGAGGATTTTATCCGCCGCGGCCTGGCCTATGTGGATGAGCTCAGCCAGGAGGATATGCGTGCCTACCGCGGCACATTGACCGAGCCCGGCCGCAACAGCCCCTGGCGCGACCGCCCGGTGGAGGAGAGCCTGGATTTGTTCCGCCGGATGCGCGCGGGTGAATTCCCCGAGGGCAGCTATGTGCTGCGCGCGAAGATTGACATGGCCTCGCCCAACCTCAACATGCGAGACCCGGCCATGTACCGCATCCTATATAAGGAGCATCATCGCACCGGCAAGGAGTGGTGCATCTACCCGATGTACGACTTCGCGCATCCGTTGGGCGACGCCATCGAGGGCATTACCCACTCGCTGTGTTCGCTGGAGTACGAGGACCACCGTCCCCTGTATGACTGGGTGGTGGAGCAAGCTGGTTTCCGCGAGCCGCACAAGGACAAGCACGGCGATATGAGCCACGGCCCGCGGCAGATTGAGTTTGCCAGGCTCAACCTCACCCGTACCGTGATGAGCAAGCGCTACCTGCGCCGCCTGGTGGAGGAAGGCTATGTATCCGGCTGGGATGACCCGCGCATGCCCACACTGGTCGGCATGAAGCGCCGCGGCTATACGCCGGAAGCCATCCGCGACTTTGTGGACCGCATTGGCCTGAGCAAGGCAGACAGCGTGGTGGATTTCGCGCTGCTGGAGCACTGCGTGCGCAACGACCTGGGCGCCAAAGCGCCCCGCCTGATGGCGGTGCAAAAGCCCATCAAGGTGGTGTTGAACAATTGGCCGGCCGAGGAGGTTGACCATCTGCCCATTGAGTATCACCCCGACCACCCTGAATTTGGGGAGCGGCTAGTCAGCTTTGGCAAGGAGCTGTACATCGAGGCCGATGACTTTATGGAAGATCCGCCCAAGAAGTTCTTCCGGCTGCGTCCGGGCGGAGAGGTGCGCTTGAAGGGCGCCTATATCATCAAGTGCGAAGAAGTGGTCAAGGCG
The DNA here is from genome assembly GCA_937874275.1 of uncultured Clostridia bacterium. GTDB lineage: Bacteria > Bacillota > Clostridia > Christensenellales > Aristaeellaceae > UBA1038. The sequence goes on along the minus strand of CALNAU010000111.1, from coordinate 5,965 downwards.
CCGGACGGCACATTGAGCCACCTGATCTGCTCGGTGGACCTGGACAGCCGCTCGGGCAGCCCGGGTGCCGATCGCAAGGTGAAGGGCACGCTGCACTGGGTGAACGCGGCCGACTGCGTGCCGCTGGCTTTCCGCCTGTACGAGCCCCTGCTCAAGAGCGAGGAAGACATCGCCGACGATGTGGACCGCAAGGATTTTGTGGCCCAGCTCAACGAGAACAGCCTCACCACCCTCAACGGCTTTGGCGAGCGGGCACTGGAAAGCGCCCAGGAAGGCGACACCTACCAGTTCCTGCGCCTGGGCTATTTCTGCAAGGATAGGGATTCCACCGACGAGCGCGCGGTCTACAACCTGGTGGTTGGCCTGAAGGACAGCTATAAGCCGGCATGATTGGTGAGGAGTTAGCGGTTAGGGGTTAGACGTTACCGGATACCCTGCGTTCGCGCCGAAGGCGCAGCTAATAATTCCTCACTGAAAGCGGCAAATTCTCACCTTGTTTGATTTCATCTTCTTTACAACAAAAGGAGTTATCCATGTCCCAAGTTCGCACCCGTTTTGCCCCCTCCCCCACCGGCTATCTGCACCTGGGCGGCCTGCGCACGGCGCTGTATACCTACCTGCTGGCCCGCAAAAACAACGGCGTGTTCATCCTGCGCATCGAGGATACCGATCAGGAGCGCGAGGTGCCCGGTGCCATTCAGCTGATTTACGATTCGCTGCGCGCCGCCGGCCTTACGTATGATGAAGGCCCGGATGTGGGCGGCGACTATGGCCCCTACATCCAGACCCAGCGCAAGCACCTGTATCTGCCCCATGCCATGCAATTGGTGGAGAGCGGCCATGCCTACCCCTGCTTTTGCACCAAGGAGGAACTGGAGCAGCGCCGCCAGGCCGCGGTCGCGCGGGGCGAAACCTTCAAATACGATAAACATTGCCTGGGCATCCCCAAGGACGAAGCCAAGCAGCGCATGGCATCGGGCGAGCCCTATGTGATTCGCCAGAATGTGCCGCTGGAAGGCCATGCTGGCTTTGACGATTTGCTCTATGGCCGCATCGAGGTGGAGTGCGCCACGCTGGATGACAATGTGCTCATCAAGGCGGATGGCCTGCCCACCTACAACTTCGCCAACGTCATCGATGACCACCTGATGGGCATCACCCATGTGACGCGCGGCACCGAGTACCTGTCCAGCGCACCCAAGTACAACCTGCTCTACGAGGCCTTTGGCTGGACCCCGCCCACCTATGTGCACCTGCCCGTGGTGATGAAGGATGCCACCCGCAAACTCAGCAAGCGCTACGGCGACCCCTCCTTTGAGGACCTGCTGGCCATGGGCTTTTTGAAGGATGCCATCATCAACTTCATCGCCCTGCTGGGCTGGAGCCCGGGCACAGACCGGGAGTTTTTCACGCTAGACGAACTGGTGGAGGCATTTGATACCAAAGGACTCAACAAATCCCCCGCTATCTTCAACATGGAAAAGCTGGTGTGGTTCAACACCGAGTATATCCGCAAGCTGGAACCCGAGCGGTATCTGGAGTTGGTGCGCCCCTGGTTTGACCAGGCGCTCTCCGGCACACAAATGGATTACGAGCGCTTGGCTCAGCTGATGCAGGGCCGCACCGAGGTGTTTAACCGCGTGCCGGACATGGTGCGTTTTCTGAAGGACATGCCGGAGTACGAGCTGGACCTGTATGTCAATAAAAAGCAGAAATCCTCCATCGAGAGTTCGCTGGACGCGCTGCGCTTCATGCTGCCGGTATTGGAGGGCATTGAGCCCTGGCAGGAGAGCGTGATTCACGAAAGCATCATGGAGGCTATTGCCGCCGCCGAACGCAAAAACGGCCCGGTGCTGTGGCCCCTGCGCATCGCCATCAGCGGCCAGCTGAGCACGCCGGGCGGCGCGATTGAGATTGCATACCTGCTGGGAAAACAGGAGACCTTGCGCCGCGTGCGGGCCGCCATCGAGCGCCTGGCAAACGCCGCGCAATAAACGGTTCCATCAGCAACGGAAAGGAGGCATGCCAAGTGCGCGAGCGCACCGTCAACAGCTGGGATGAGCTGCAAGCCGCCGTCTTTGAAGACGTGTGGGATGCCTCCGTTCAGCGCTACCGCGACAACCGCGTGTTCCGCGGCGTCAAGGACAGGCATTGGGACATGATTCCCGCGCTCAACCGCTGCTGCGCGCACAACCTTGACCTGGAAAAGCATATCCTGCGCAGCTTTCGCCGATATGGTTACGCCGAATTGCAGGGCATCAACTCCTTCTGGCAGTTGGTGGCAACCGGGCAGCACTACGGCCTGCCCACCCGCCTACTGGATTGGAGCTATTCTCCGCTGGTGGCCGCGCACTTTGCCACCGAGGATGTCACCGCCTACGACCGGGACGGCGCCATCATCATCGCGGACATGGACATCATCAACGCCCTGCTGCCGGAACCCCTGGGCAAAATGCTGCGCAAGGACGCGGTGAGCGTGTTCTCCCAGGATACGTTGGACCGGGCAGCCCCTACTTTGGATGATTTTGCCGCCCTGTCCGACCGGCCGTTCTGCCTGTTTTTTGAGCCGGCGTCTGCTGTCAGCCGTATCGAAAATCAATATGCCTTGTTTTCCGTTTCCAGCGATGTCAGCCTGTTGATTGACCGCCTGCCCGGCGCGGAGGAGGCCTTTACCCGCCTGATTGTTCCGCACTCGGTCAAGCTTGAGATTCGCGACAAGCTGGACTACATCAACATATCTGAGCGCCTGCTCTACCCCGGCCTGGGCGGCGTGTGCCGTTGGATTACCAGGCGCTACGCGCCCTTGGGGCCTATGTATAATCAGCACCCTTTTACCCCTGACGCTACCTTACTTAAAGGAGAATGAAAACATTCATGGACATTTCTGTACTGTTGCGCGACCTGTTCTCAGGCATCACCTTCCTCTTCTCCATGGATGGCATCAAAACGCTGGTGATGTTCATCATTGCAGGCGTGCTGATTTATCTGGCCGTCAAGAAGGACTATGAGCCGGCCTTGCTGCTGCCCATCGGCTTTGGCGCCATCCTGGCCAACCTGCCCCCGGTGCTGGAGATGATGGCCCCGGCCGTTATCGGCACGGCGGAGGCCCCCGGCTTCCTCAAGGTGCTGTTTGACGCGGGCATCTCCAATGAGTTGTTCCCGGTGCTGATTTTCATCGGCGTGGGCGCCATGATTGACTTCACCCCGCTGCTGAAAGACCCATCCATGATATTCTTCGGCGCGGCAGCACAGTTCGGCATCTTTGCCACCTTCCTGGTGTCAATCCTGCTGATTCCCTTTGTCGTGCCCGGTGCGGATGATAGCCTGGTGCTTCGCCTGGCAAGTGCCATCGGCATCATCGGCGCGGCCGACGGCCCCACTACCCTGTATGTGGCCAACCACTTCAACCTGGTGGAGTACATGGCCCCCATCTCGGTAGCCGCGTACAGCTATATGTCTTTGGTGCCCGTCATTCAGCCGCCCGTCATCCGCGCGCTGACCACCAAGGCCGAACGCCAGATTCGCATGGAGTATCAGGAGCAGCGGGCATCCCGCACGGCGCTGATTCTCTTCCCGGTAATCGTTACACTGGTCGCGGGTATCCTGGTGCCCATGTCCGCCCCGTTAGTCGGCGCGCTGATGTTCGGCAACCTGATTCGCGAGTGCGGCGTGCTGGAGCGCCTGAGCAAAACCGCGCAGAACGAGCTGGCCAACCTGGTCACCATCCTGCTGGGCGTGACCATTGGCTCCACCATGGTGGCCAACAACTTCCTGCGCTGGGATACGGCGCTCATCATGGCGCTTGGCCTGTTCGCCTTTGTGTTTGATACCGCGGGCGGCGTGTTGTTTGCCAAGCTGCTCAACCTGTTCCGCAAGAACAAGGTCAACCCGATGATTGGCGCGGCGGGCATCTCGGCCTTCCCGATGAGCGCGCGCGTGATTCAAAAAATGGCCAAGGAGGATGACCCCTACAACTTTGTCCTGATGCAGGCCACCAGCGCCAACGTCTCCGGGCAGCTGGGCTCCATCGTGGCCGGCGGCATGATTATCACCTTGGTAAGCATGCTGCTCAACATGTGATTGCGCAAGGAGGAAATGAAATGTCTGTCTTTACAAAGGGTTTAATCGCCACCGGGCTTGGATTGGCCGGCGTGTTTCTGGTTCTGACGCTGTTCTACATTGCCATCAAGGTGCTTCAGAAGTTGGGTACAAATCAGTCCAACCAATAGTGCTTCTCAACAAAGCGGGCGGCCAACGGCCGCCCGCTTTGTGCTATACCGACATTCCCTTAATGCACGATATTCTTCACCCAGCGGCCGCGCCGCACGATGGTGAGGCCAATCAGCATTTTGATGACACCGGCCAATTCACACAGGGGATACAGCCAGATAATCGGGATGCTGGTCCAATGGGTGAGCGCCAGCGCCAGGGGGATGTTGATGACCCACATGTAGCCGGAATCAAACAGGAATGTGAGGAAGGTTGCCCCGCCCGAGCGCAGCGTGAAGTAACAGGCGTGCGACGTGGAGTACATGGGCATAAAGAGGGCCATCACCATCATGAAGCTGGTGGCCAGGTGGCGCACATGGTCGGTGGTGTTGTAAAGCAGCGGGAAGTATGGAGAGGCTAACATCATGATGCCGCCGATGACAACACAGCTTGCGGCGCTGAAAAACATCAGCCGCCACACATCCCGCCTGGCCGCCACCATGCGGTTGGCGCCCAGGTGCTGCCCTATCATGGTGGCAATGGCGCTACCCATGGAGATAAAGAACAGGTTGAACATGCTGTTGACGGTGTTGGCAATATTCATGCCGGCCAGTACGTCCAGCCCGCGCATGGAATATATCTGGTTAAGCGTGGCCATGCCCATCGACCAGAGAAACTCATTGAGCAAAAGGGGCGAACCCTTTTTAAGGATTTTCTTGACCAGCTGCAGCGGCACCTTCAGCGTATGGTACACGCCGTGCATAAACTCGAACCGCCCGGAACTGCCGTGCATGGCGCGTGCGATGATGGCCAGCTCCACAAAGCGGCTGATCACCGTGGCAATCGCCGCACCCTTTACACCCAATTGTGGAAAGCCCAGGTTGCCGTAGATCAGCAGCCAGTTGCCCACCAGGTTGGTCAACACGGCGGCAATACCGGCGCGCATGGGCACCATGGTCTCCCCCGTCTCGCGCAGCGTACCCGCATAGGCCGTGGTGAAGGCAAACGGCAGGAAGCCGATGAGCATGATGTGCAGATAGTCCAGCCCATGCCCCAGCATGCGCTGCGCGGTTTGCGGGTCGCCATCCCCGGTCAGGTACAGAGATATCAAGTCTCTGCCCCAACCCAGGAAAATGGTCAGAAAGGCCGCAAAGATGCCCAGCAGCACCCACAGCTTCATGCGGAAGGAGTTGCGCAGCCCCTCTAGGTCACCGGCGCCGTAGAACTGCGCGCCAAAGATGCCGGGGCCGGACAGCCCGCCGAAGATGCACAGGTTGTATACGAAGATGAGCTGGTTGCCGATGGCCACGCCCGATAGCTCTGCCGTGCCCAGTTGGCCCACCATGATGTTGTCCAACAGATTGACAAAGTTGGTCACAAACATCTGGACAATGATGGGCACAATCAGCTTGGCGACCGTGCGGTAGAATGCCCGGTCGCCTATAAAAGTACGCTTGAAGCGGTTTACAAAATGCAAGCCATATCCTCCCCCGCGCTCAAGGCTGCTCCCATTCGCGGACAAAATCATACATCATAATCGAGGCGGCAATCGCCGCATTGAGCGACTCAGCCCGCCCCGGCATGGGCAGCCGCACGCGCTGCGTGGCCATGGCCGCGACCTGCGGGGAAAGCCCAGCACCTTCGCTGCCAATCAGCAGGCACACCTTTTCTCCGCTTGGTTGTCGCTGATAGAAGGGTGCGCCATCCAGGCTGCCCGCGATGATATCATAGCCCGACAGCGCGCGCAACTGATCCG
>CALNAU010000110.1 GCA_937874275.1 uncultured Clostridia bacterium | reverse complement strand
CAGAACACCACCGAGCCGCTGGCGCCGCGCACGCGTTGGGACAGCAGCATTTCGGAGGCCGAGGCCACTTCCTTCATGCCCTCCCCGGTCATCTCAAAGATGCCCAGCTCGTTCACCGAACCGTAGCGGTTTTTCACTGCGCGCAGCAGGCGGTATTCACGCTGATAGTCCCCTTCGAAATAGAGCACCACATCCACCATGTGCTCCAGCACGCGCGGCCCGGCAATCGATCCTTCCTTGGTGACATGCCCCACCAAAAAGATGGCGCATCCGGCCGTCTTAGCGTAGCGCATCAGCAAGGAGGCGCTTTCGCGAACCTGGCTGACCGAACCGGGCGCGCTGGCCATTTCGGGGCGATACATGGTCTGGATGGAGTCGATGATGACGTAGTCGGGCGCTAAATCCGTCAATTTCTGCTCGATGGCATCCATGGCGTTTTCTGCCAACACCAGCAGGCCGGGGCCGTCCGCCCCTACGCGCCGGGCGCGCAGTTTGAGCTGCCGCGCGCTTTCCTCGCCGGAAATATACAGCACGCGTTTGCCCTGGTTCGCCAGATGGGCACACATCTGCAGCAGCAGCGTGCTCTTGCCGACACCCGGCTCACCACCCAGCAACAAAAGTGAGCCCTCTACAATGCCGCCCCCCAGCACGCGATCGAGCTCGCCGATGCCGGTGGGCTGGTGCAGCTGCAGGTCTGCTTCAATTGCGTTCATGGGCAGCGCCTCGGCACCGGTGCCGCCGCGCTGCTTATGCTCCTTTGGCTTTGCGGCGGCAACTGCGGCAACGGGCAGCGCTTCTTCCAATGTATTCCACGCCTCACAGGCCGGGCATTTGCCATACCACCGCGGCGATTCATAGCCGCAGTCGTTGCAGACGTAGATGCTCTTTGCTTTTGCCAAAGGGTACTCCTTCCCTTTTCCCCGGTCGGCGCAGATGGTATACTGCCCTCATCTGAAAGGGGCGTGCGCAATGCGGGGAACGTGTTATATCGTAGGGGCCGGTGACGTCAGCCCAAGGGGGCTGCATCCGCAAAAGGGCGACCTGCTGATTGCCGCGGACGGCGGCTATGGCGCACTGCGCGCCCTGAAGTTGCGCCCGGATGTGGTGGTGGGTGATATGGATTCCTGGCCCAAGCCCATAGCGGGCGTACCGCTGCTTCGCTACCCTGTGCGCAAAAATGATACCGACCTGTCGCTGGCCATCAAGCTGGGATATCGGCAGGGTTATCGGCGCTTCAGGCTGTTTGGCGTCACCGGTGGGCCGCGGGAAGATCACTTTCTGGCCGCCCTGCAATTAATGGGCGGATGGAGCGCGAAGGGGTGTCAGCTGCGCCTGATTGACCGGCGCTTCACCATATACACCCTCACGAACGATCACCTACTGATCCCCGCCAAAGCCGGGCAGGTGGTATCCGTGTTCAGCCACAGCAGGCACAGCCGGGGTGTTTCCTTGCGTGGGTTGGATTACGAGGCCGATGATTTGACCCTCAGCCATCACTTCCCTCTGGGCGTCAGCAACGCGGGCACCAAATGCGGCCGCGCGCTTATTGGCGTCGAAAAGGGCACGCTGCTGGTCTACGTGCAGACAGATGATTAACCCTTGATGGCCGCGGACGCACGCGCGATATACCGCTCTGTCATCGCCTGCAGGTCCTGCTCGCGGCGCTCAATGTCCTTCAGCAGGGCAATCTGCGCGCGGGCGCGCACCAGGTTGTGTTCCGGTGAATTAACCTTGAAATATACATCACCATCAATATAGTCCGTTAAAAAGCGCATGGCCAGCTCGCAGGTGAGCACCTTGATACCCAGCGGCAGGTGGCTAAGCTCTTCTTTGGTCAGAAAGCCGTTGGTTTCCTCAATAAAGCCGCGGGTAAACGCCTTGGTCTTGTCCATATCCAGCGCGATGCGGCTGACATCGGGCTCGTCCTCGGCGGCGGTGGAGGCCCCAAAGCGGATGGCATCGCCATAATCATAGAGGGATGACCCGGGCATGACGGTATCCAGGTCGATGACACAAATGGCCTTGCCGCTGGCGTTATCCAGCAGCACGTTGTTGGACTTCGTGTCGTTGTGGGTCACGCGGTAGGGAATGTGCCCATTATCCAGCATGCGCACAATTTCGCCCATCATGCGCCGCCTGTCGAACATGAACTCAATCTCGTCTTCCACCTCGCGCACGCGGCCGGCCTTGTCCCGATCCAACGCGTGCACAAAAGTATAGAACCGTTTGGTGGTGTGATGAAAGTTGGGGATGGACGGGTACAGCTCCTGCGCGGGAAAATCGTAGAGCAGCTTCTGGAACTGCCCGAAGCCGCGGCCAACCTCCTCCATCTCCTGGGGGGTGCGCACGATATCCAGCGCCGAGGCATCCGAAATATAGGTGTAGGCGCGCCAGATATCGCCGTCATCATCCTCGTAGAGGTTCTTGCCCTCCTTGGTCTTGATGAGTTCCAGCACCCGGCGGTTCGCGTCCTCATTGTTGCGGGCCATGGCCTCGCGCAGGTGGCTGGTTACCGCAAAGATGTTGCTCATCACCTCGTGGGGGTTCTTGAACACATAGGTATTGATGTGCTGCAGCGTGTACAGCCGCGTGACCGGGCCATCCTGATACTCCAACACATAGGTGTTGTTGACGTTTCCGCTGGTCAGCTCCTGTACGCCCTTGTATTTCCCCTTGAAGCAGAAATGCGGCAACACATTGCGAATGGTATTGTAGGTCATGCAATCCCTCACTTAAACAATTTGGAACACCATAGATAAGCAATTTTATAGCTGGTCTTGATTTCTGTCAACCAAGCCGCCTGTGAAGGGAAGGGGAGTTGGCCTTCCGGCTAAGCGATTCGAGTGCTGACATTGTCCGGACACTTATGATAGAATCCACACATTCCGCACACAGGAGGTCAGCATGAGCACAACCCCCGGGCTCTACCGGCATTACAAGGGCGGCCTATACCGCCTGGTGGGCATCGCCCGCCACTCAGAATCGCTGGAAGATATGGTCGTCTACCAGGCGCTGTATGGGGAGCACGGCCTGTGGGTGCGCCCGCTTGGCATGTGGGAGGAAGAGGTCACGGTAAACGGGCTGACGCAGCCGCGATTCGCGCGTCTGCCTGATGACCAGCAAAAAGAGATTTAATGGGCTTTGACAATGAAGGAGAACACCATGACAATCGAACAAATCTATGGGCGAAACAGCAAGCAAATCATCGACATGCGCCGGTGGCTGCATATGCACCCCGAGGAAAGCCTGCAGGAATACAAGACGGCGGCGTACATTGAGCAGCAGCTGGACGCGATGGGCATTGAACACCGGCGAGTCGCCGAGACGGGGGTCTATGGCGTGCTGCGCGGCCGGCAACCGGGCCCCATCACCGTGCTGCGCGCGGACATAGACGCGCTGCGCGTGCCCGACGAAAAGCAGGTGGATTATCGCTCAAAGCATGAGGGTTTCTCCCATAGCTGCGGGCACGATATGCACACGGCCTCGCTGTTGGGCGCCGCCATGGCGCTCAAGGCCCAGCCTGATTTGAAGGGTGAAATCCGCCTGTTTTTCCAGCAGGGGGAGGAAGTCGGCGGCGGCGCAAAGCATTTCATACAGGCTGGTCTGATGGAGGGCGTTGAGCGGGTGCTGGGCCTGCATGCGGACAGCGCCATGCGCCTGGGGCAAGTAGGCATCAAGCCCGGCGCCAACAACGCCTCCTGCGACGCCTTCACCATCCGCGTGCAGGGCGTCAGCGCCCACGTATCCACGCCCCACCTGGGGGCGGATGCGCTGTATACCGCCAGCCTGATGGTGACAGCCCTGCAAGGGTTGGCCACCCGCCTGACCGACCCGGTGGAGCCTGTCATCATCGGCGTTGGCAAAATGAGCGCCGGCAGCGCCTACAACGCCGTGGCAGACACCGCTGTATTGGAAGGCACCACCCGCTTTGTCAACGAGGAAACCCGCGTGCGTATCAATGAAAGAATTGATTCGCTGGCACACGCCCTTGCCGCGCAATACGGCTGCCAGGCGGAGGTCACCTTCACCGATTATGCCCCTGCGCTCTTTAATGACCCGGACGTTTGCGCCGAGTTGATGTCGCTGTATGAAGGCCTGCCGGGCGTGGAACTGGTGACGGACCGACCGCCGCGCCTTGGCGCGGATGACTATGCCGAGTTCCTCAACCTGGCGCCGGGCGCCTACATCTATGTGGGCACCTATGGCCGCCCGGGCACCAATGTGCCCCACCACAATGGTCACTTTGATGTGGATGAAGAGGCGCTGCTGCTGGGCAGCCAGTTGCTGACGCGCTACGCGCTCAGCCGGCATCAAGCGTAAAAGGCAAACACAGCCGAGCCATTCCATCAACTATCATGAACCGAATTCATTATATATGCCCCCGCACAGCATGTAATCGACCGAATTTTCCGCTTGACAGGCCAGGTCATATTTGATAATATATAATTCGCTTCCATGAGAAGCGCCCGGTGCTTTGGCTCAGTTGGTAGAGCACATCGTTCACATCGATGGGGTCACTGGTTCGAGTCCAGTAAGCACCACCAAGAATCCCTCGAGCAATCGAGGGATTTTTTCTAACATATTGGGCGCGCAAGCATCCTTCAGGCAAACATTCGTGATTTTGAGAACAAAAGGAACAGCCGAACTCATCGATAAGATGATTCTTGGCATATAGAGGCAATTTTCAGATGTGTAACTACACCCTTTCTCCTGCGAGCAGTTTCTCAACGTTGCCATGTACCAGCGCATCCACATAGGATTCCTCACAGTGATCGTATAGATAGGCCACCCCGGAACGCATGGCGGGCGGACGGTGGTCCGGCCGGTGCGAGTCCGTGCCGATGAAGTGGACCAGCTTGTGTTGTACCAACCAGCGAGTGTTCTGACGCGTCCAATCATCCGCCCGGTCCGCCAAATCGTAGGCGTTGATCTGCAAATAGACGCCTCCTGCAACCAGCGTTCGATAGAGGCCTTGCTTCCCTTTGAAATCTTTATAGCGCTGCGCGTGGGCGAGGATCGGAAGCCAGTCTGTCGTCGCGATGTCGAGCATCGTGCTGGTGATATGTTCCGCTGTTTCCTGCCTGTCACCCCACTCGAGAAACTCCAGCAGAATATATCTCGTGCCGGCCATCGGCAGAGCCTTTCCCTCATCTAACCTCTGCAATACCTTGTCCGGTGCGCAATACAGTTCGGACCCCAGAAACAGCCGCATCTCGGGATACGCCACCGCCGCTTTGGTCTGAACCTCTTTGAACCGGGAGCGGATTATCTCAGCATCAGGCGCATGGCCATTTTCGATGCCATAGTGCGGTGTCGCGATGATGGTGCGTATCCCCTCGGCCTTGGAAAGTTCGAGCATTCTCATGGAATCCTCTAATGTTTGGGGGCCATCATCCACACCATACAGGAGGTGGGCATGTATGTCGGTGTAGTTATTGATTTGCATATCTGGTTCTCCTAAAGCAAAGTCCATCTACTGCTATATAGGGCCTGCTGAAAAACCCTCAACACGTTGAAAACACTGGATAAATCGCGTGA
>CALNAU010000109.1 GCA_937874275.1 uncultured Clostridia bacterium | reverse complement strand
AACCGCTAACCGCTAACCGCTAACCGCTAACCGCTAACCGCTAACCGCTAACCGCGTTTCCCCCATCACATACGAACGGAGCGATACTATGTTGCTGTGGCTGATTCCCCTGTTGCTGGTGCTGGGGTTTGTGGGGTGGCTGGTCTATCGCACCATGCGGTTCAAGCCGCCAGCGGGTTTCCGCCAGGCGGGGCCGCGGCCGGTGACGGTGCCCGAAATGCCCATCGCGGTCAAGCTGGGCGAGCTGTTGCAGTGCCAGACGGTGGCCTACCGCGACCCGGCGCTGGAGGACGCGGCGGAGTTTACCCGCTTTCAGGAGCGGCTGCAGGAGCTGTTTCCCAATGTGGCGGCCAACTGTGCCCGCGTGCTGGTGGCGCAAAAGGGCATCATCTACCGCTGGGTGGGCCAATCGCAGGAGGCGCCCGCCGTGCTGATGTCCCACTACGATGTGGTGCCGGTGCAGGCGGAGGGTTGGACCAAGCCGCCCTTCTCCGGTGAGATTGCTGAGGGCTTTGTGTGGGGACGCGGCGCGCTGGATACCAAATGCACGCTGACCGCCGCCATGGAGGCGGCCGACGGGCTGATGGCCAAGGGCTTTGTGCCGCTCAATGATATCTACCTGTGTTTCTCTGGCGACGAGGAAATCATGGGCCCCACGGCCGAGGCCATCCTCAGCGCCCTGCAGGAATGGGGCGTGCAGCCCGCCTTTGTGCTGGATGAGGGCGGCGGCGTGGTGCCCGATGCCCTGCCCGGCCTGCACCTGCCCTGCGCGCTTATCGGCACGGGGGAGAAGGGCCTGGCTGAGCTGACGGTTACCGCCAGGGCCGTCCCCGGCCACGCGGCGATGCCGCCCAGGCATACCGCGGTGGGCAAGCTGGCCGCGGCAGTGCGCGTGATAGAGCGCTGGCCGTGGCCGCTGCGTTACACACCGCCCGTGCGCCAATTGATGGAGGATGCAGGCCGCCACGCGCGGCTGCCCTGGCGGCTGGTGTATGCTAACCTGTCGCCGCTGCGCCCCTTCATCAGCCTGTGGGCCGCCATGCGCGGGGGCGAGATGAACGCCCTGCTGCGCACCACCTGCGCCTTTACGGCATTGGCGGGCTCCAAAGCGGTGAATGTGCTGCCCGACCAGGCTTCGGCCACGGCCAGCGTGCGCATTCTGCCGGGGGAAAACAGCAAGTCTGTCCGACGCCGGGCGGAGCGGCTGCTGCGCGGCAAGGGGCTGGAGGTATCCATGCGCCCCATCAGCGAGCCCAGCCCGCCCAGTATAACTGGCGACAGCACCTGGCAGGTGCTGACCGAGGCGGTGGCCGACACCTGGCCTGAGGCGCTGATTGCGCCTTACCTGTTCCCCGCCTGCACGGATGCCAGGCACTACGCGCGTGTGTGCCAGCATGTGTACCGCTTCAGCGCCCTGGCGTGGACCAGGCAGGATCGTGCCCTGGTGCACAGCCATGATGAGCGCATCAGCCTGAAGGCGCTGGCCAAGATGCAGGCATTCTACGAGGCATTGATTTCAAAATTATAAAACCATATAGGAGGGTTTCATGAACATCGCATTCATCGGCATCGGGGTGATGGGCCGCGGCATGGTGGCCAACCTGCTTAAGGCGGGCAACGACGTACAGGTGTACAGCCGCAGGCGCGAATCCGCACAGGAGGTGGTGGCGCAGGGGGCAGTATGGCACGACAGCATCAAGGGCTGTGTGCGCGAGGCCGATGTCGTCATCACCATGGTGGGCTTTCCCAAGGATGTGGAAGAGGTCTACTTCGGCCAGGGCGGCATCATCCTGTCGGCCAAGCCGGGCGCCACGCTGATTGATATGACCACCACCTCGCCCAAGCTGGCCGAGCGCATCTACAGCGTGGCCAAGGAGAAGGGCCTGCAGGCGCTGGACGCGCCGGTAAGCGGCGGCGATACTGGTGCGCGCAACGGCACGCTGGCCATCATGGTGGGCGGCGATGAGGATGCCTTCCTGCGGTGCGCGCCGGTGTTTGAGGCCATGGGCAAGACCATCCGCTACGCGGGCAGCGCGGGCAAGGGCCAGCATACCAAGATGGCCAACCAGATTGTCATCGCGGGCGCCGTCAGCGGCGTGGCCGAGGCCATTGCCTACGCCAAGGCGGCCGGGCTGGACGTGAATGAGATGCTGGGCACCATCACCGGCGGTGCCGCCGGCTCCTGGCAGCTGGCCAACAATGGCCCCAAGATGGCGGAGGGCGACTATCGCCCGGGCTTTTATATCAAGCACTTCATCAAGGATATGAGCCTGGCCCACGAGGAGGCCGCCGACCGCGGGCTGAGCCTGCCGGTGCTGGATACAGCGCTGGCCGCCTATCGCCAACTAGCCGATGAAGGCTATGGCGATGAGGGCACGCAGGCGATTATCCGCAAGTACGACAAGGAATAACCGCCGCAAGGGGTGAACAACGTGCCGACCATACGGGCAATGACCCTGGATGACTATGAAGCCGTGTACCGGCTGTGGTTGTCCTGCAAGGGCATGGGGCTGAATAACCTGGACGATTCCAGGGAGGGCATCGGGCGTTTCCTGGATAGAAACCCGCAAACCTGCTATGTGGCGACCACGGGCAGCGACATCGTGGGCGTCATCATCGCCGGACATGACGGCCGCAGGGGTTATATCTACCACACGGCTGTGTCGCCCGAGCATAGGCGCGCGGGCATTGCCGGGCAGCTGGTGCAACGCGCGCTGGCTGCCCTGGCCGCGCTTGGCATCCACAAGGTGGCCCTGGTGGTGTTTGACCGCAACCAGGGCGGCAACGCGTTCTGGGAGGGGCAGGGCTTCACCAGCCGGGGAGACCTGGTATACAGAAACAAAGCGCTATCCGACATCAAACGGATTGATACCTAAGGCATAAGGGAACGCGGCATATGGAGAACCTGATGATGCGCCCGGAAACGCCCGCCGACTACGCGGCGGTGGAGCGCCTGACCCGGGAGGCATTCTGGAATGTATACCGCCCCGGCTGTGTGGAGCACTACCTGCTGCACCGGCTGCGGGATTCAGCGGGTTATCTGTCACAGTTGCATATGCTGGCGATAGTGGGGGACGACATTGTGGGCAGCATCGTCTACAGCCGCTCCCGGGTGGAGGGGCAGGATGGCAGGGCATGGGATACCCTCACCTTCGGTCCCCTGAGCGTGGTGCCCACGCGTCAGCGCCAGGGCATCGGCAGTGCGCTGGTGCGGCATACGCTGGCCATGGCCTACGAGGCGGGGGAGCGCGCGGTGCTCATCTTCGGCAGCCCGGATTATTATGGCCGCTTTGGCTTTGTACCCGCATCGCGCCATGGCATCACGCTGCCCGACGGCGGCAGCTTGGACGCCTTCATGGCGCTGCCGCTGTACCCCGGCGCGCTGGATGGTGTGCACGGCGTCTTCCGGGAAGACGCGGCCTTTGGCGGCATCCGCGATGAGGCCGTGGACGCGTATGACGAAGCGTTTCCGCCCAAGGTGAAGATGACATTGCCGGGGCAGATTTTCTAGTGTACGCACATCACACATAGATAAGAACCCATTCGCTTATCATATGCAGATGGGTTCTCATATTTCTATATGTTTATCTTGTTAAAGCTTTTTGCGGAGGGGTACGGGGAGGCGCTTTTTCTCGAAAAAGCACCTCCCCGCTTCATTATCGTCACTTTCTCCTAATCAACACCACGCTGACGTCGTTGACGTTGGTACCTGTGGGGCCGGTCATGATGAGGCCGTCCACCTTGCCCAGCGCGTGGTAGGCATCGTTGTCCTGCAATACATGGTGGATGTCGATACCCTGGGCGGCCAGGCGGCCGGCGGTATCCTGATCGCAGTAGCCACCGGCGGCATCGGTGGGGCCATCGGTGCCGTCCGAGCCCAGGGAAAACACGGCGGTTTCGTGAAGGCCCGCGATGCCCTGGGCCGCGGCGAGCGCCAGCTCCTGATTGCGGCCGCCCTTGCCGGTGCCGGTTAGGGTCACCACCGTTTCGCCGCCGGCGATGAAGCACAGGCTCTTTTCGCTATCCTGATGGTACTGGGCGATGGCGGCCAGGAAGCTGCCGGCCTCCCGCGCCTGGCAGGCCAGGCTGGCGGTGAGGATGCAGGGCTTGTAGCCCAGCGCTCGGGCGGCGTCGGCTGCGGCGCGGCATAGCACTTTCACGCTGCCCGTCACCAGGCTTTGTACGTTGTCAAGCGCCTTGGGCGTCTCCTGCCTCAGGCAGGCGGCGGCGTCGGGCGAGAGGGCCAGCTGGTACTTGTTGGCGATGCGCAGCGCGTCGGCCGAGGTGCTGTTGTCCGGCCAGGCGGGGCCGGAGGCAATCATGTCCAGCGGGTCGCCAATGATGTCCGACAGCACCACCGCGTATACGCTGGCCGGGGCGCACATCTGGGCGAGGCGCCCCCCCTTCACGGCGGACAGCCGCTTGCGGATGGTGTTCATCTCCACAATGTCGGCGCCGCTTTTGAGCAGCTGCGCGGTGATGCCCTGCAGCTCCTGCGGGGTAATCAGCGGCTGCTCAAACAGCGCCGAGCCGCCGCCCGATATCAGCAGCAGCACGCTGTCCTTGGCCGTCAGGTTTTTCACCAGGTCAATGGCCTCCTGGGTGGCGGAAAAGCTGTTGTCATCGGGCACAGGATGCCCGGCTTCGCGCAGCGTCAGGCCGCCCAGCTCGCCCTGCACGTGACCGTGCTTGGTGATGACAATGCCTTGGTCGATGCGCTTGCCCAGCGCATCGTGGGCAGCCTTGGCCATCTGCCAGGCAGCCTTGCCGATGGCCACCAGCACCAGGCGACCGTCGGGGTTAAAGCGAATATTGTCCAGCGCCTCGCGCACGGCGGTATCGGGCTGCGCGGCTTTGAGCGCGGCCTGCATGATGCGGTCTGCGTCCTGTCGGATGCTCATGATGGGCCTCCTTTGGGGTGTGATGATGTTGCAGCCATTATAGCACAGCGTAAAGAGCAGGGCACCGGCTATACACTACGGAATTTCCCTGCAGATTGAAAAACCCGCCGCGCGGTTCATTTCCTGCGCGGCGGGTTGATTATGTTGAACTGACTATTTCAGGGTGCTTCTGTCGAGCATGGGTTTGTCGGTCCAGACCACCACCTGCTCCCCCTCTTGGGTGCGGATGAACACAGGCAGCGCGAAGCCGTTTTTGTACTCCTTGGGCACACGGTAGTACTTTTCACCGTCCAGGTGAAAGCGCAGGCTGTCCTGGCTGATGTCGATGGCCAGGCTGCCGGCCTTGGGCTTGCCGTACACCGGCGGGTAATAGGCGTCGCCGCGGCCGTCCAGTCGGCCCAGCACGCGGTACTCCTTTTGTTTGAACAGGTTGGTGAAGTAGCTCACGCCGGTCTTGCTGGTCTTGCGGTAGCCCTGGGGGAGGGTGGAATCGTCCAGCTTGATGCCCTTGGGCTTGCCAAAGTCATCCCACACGGCCTTGTAGGGCTTGTCGCCCACCACCGTCACGGTGAAGCTGCGGCTGTCACCCATCAGCTGGGAGCTGACCTCAGTCTTGTACATGCCCTTCTTCTTGTCCAGGCGGCCATACACCAGAAATTGGGTGATGCCGCCCTTGTCGGTGAAGGCGTACACGGTGTGCTCAAAGCCGGGGATGCGGATGGCTGTGAAGTATTTGTTGACGTTGGCCTTGGCTGCCTTCAGGTATTCAAAGCCCTCTGGGGCGCTGTGCTGGCCCGCGGGGGCTTCGGGTAGGGCGGCAGGCTGCTCTGGGGCTGCGGTTCCCTCGGCTATGGCGGGGGTTTCGGACGCAGTGTCCTCAGCCGGGGCTTGTTCCGGGTTGGGCTGGGGCGGCGGCGCGGTCACCGGCGGCTGGGCAAGGGTAACCGCGGGCAGCAGGAGCATCAGCAGCATCATCAGCGCAGCGGCGCGTTTGAGCAAGGTTTTCATGCGTCTCTCCTTTGTGCGCCCAAGGGGCGCGGGGCTTGCGGCCTGGTTGCAGCCCACCAGATTATACCAAATCGTTAAGATTATGGCAATATTCTCGTAACAAATAAGGCACACGCTTAGGGCGGAAAATTTTCTTTCCACTGGGTGGCATATTTTGGCCTTGCACCGGCACTCATTGCATATAAGAGATGATGGTGACATCAACCAACCGACATACAGGAGGCGGCCATGAAATCGCTTTGTGCGCTTGTGATATTCGCCCTGCTGACGCTGCTGTACATCCCGGATGACGGGGTGATGACGCTTGAGCCGTATCCCATCGTGGAGGCGCAGCCGGCAGGGACCCTATGCAACCCTTGATTTGACGGAGATTGCTCCATCAATAAAAATACGAACCGAAACGAAGGAGGAACCCTTATGAAACGGATGCTTGCCTGTCTAATCATGGTGGCCCTGTTGGTCACACTCTCCCTGCCGTTGGCGCTGGCCGAACAGGGCCCCGCCATAGGTCTGCCCAACCCAGTCGTTGAAGCCACCGCCGAGGAGGCAGCCAAGGAATCGGGCACCTTCGGCGCCACTTTGCCCGAGGGGGCGACGGACGCGCGCTACTCCTACATCAAGGGGAAGGACGGGCCGGTCATCTTCCAGGTGCAGTTTACCTGGGAGGGATCGGAATGCGCCATCCGCGCATTCAAGGGCACACAAATGGAGGACCTCTCCGGCATGTTCTTCCCATGGGAAACCGACAGAAAGATGATGATTGGCGCTTATCCCGGTCGTGTGATGTATACCGAGGGGGAAGCGGGCGTGGTGATGTGGTACGACGCGCGCAACGAGCAGGTGTTCAACGCCTCCATGGCGATTGGCGCTACGCTGGACAAGCTGATGAAGTTGGCCTATGCCAATGCCGAGTGGGAGCAGGAGCTGATGAGCGAGCCGGACATCATCCCCTTTGGCACGCTGGTCGCCCCGTATGAGGCATCCGACGAGAAGGCGCTGGGGGAGGCGCTGGGCATCACCTTCGCTGCCCCGCAGGGCGCCACGGATGTCAAGTACTTCAAATTGGGGAAGGACAGCCCGGCCGGCTTGGTGTCCTACCAGCTGGATGGCAAGAACTACCTGCTTTTCGCCGCCAAGGATACCGAACCCTATGACCCGTCCGGACAGATGGTGCCGTGGGAGCACTTTGCCGCCGCCGAGTTGGCCGAGTATCAGGCCGAGATGATGTACAACGAAAGCGGCATGGGCCTGATTACCTGGTTCAACAAGGATGAGGGCATCAACCGCAGCCTGGTGCTGGAAAGCGCCACCCCCGAAACCCTGCTGGCCGCGGCCAAGGAACTTGTGAAATAGGAAAGCCAGATAAAAAGGGATAGGGAGGACGCTATGAAGAGAATAATCGCCCTGATGATGTTGTTGGCGCTGCTGCTGGGCTTGCTGCCGGTATCCGCCTCCATCTACGACCCGGGCGCCGGTACCATGTACATCAAGACCGAAAACGGCAAGTCCGTCAATATGCGCGAACAGGCCGGCACCGACGCCAAGGTCATCACCACCATCCCCTACGGCAAGAGCGTGATGGTGTACAGCGACTTTGTGGGCGGCCAGTGGTCGCACGTACAGTATGGCATGTTCAACGGCTTTGTGATGAATCAATTCCTGACGGACAGACAGCCAAAGCCCTTCACGCCGCCTACGCCCAAGCCTACTCCGCGTCCCACGGCCATCCCATCGCCCGAGCAGCGCCGCGCCAATGAAATCAACGCCGCGCGCAAGCTGGGTATCGTGCCCGAGGGGATGAAGGTAGAGGGCCTGTGCACCTGGACCGACCTGCATAACCTGCTGACCAATGTGGTGCGCCTGAAGACCAAGAACCCCGAGGCACAACGCGCGCACTATTATCTGACCAAGGAGGAATACGCTGCCTCCGGCGCGGGCGCCCAGTATGACATGGTGCTGCGCGGCGTGGCAGCGGCCGAGCTGTACGGCGCGCTGCTGGACATGGGCGACCCCAACCCCGAGCTGAACCACACCAACGACCCTTATATCGCGGACATGGCGGACATCCAGGTGGCCCAGCAGTACGCGGGACGCACCGCCCCCTACGATGCCAATGACTGGCGCACTAAGGATTTGACCTCCATGGTGCTTACGGTGCTGGACCATACGGACATTCAAAACGGGCAGGCCGTGATGGAGCTGGATGGGGAGCACAATTTCTACCCCACCCACCCGCTCACCCGCGAAGAGGCGATACTGGCCGCGGCGCGGCTGTACAACTCCTGGACGACCTACGTGGGCACCGTGGTGGTGACGCATTCCCGCCAGGCCAACCTGCGCGGCGGCCCCTCCATGAAGGACGCCATCGTGGGAAAGGCAGACCCCGGCGCCAGGTACCCCGTCATCGCGGTGGAGAAGGGCGGCTGGTACAAGGTGCTGCTGCCCGACGGCAAGTCCGCCCACATCTCCGGTAGCATGGTGGCTTACTCTCAGCAATAGCTTGACCTATATAAGGAAAGGCTGCCCGCAAGCAGTTGCGGGCAGCCTTTTATGAGTTCTGATCAGGCACGCGCGATGTTGACTGGCCGCTCTGCCGCGGCGCGGATCAGCGCGGGGGTGAGCAGCGCCAGCATCAGCGTGACCAGCATGTCAAACGCGTAATACCCATTGAAATGCAGGTAGTCCTCCGGCCAGAGGAACAGGGAGATGTGCAGCATCATCTCGTTGAACAATACCAGCGCCAGCACAAGGGCGTGGTACAGAATACGCCTGCGGTCGCGCTGCCTGTGGGCGTACATCAGACCGCGCAGGCTGACATAGCTGAGCACCGCGAACCCCAACCCCCATAACAGGTTGATGGTGGGGCTGGTGACCTCGCCCAGCGCGAACCAGGTATAGGTAAAGGGCAGCGTGAGCGCGGGTGCGAGCAGCGCAAGCGGGGGATGCCACGCGCGCTCTTCATCGCTTGCCATGCTGATGGCGACGGATATCAAAAACAGGTGCGAGCCGGACCAGGCGAAGTTGGCCGGGCTGGGCTCGGGCGGGGAGTAGCCACGCAGCATATAATACAGCAGCCAGTACATCAGCCCGAGCGACCAGCACATCAACGCCCCGCATAGAAAGGAGAAATGGCGCGCGTGCCCCTTGCGGTACAGCCACAGCGCCCACAGGCTGCTGATGCCGCTGACCGCCAGCTGTATCAGGTTATCCCACAGCTCGATGGATCCCACATGGACTCCTTTATAACAATGATACGCAAAGGCATCATCAGGCCGCCTGCTGTTCCGGCGCCGGGGGCACGCGCATGGGAAACAGGCGCAGCCACAGGGCAAACAGCAGCGGCACCACATACCCCAGCCAGCGCATGGGCCCGGGGAACGAGACTAGCAGGTTGTACACCGCGTGATACACGATGGAGATGGAGACCACGCCCATCATGGCCGTTGCCTTGGGCCAGCCCGCCTGACGGCTGTAGCTGAGGCTGGCGCCCATGAAGGCGGTGCTGCCGATATGCATGGCGCCTACCGCCAGCCCGCGCAGCACCATGTTGAGCAGATCGCTGGTATCAACCAGCGTGAGGTAGCACGCGTTTTCGAACGTGGCAAAGCCGACACCCATGGCAAGCGCCGTATCCAGCAAGCGGCGGGGCGAGGGCTCCGCCATCATCATCACATATAACAGCGGCAAAAACTTGCCGATTTCCTCTACCATGGGGGCGATGACAATCACCGCGTCCAGCGAATCGCTGCCGCTGGTGGCGCTGATGAAGCTGTTGAAATAAGCGCTGAGCAAGCACACCGCCATGCCGATGGTGAAGTGCAACGCAAAGCGCCGGCTGCCCGCCCGCAAAAACAGCAGGGAGACCAGCAGCGGCGCCGCCAGGCATATGAAGATGTTTTCGGCGTAAATCATGCCAATCGCCCCGGGGCGTTACAGGCGCCCCTTTCCTTCCCTGTTGCGCAGCCAGCTGCCCAGCAGCGCCACACATACGCCCAGCACGAAGGCCAGCACGCCCACGACAATGTAGCCAAGCACGCCATTGCTGACAAACAACGCGCCCAATGTGTGCGAGGTGGCCTGCGTGCTGTTTGATAGATACCCCTCTTTGGGAATGGCCCAGGCCAGCGCTACAATCAGCACCAGGCTGGCCATCACCGCGCCCGCGTGCAGGTAGCTGCTTTTTCGGATGCGGCGTTCCCGTATCATGACGTTGGCCCGGCGGATGCTTTCCGCCGCCACTTCGCTGTTACTTTTCATGCGATTCATGTTCCTCCAACAGGCGCCGCAGTGCCTGCTTTCCGCGGGCAATCAGGTGGGAAAACTGCGTCTGGTTCTTTTTCATAATCTGCGCCGCCTCGCGCTGGTTCATCCCCTGCAGGAATACCAGCACCAGCGCCTGGCGATAATCGGGATGCAGCTTGCCGATGGCAGTATACAGCGTGGATACGTTTTCGCGCTTCAACCAATCCTCCTCCGCGCTGATGGCGCCTTGGGGCGTCGGCTGCATGCGGACAACCTGCTCGGTTTCCATGGGTATCTCTCTGGATTTTCGGCTTTGGTGCAGCGCTAGGTGCCGCGCGATGCCAAACAGATAGGTTTTCAGCGACGATTGGCCACGAAAACGGCCGCAGCTGGCCACCAGCTCGGCAAAGGCATCAATCATCAAATCCTCCGCGTCCTCGCGGTTGTGCACAATGCTGTAAATAAACAGCGTCAAGCCCGTGCGGTATTGCGCAATCAGCGCTTCCAGCGCCGATTCATCGCCCGAACATACGCGGTGGTATAAGTCTAATTCCTCGCTTCGCTCCTGCATGAATCCCCTTTCAATACGGCAGAACCGCGCTTGGTCAGGAAGGACCACGCCGAAGGCCATTGTCTGGGATAATTTATTATAAGATTGTTGAAAACGCGCGTCAATACTTCGCTAAAGTGAAAGAAACGCCAAGCGAAATTGCATTGACTGAAAAAATCGAAGGACCGCTATGTTTACACAGCGGCCCAGATGGTCCAAGAAGTAGAATCAGGCAGGTATCGGAGGGCGGAGCCCTCTGATAGAAATCCGCCCCAGCGACATGTGCGGTGGGGCGAAAGGCCTGGCAAAGCCAGGGTTTCCTTGCCATCCGCCGCCCGAGAACGAAGTGAGAGGCGGATGGCCTAACGTTCCTTCCCGTCAAGAAACCGAAGGTTTTTTGACGGCGTGAGGCCGCTGTGCTTGCACAGCGGCCCAGGGGTTGGTATTGGTTTTATTTGGCCAGGGCGAAGGGGATGCGGTTGTCAAAGGCGGCCTTCAGGGCGCCCACGATGTCGCCATGGCTGTCGTTGAGGCTCATGGTGGCTGCGCTGGTCACGTCGGCCAGCATGGCCTTCTCATCGTCGCTCAGCGCGTTGTACTTGGCCAAATCGCCCTCGTCCTTCTGGTCGGCCTTCAGGGGGCGGCCGTTCTTGGCGGTGTACTTGTCAAACCACTCCTGCACTTCTTCCACCGTGTTGCCGACGAACAGCTTTTCATAGGCATCCATCTGGGTGGACCAGGTGCCGGTGCCCATCTTGTAGCCTTCGCCGCGGGCGCGCTTGGTCAGCCAGGTGCCGAACTCCGCCATATAGTTGTCTTCGGTCTGCTCGAGCTCGCTGTCAATTTTCGCATCGTGGTCGCTGTCGTAGTTCAGCGCACTCTGGCCGGGGAAGCCGGAGAAATGGGGCATGCTGGCGCCATCATAGTTGGGGGTAGCGACCTCGAGTTGATCCAGGTGGCAGAAGAGAATCTTGCCGTCCTTGTCAAAGACGACGCTGGCCATCACCTGGTTGAAACTGTAGACCTGGACTTCCTTGTCATCCTTGCCGGGGCCGATGCGGCCGCTGGACACGACGCCAAAGCCAAAGTACTGCTCTGCCTCAGGCAGGGGCTGCGCTTCGGCGGGCTGTGCCTCAACAGGCTGGGCTTCGGTGGGCTGCGCCTCTGCAGGCTGAGCCTCGGTGGGCTGGGCTTCCGCGGGTTGGGTCTCGGCGGGCTGAGCCTCGGTGGGCTGGGCTTCCGCGGGCTGCGTCGCAGCCAGGGCGGCCTTCACGGCCTCCACAATGGCGCCGGAAGTGACGGTGGCACCGGCCACGCCGTCCACATCCGCGCTGCCAGCAGCCACGATTTTGCCGGGCAGTTCATCAATCGCGGGGGTGCCGATGCCGTTGGTTTCGGCATGTTCCAGCACCTCAACCTTGGTAATCTTGCCATCTTCCAGGGTCACCTGTACCTTGACGGCGCCGCCAAAGCCCTGGCCTTGGCCTTCTACAACCGTGGTCTCCGCCATCGCGCCCAGCGCGAACAGCAGACATAACGCAATGGTCAGGGATAGGATTTTCTTCATACACAGACCTCCGATATTATTAATTGAATCCCAGCCAATTATAGCACCGCGCCTATGGGATGCCAACTGAATTTTGATTATCAATAGCAGTCATATAAAACCATTCGTGGTAGCATGGGGTTTACAAAACCACAAGATGTGGTATAGTGTTGCTGTTCGAGTATTGTGATCGATGGATGGAGGATAATATCATGGCCTGTGAATTTCATGTAACCAACGGCACTTTGCCGCAGGATGAGCTAAACCTGTACCTGGAACGCGCCAAGGAGTTGTACGGCCGCGAGCCGCGCCGCATCACCCTCAACCTGGATGGCGAGTATGTGGACGTAGATTACGACTTTGGCAACCAGCCCTTTGAGCGCATCCGCCGCATCACCGGCTACCTGGTGGGCACGCTGGATCGCTTCAACAACGGCAAGCGCGCCGAGGAGCACGACCGCGTGACCCACGGCCTGCAGGCCTGACGAGGCGGGCATGAAGCACGTCATTTTATTCCATTTCGAGTCCTGCCCTTACTGCCAGCAGGCCAGGCAATGGCTGAAGGAACTGCAGCAGGAGCAGCCTGAACTGGCCAAGGTGCAGGTGGAGATGATTGACGAAAAGCTGGAGCCCCAGCGCGTCGCCGATTTTCTCAAGCAGGGACACAGCTATTACTATGTGCCCACCTTTTATGTGGATGGCGTGAAGGCCCATGAGGGCGTCGCCACCAAGCAGATTGTGGAGGATGTGCTGCGCAGCGCGCTGGCATAAGCGCCCTGTGGCAGCACCGAAGGATGACCGGCAGCGGCATCCTTCTTTCTTTGTTTGGTGCGGAGGTACACAGATGGACAAAAGACTTGGGATAGATTGGTGGCAGGGGGCCAAGTTTGGCCTGTTTATTCACTGGGGGCTGTACGCGCTGCTGGCCGGGGAATACAAGGGTCAGCGCACGCACAACATCGCCGAATGGATCATGCATGACCTGCGCATTCCGCCCGCGGCGTACGAGCGGTTGGCCGCCCGCTTCAATCCGGTGCATTTTGACGCCGATGCCATCGCGTCACTTGCCGCCCGGGCAGGGATGCGCTACGTGGTGCTCACCGCCAAGCACCACGATGGCTTCGCCATGTATCACTCCCGCGCCAGCGCCTACAACGTGGTGGACGCTACCCCCTTTGGCCGCGACATCGCCCGGGAGTTGCGCCGCGCCTGCGACCGTCATGGCCTGCGGCTGTGCTTTTACTATTCCCAGGCGCAGGACTGGCATCACCCCGGCGGCATCGAGCAGATTGTGCGCGACCCCAACCCGGACTTTGACGCCTATCTGTCCCAAAAGTGCGTCCCCCAGCTGGAAGAGCTGTTAACCCAGTATGGTGACCTGGGGCTCATCTGGTTTGACACGCCCATGAGCATGACGCCGGAACAATCCCGGCGCCTGCGCGACCTGGTGAAGCAGCATCAGCCAGCGTGCCTGGTCAGCGGCCGCATTGGCCACGGCCTGGGCGACTACATGACCACCGGCGACAACTTCATCCCGCTGTTGCCCTACGATGGGCCCTTTGAGGTGCCCGCCACCATCAACCACACCTGGGGCTACAGCCGCTTTGATACCGACTGGAAGCCCGCGCAGCAGTTGCTGCGCGACCTGGTGCGCGTGGTCAGCCGCGGGGGCAACTACCTGCTCAACATCGGGCCGGACGACCTGGGCTGCATACCCGAGCAAAGCGCCCAGCGCCTGCTGGCCATTGGCGATTTTCTGCGCCTCAATGGCGAGAGCATCTACGGCACCCACCCCGTCTCCGCCTATCCCTACGACATGGATGGAATCTACTTCACCGCGCGGCCCGGCCGCCTGTATATCCATTGCTTCGCGCCGCGCGATTCGCTTTACCTTATCAACATGATGAACAAGCCCTTGTCCGCCCGCCTGCTGGCCGATGGCCGATCGCTCACCCTGCGTGAGCGACGCACCTGTGAGGGTGTCGACAGCTGGACCATCCTCCTGCCCGGCGACCTGCCGCCGCAGCTGGACACCGTCATCGCGGTGGACATCGCGGAGGAGCAGGTGTGCTTTGAGCCGATTACGGGTAGTTGGAGGACGGGAGACGAAAGGACAGGAAAACGTTGGACCCTTTCTTAAAAGAAAGGGTCCAAACCCCCAAAGAACTTTAATATATAGTAATCCTATCTCAACGCAACTTCTTTTGCTGGGATGTGAGTTGATGAGCTGAATATCATTCGGGGAGTTTGCACACATCCACCCACTCGCCGCCGCTGAGCTGCGCCAACTCTTCGGGCGTCAGTTTGACCGCGCTGTTGGCGCTGCCGCAGGCGGGATAGATGGTGTCAAAGCGTTTCATCGCCTCATCCAGATAGACGCGCACGCCCTCCTTTACCAGAAAGGGGCACACGCCGCCAATTGCATGGCCAGTCTCCTGCTGCGCTTCCTCGGCCGTCAGCATGCGGGCTTTGGTGCCAAAGCGGGCCTTGTACTTGGGGTTGTCAATACGGGCATCGCCCGCGCACACCACCAGCTGCGCGCCGCCATCCGCCGCGCGAAACGACAGCGTCTTGGCAATCCGCGCCTCCTCTACCCCCACCGCCAGCGCCGCCAGCGGCACCGTGGCGCTGGACACATCAAACGCCATCGCCCGCTCGCCATACCCCCGGGACGCCAGATAGGCCTGCACCTGTTCAAACGACATAAACCCCTCCCCAATCGCAGTACATCCATTGTAACAGCGGGGAGGGCATTTTGACAGGCAGTACGCCCGGTGGGGTGTATCCCTTAGGTTTTTTCTGCCCGCAGCGCGAACAGCGGGCCCGTTTGCACGACTGTTACATGGCCAAAGCCGACTTTTTCGCACAGTTCCTTAAACCACCGGGCGTCCTGTGCCGCATCCTCGTCATGGATGCCATAGCCGGTGTGAACGGGGGTGCCGTCCGCGTCGATATCCAGCTGTACCACAAAGGGCTGCGCGGTTTCAATGGCTGTATCCCAGACGTGTAGGCAGCCGCCCGTCTTGAGCACCCGATACGCCTCCCGCAGCACCTGCTCGTGGTCCGAGGTGGAGATGTACATCATCGTGAAAAAAGCGGTCACATGGTCAAATGTCGCGTCATCAAAGGTCAGTTGACGGGCATCCATCACCACCTTCTCAAAGCCGTCCGGGGCTTCATCCAGCTCTTCCTGCCGGGTATCGATGGCGGTTACCTGCCCGCCGTACACGCGGCCGATGACGCCCTCCCCGCCGCCGCCCAGGTCCAGGATGCGGCCGGTGAGGGTTTTGCGCAGGGTGATATCAGGCGTGTTCATGGTCCTCCTGTAACATGGGTTCCTGCAAGAATTGCATCACCAGGTTGACCATCGTTTCCTTTTCGCGGGGCTTGGATTCGGCCAACATGATAATCAGCGCCACCAGCGTATCATCAGCGATACGTTTGCGCTCCCCCGAAAACAACGCGTTGTTCTTGTGCAGGTAGTGCAGGAAGATGGCTGCCGCGATGCGCTTGTTGCCATCGGAAAAGCTGTGATCCTTGACGATAAAGTACAGCAGATTGGCCGCTTTCTCTTCCAATGTGGGGTAAAGGGGCTGACCGCCGAAGGTTTGCTCTATGGCTGCCAGAATACCGTGGAACGAGTCGTCCTTTTCGTTGCCAAACAGGTTGCTCTCCGCGCCAAAGCGCATGTCATCAATGATGGCGCGGCATTCTTGATAGGTAAGCGATTGTGTAGCCTCTCTGCCCGATGGCTTTTCGACCCGTTGGCGGTCATAGTCGTCCAACAAATCCAGCGCCGCGGTGTAGGCGGAGATGACGTTTAAGACCTGGCTGCTATTCAGGCGTTCGCCGGCGCGTTTGAGCACTTCGACGGAGACCTTCAGCTGATTCAGCCGCTTTTGATTCAGAGCGTAGCCGCGCAGGAGGTACTCCTTCAATATGCGGTTTGCCCAAATGCGGAACTGAGTTCCCTCCCTGGATTTTACACGATAACCCACCGAGATAATGACATCCAGATTATAGTGTGGAATCTGGCGCGTTATCTCTCGGCGCCCTTCCATTTGAACCTGTGCAAAATTTGCACAGGTTGCTTCCTTGAGCAACTCCTGCTCCATATATATGTTGGTGATATGGCGTTGAATGACGCTGCGATCGCGCTGGAAAAGTGAAGCCAGTTGCTCAACGCTGAGCCAGACGGTTTCGTCTCGCAACGCAACATCCAGATGCACAACCCCATCCGCCGATTCGTACAGGACGACCTTGTTATTCTCTGTCATGCTCTCTCCTCTTCCCCCAACGGCACCCGCAGCAGAATCTCATAATCCTCCTCGCCCTTAATCCAGGAGAGCGCCAGCACCCGCGCGGTGCCGCAGAAGGGGGCGAACGCCCGGCTCAGGCGGCGCAGCGCGTCCGCGTCCACTTCGCCGGGGCCGGTATACAGCGATACATGGGGCGTGTACAGGCCGCCCGACAGGCTGGTCCAGCGGTCGGCGTATTCGTCATAGCGCTGGTGAAAGGCTTGATGGTGTTGGCGCAGCCCGCCGACACAGGCCGGGAAACAGGCGGCCACGGTGGGCGTCAGCAGGCCTATCTCTTCAAACGCCAGGGGAAAGGGCGAGACCTGTTTGGCAAATTCCCGCATATACGCTGCCAGCGCCTCCTCCTGGATATCCAGGTAGCAGCCCAGCGTGATGTGGGGGTGAAAGGCGGTGCACAAAAAGGCGCTGCCCGAGGCCGCGCGGGCCAACGCTTCCAGCCGGGCGGCGCTATCGGCGTCCGGCTCCCACAGCACGCATAGGTCTTTTCTCATGCGCCTTCCTTGCCGCCTTTGAGCAGCAGCTCATGCCGCAAATCCCACAGGGTTTGAGAGAGGTCCACCTTGGGGGGCTCCGGGTTGACGGGGCGCAGCTGCTCCTCCCAGATGTGCTTTTCCTGCTTGGCGCGGTAATCGCTGATGTCGTGCACGCTCAGGCTGGGGCCGACGTAGCGCTCCCCGCGCCAGAAGGGCTGTAGCATTTTTTGCAGGCGGTAGCCGGTCAGGGTGGTGCGCTTCCAGGTGTTCTTGGGGTCAAAGAGGGTCAGCGGCTGCGATTCATCCATCCCTTCATCGGCCAGGGTAATCAGATCGGCGAACGCCATGCCGTCCGCGTCGTACACGCGGTACAGCTCCTTTTTGCCCGGCAGCGTCACCTTCTCCGGGTTGTCAGAAAACTTCATCTTGGGCATCATGGTGCCGTTTTCTTCCAGGGCGCTCATCTTGTACACGCCGCCCAGCGCCGGGGTTTCCCCGCCGGTAATCAGCTTGGTGCCCACGCCCCACAGATCGATGCGCGCGCCCTGCAGCTTCAGGTCGCGGATCAGGTACTCATCCAGGTCGTTGCTGGCCACAATGATGGTGTCCGGGAAGCCGGCCTCGTCCAGCATCTCGCGGGCCTTGCGGCTGAGGTACGCCAGGTCGCCGCTGTCCAGGCGGATGCCGCGCGGGGTGCCGCCGCGGGCCTTCAGCTCGCGGAACACCTGGATGGCGTTGGGTACGCCGCTGCGCAGGGTGTCAAAGGTGTCCACCAGCAGCAGGCAGCTGTCCGGATAGGCGGCGGCGTAGGCGCGAAAGGCGGCCAGCTCGCTTTCAAAGCTCATCACCCAGCTGTGCGCGTGGGTGCCCGAGACCGGGATGTCAAACATCTTGCCCGCCAGCGTATTGCTGGTGGAGGTGCAGCCGCCAATCACCGCGGCGCGCGCCCCCCAGATGCCCGCGTCCGGCCCCTGGGCGCGGCGCAGGCCAAACTCCATCACCCGGTCGCCCAGGGCGGCACGCGCCACGCGGTTGGCTTTGCTGGCTATCAGCGTCTGGTGGCCGACCAGGTTGAGCAGCGCGGTCTCTATCAGCTGCGCCTGGCCCAGGGGGCCCTCCACCCGCACCAGCGGCTCGCCCGCGTAGACGATGCTGCCCTCGGGCACCATGTCCACATCGCAACTGAAGCGCAGGCCGCTCAAGTATTGCAGAAAGGCCTCATCGAACAG
This sequence comes from uncultured Clostridia bacterium, assembly GCA_937874275.1. Classification (GTDB taxonomy): domain Bacteria; phylum Bacillota; class Clostridia; order Christensenellales; family Aristaeellaceae; genus UBA1038. The sequence continues at coordinate 20,408 of CALNAU010000109.1, read as the reverse complement.
CTTGAGGCCCCGCAGATAGGCGATATCTTCCTCGTCAAAGCGTAGGTTCTCCAGGTAATCCTTGAATTGTTCGTTGCCGGCCATCACGGCGTAGTTCATGTTGCCCTGGCGTCGGTAAAACATGTCAAACACCGCCCGGCGCTCCAGCATGCCGCTCTTGAAGTAGCCGTACAGCATGGTGATTTCGTACAGGTCGGTCATCAGGGTCAGGTTTCTCATGGCTGTTGCTCCTCTTTGTGGATCAGTGCGCGGATTTCATCAAGCCAGGCCTGGGCCGAGGCATCCGACGGCATGGCAAACCCGCCGCGGGGGGACAGGTCTATCTCCAGCACCCGCGGGCCGTCAGGCATGCAGCTACGCTTAAATTGTGCCGCGAAAAAGCGGCGGAAAAACCGCTCCAACATGTGCAGCAGCTCCAGGCGGGTATAGGTTTTGCCGTGGATGCGGTGCAGGCGCTTTGCCAACTCCTGCATGCGCCAGCCGCTCAGGAACAGCCACAGGATGTGGTCGTTAATCAGGTAGCTGCCAAGCAGCTGCTCGGTCTGCTGGGCGGTTTGCCCGCCTGGCAGCAGCTCCGGGCTGATGGGCGTGCGCAGGATGCCGCGAATCACGCGGCGCAGCGCTGCGTTGTCGGTGGTGTCTGCCACATGGCCCAGCATCAGGCGGATGGCGGTTTTGAGCAGCCCGGAATTGACCGCGTACATGCTCATATGGTCCCCGCCATAGGTGGTAAAGCCAAGCGCCAGCTCGCTCAGGTCGCCCGGGCCCAGCATCAGGCCGCCGTGCATGTTGCTCAAATCCATCAGCACCTGGGTGCGCTCCCGCGCCTGGGCGTTCTCATAGGCGGCGTCATGGCGGCCATCGTGGCCGATGTCCTTCAGGTGGCGGGTCACGCTGTCGGTCAGGTCAATCTCCCGCCGGGGCAGCCCCAGGGCGTCCATCAGCCGCAGGGCGTTTTGCCGGGTGCGGCTGCTGGTGCCAAAGCAGGGCAGCGACCAGGCCAGCAGGTTTTCCCGCGGCAGGCCGAGCAAAGTCAGCGCCCGGGCCCCCGTCAGCAGGGCCAGCGCGCTGTCCAGGCCTCCGGACAGGCCCACCACCACATGCTTCACGCCAATGCGCCGCATACGCTGTGCCAACGCCTGGGCGGGGATGGTCAGCGCCTCCTCGCACCATTGCCTGCGCAGCGGCCCTTTGAGCGGGGCGTAGGGCATCTTGCTGTCGCGACCGGGCAGGGGCGGTATTTTGTCACCGACCGCCTTGGCCGAGGGGTTGAACGCAAGGGTGACATAGGCATCCTGTTGAAACGCGGGGGTCAGGGCCAGCAGCTTGCCCCGGCAGGCGGCGGCCAGCTCGCCGCCCCAGGCGGCATCGGTGGTGGATTCACAGCCCCCTGCGTTGGCATACAGCAGGGCACAGTCCCACTCGGCGCTGCGCCGCTGCACCAGGCGGCTGGGGTGCCACAGCGCGCAGGCCGGGTCGGCCGCCATGTGCGCGATGAGGGCCGCGCCCCGGCTGCATAGCCGACGGGCATTTTCGGGGCTGGTGTCCAGCGTCGCGGCCAGCTTCACCTGGCTGCCGGGCAAGGTGATGGGTCGCTCCCGCTCCAGCCGGAAGGGGTGTGCCAGGCGCACCAGCTCCAAAAAGTGCGTGCTGCGCGCGCGGAAGGGCGTATCGTTCTCCGGGTCGCGGGTGCCTTCGGGCAGCAGCAGGGACCGCAGCCGCCCCCGGTGGGCCAGGGCCACCGCCGGGTAAAAGTGCTCGCTGTAACCGAATAAAAAGCTGAACGCCACCATGCATTCCCCGCTGGCCTCGGCCAGTTGCTTCACCGCGCGGTACAGGGGAAAGCGCACCGTGCTGCGCGCCAGGTCACCGGCTGTGGCGCCCAGTATGCTGAATTTGGGAAACACAAGCAGCCGCGCGCCGTCAGCTTCCGCGCGGCGCATCTTCTCCAGCATATCCTTGGTATTGGCCTCAATGTCCGCCGGCGCGCCATCCACGCTGGCCAGGGCGATTCTCATCAACGATGTGGGCTTTGCCATACGCATCCCTCCGCGAAAAATATACCATTCGGGCGACCAATTGGCAAGGAAATGGCCAGGTACACACCATTACAATAACCCAAGGAGGTTCCCACATTCTTCGTTCCTTCCAATCATGAGTCCAAATATGAATGAAATACCCTGCTTCCGGCTTGCGTAGCCAGTATTCGGGGTGCGGAGAGTTCCCACTGTTTCGCAGACATCACGCGCACCCAAATTCGGGATAGTTAGGGGATTTCGCCCAGGCTTTTGCTGGAGGCGAAGAGGGGTCAGATACCTCGGAGAGTCGTCAAGATACCGTGAAGATGAAGGAGATACATAAAACTAACTATAAATGAATTAGCCTTTGCTAACTATCAGAAGGAGAAAAAATTTATCACAGGGGCTTGACATCTGTACCATGGTGTGCATACTGTAAATGAAAAGTATGAACAGTGAGGTGAGGCGTATGCGCATTGTGCTGTCCAACGACAGCCGCCTGGCCATCTGGGAGCAGATTGTCGAGCAAATCAAGGATGCCATCATGAAGGGGGAACTGAGCCCTGGCGACCCGCTGCCTTCCATCCGGGCGCTGGCGCGGGATTTGCGCATCTCGGTGATTACCACCAAGCGCGCCTACGACGAGCTGGAGGCGGAGCGCTTTGTGGAGTCCATCCAGGGCAAGGGCTCCTTTGTGGCGGCGCAGGATAGTGCCATGATGCGCGAAAAGCGCCTGAAATCCATAGAGGCCAGGCTGTCGGAGGCATTGATTGAGGCACGGCTGCTGGGATTTGACTACGAGGAACTGGAGCAGATGCTCCGCATTTTGTGGGAGGAGTAACATGGAAAACATACTGGACATCAAAAACCTGCGCAAGGAATTCGGCGGCTTTACGCTGGACAATATCAGCTTTGCTTTGCCCCGCGGCTACATCATGGGCTTCATCGGGCCTAACGGCTCGGGCAAAACCACCACGTTGAAGCTGATCATGAACCTGATGCGCGCGGACGCGGGCACCATTGAGGTCTTTGGGCAGGATCATATCCGCTTTGAGCGGGAAATCAAGCAGCGCATCGGCTTTGTGTACGATGAGCCCGTCTACTATGAAAACCTCAGCATCCGGCGGATGACCGGCCTCATCAGTCCGTTCTACGCCAAGTGGGACCAATCGCTGTACGAGGATTACCTGCGCCGGTTTGAGCTGAACGCCGACCAGAAAATCAAAACCCTGTCCAAGGGCATGCGCACCAAGTACGCCCTAGCCCTGGCGCTGAGCCACGGGGCAGAGCTGCTCATCATGGATGAACCCACCGCCGGATTGGACCCGGTATTCCGCCGCGAACTGCTGGACATTCTGCTGGATGTGATGCAGCGGGAGGAAAACAGCATCCTCTTTTCCACCCATATCACCTCGGACCTGGACCGCGTGGCCGACTACATCACCTTCATTGACCGGGGCAAAATTGTGCTCAGCCAGGATAAGGACAGCCTGTACGAGCAGTATGTGTTGGTCAAGGGCGGACCGGGAGATTTGACCGACGCGCTGCGCCGCGAGCTGATTGGTGTGACGGTCAGCGCCCATGGCTTTGAAGGACTGGCCAGCCATCCCGTCCAGGGGGAGGGGCTGCTGCTTGACAAGCCCAGCCTGGAAGACATCATGTTCTTCCACACGAGGGGGGATCGGCATGGCGCTTAAGGTGATGGTGAAGGAGCTGCGGACCCTGCTGGGGGACGCCCGCAGCATGCTGGTTACCTTCGCGGTGCCCTTCCTGTTTCGCCTGCTGCCGGGGTTCAATGGCTCGGCTTTCCCGGCCATCCTCATTGCCTATGTCATCCTGGGGCTTTTCAGCACACGCGCTGACAACACCAGCATCCGCACCGGGGTGACGCAGTTCCCGGTGATGGTGCGCGACCATGTGGTGGGCATGTTTTTGTACCAGGCGGTGGCGGTGCTGGGGACGGCGCTGCTGGCCATCGCATTCATGCTGATTGCAGGTCCCGACAAGTTCATGGCAGATATAGTGCCCAAGGCGCTGGGCATCGGCCTTCTGCTGACCGGCCTGCTGACCGCCATGGGGCTGTGGCTGCGGCCGGAGGTTGCCCGGGTGATGAGCATGTTGGTCATCATCCTGGTGCTCAACTTTGTCATCTTCCAGAGCGACAAGGGGCCGGTCTTCCTGCCCTGGCTTAGCGTACCGGCAGCCCTGCTGGGCGGGCTGGGCGGATGGCTTGGTTTTCTGGCGCTGGGGCTTCTTAACCCCCCGCGCCTGTGAGGGAATCGCTATGCTACAATTGATGAAGAAGGAAATCCTGACCACGGCTTGGGTGCACCTGGTCGCCCTGGCGATGGGGGTGGGGCTGGCGGCTGTATGCCTGTTTGAGCCGGACAACGCCGTTTTCATGGCCATGTTTACATACATCATGTACACGCACCTGGTGTTCAACCAGTGCCGCTTTGCCGCGGTCAATCGCCCGGACAACCTGTTGCTCAATTCCCTGCCTGTCACCCGAAGACAGGTGGTGGTGGCCAAGTACGCCTATGTGTTTCTCAGCGCGGTGCTGTACGCGGCGTACCTCAGCCTTTTGTTGGCAGCACTTTCACTCTTTGGCGTGCGGCTGACCATGCCGGCTCATATTCTGTGGCTGATGATGGCTGCTACGGGCGTGCTATATCACATTTTACTGATGCCGCTGTCCTACATGAGCCCCCGCTATGGCACATGGGTCAGCATGGCCCTCTATCTGGCGATTCTCATTTTGCCGCAGCGGTTGGGTAAAGGCAACGCTGGTTCGGCCATCGCGGCCTTTCTGGCGCGCGTGGGCGCGCTGCTCAACGCCTGGACAGGCCCAGCGCTGTTGGTAGTGGTGGTAATTGCCCTGGCCGCAATGTCCGTTCGCATCAGCCAGAACATCTATCGCCGGGCGGAGTTTTAGCTTTCTAACTAACCGTCTGATACCATTTAATTGTTTGGAGGGACCATGCTCAATTTGCTGCGCAAGGAGTGGATTGTCACCCGGTGGGTGCACATACTGGGCGTTGTTCTGGGCCTGTCGCTCATCCCGATGGGCCTGATGATGGCCAAATCCGCGCCATTTGTGGCGGTGTTCAGCCAGCTCATTTATTCGCATATGCTGTTCAGCACCAATCGGCAGACGGCCAACAGCCGCCCGGATAACGTGCTGCTCAACTCCCTGCCGCTCACCCGCAGGCAGATGGTGGACGGCAAGTACCTGTTTGTGCTCCTCAGCGCGGTGCTGTACGCCACGTACCTGTGCCTGCTGATGGCGGTGGTGGGGGTTGCGTCCTTCATGCCGATTATGCCGATGTGGGCGATGCTGGCGACCCTGGGGTTGGTGTATCACCTGCTGCTGATGCCCCTCAGCTACATCAACCCGCGCTATGGGGTGCTGGCCAGTTCGCTCATCTACCTGGCCATCCTCTTCGTGCCGCAGCGATTCGGCAAACAAATCAACGGGGAGCAGATGCTGGCGTTCCTGAAACGCGCGGTGGATGCATTGGGCGGCTGGGCGGTGCCGGTTGTGCTGGGCGCGGGGCTCCTGGCCATCGGTTTGATATCGCTAACCGTCAGTCGCCGCGTGTACGCCCGGGCGGAGTTTTGATGCACACCCCGATATCGGGATATCTCCGTTCTGCACATGCCATGCGAAGGCTCCAAAGGTTGCGTTCACTCAAAATTGGGGTATAATGACACCAGTACAGTTAAAGAATTTGGAGGCAGTCCGGTGTACGTACCCGAATCACAGGAAAACTATCTGGAGCGCATTTTGATGCTGCAACAGGAAAAGGGCTATGCCCGCTCGGTGGACATTGCCCAGGCCATGGGCGTTACCAAGCCGTCGGTCAGCCATGCCATGAAGCAGCTGCGCGAGGGCGGGTACATCACCATGGCGGAGGATAACTTGATTACCCTGACGGAGAGCGGCAGCCAGGTGGCCGAGCGCATGCTGGAGCGGCACATGACCATCGCGCGCTTCCTGATGACGCTGGGCATCAGCGAGCGGGTGGCCTATGAGGACGCCTGCAAGATGGAGCACGACCTGTCGGACGAAAGCTTTTTGGCCATTTGCGGCTTTATCGAGGATGGCTGCCCCCTGCACATGAAAAATGCGCAGCAAAAAAAACAGGAGCCACCCCGCCCCGTGCAGGAGAGCATCGACCCTGCGTTGTTATAGTATATTTGAATCGCAATAAAACGGGCTTCCGAGTGCGGGAGCCCATTTTCGTGTCGATGGGTCTATTCGCCCAGGAAGGCGTTCTGCCCGCGCAGCGCTTCGCGCAGGGTGGGCACGCTCAGCTCGCCCGGCTGTATCCCCTGGGCCGCGCACAGGGCGGCCGCACAGCCCGCCGCGTGGCCCAGCGCGCAGCAGGAAGGACTGGTGCGGGTGCTGGCCTGCGCCTCAAACGTGCAGGAGATATTGCGGCCGGCGGCCATCAAATTGGGCACCACATCGTTTATCAGGCAGCGGTAGGGGATGAGGTAATAGTCCCCCCAGGCCAGGAAGGTGCTGGTGGTATCGCCCCCCTTGTCGGAGGAGTGTACGTCCACCGGGTACCCGTAGGCGGAAATACCGTCCTCAAACTTGGTACCTGCCAGCACATCGTCCGCCGTGAGGGTGTACAAACCCCGCATGCGGCGTGAGCTGCGCACGCCCACTTTGGGGCCGCTGAACAGCAGGCGGATGTTTTCAAAGCCGGGCACGCTGCGCTTGAGGAAGGCCAGCAGCTCCCACACCTGGCGGCGGCCCTCAGACTCCGCGCGCGAGAGAGAAAGCGGGTCGGTGGCGTCCTCCCCGTTGATGCGCGTCATGTTGACGATGGCCTCGCCCGGGTGGTTGGTCTCAAACACCAGCACCACATCCCGGTCAAAGGTGATATCTCCCTCGCGCATGGCCTTTCGCATCAGGTCGTACATGCCGGAGATGGACAGCCGCAGGGCCTTGTCCTCCAGGCCGGGCTTGTCCACCAGCAAGGGGAACAGCGCCCGGTCGCTCTTCATCAGGGCGCGCACCTTGGGGATATCCACCCCGTCCACGCGGAAGTTCATCGTCATGGGCTGGTCTCGCCCGTCAGAGGCGCGGCCCTTATCAAAGGGCACCCCCGCCATGGCAATCACATCGGCATCGCCGCTGGCGTCGATGAAGATATCGGCCTCCACCTCAAAGGTATGCCCGCAGGAGTATAAGCGCACAGCTTCCAGATTTGTCCCCTCCTTGCGCACACCAATGGCGTTGGCGTGGTACAGCAGCGTGACGCCTGCCTCCAGCGCCATCAGCTCCAGCTCGCGTTTCATGCCCTCCACGTCAAAGGGGGTGACGGAATACGTGTAGCCGGTGGAGTCCGCGGTGTGGCCGGGGGACAGCCCCTTGGCCTTGAGCCTGGTAATTAATTCCTCGCCCAAGCCCTGCACCACCTGGGTATCGCCTGCGTGGAAGGTCATCATGGGGCCGGTGCCACAGGCGGTCATCGAGCCGCCCAGAAAGCCCATTTCCTCGGCCAGCATCGTTTTGGCGCCCATGCGCGCCGCGGCCACCGCGGCCAGCGCCCCAGCGACCCCGCCGCCGATGACCAATACATCCTGACGATCAATTGATTTCATTGTGTTATCCTTTCACGCCTGAGTTGACCATGGCGTCGCGCACCTTCTCCTGGAAGATCATGTACACCACCATGATGGGGATGATGGACAGCGCCGTCGCCGCCATCTGCAAATGCCACTGTGGCTCGCCGTAGGAGTCATTGAAGTTGCTCAGCGACAGCGGCAGCGTGTACTGCTGCACGCTGGTGGTGAACACAAGCGGCTCCAGGTACGTGTTCCACGTCGCCAGGAAGGCCAAAATGGCGGCGGAGCTGGCTACCGGCTTGGCGATGGGCAGCATGATGTGGCGGAATGTGCCCAGGTAGGACAGCCCATCAAGGCGCGCCGCCTCCTCCAGTTCCATGGGCACCGTCAGGAAAAACTGGCGGAACATGAATGCCGAAAACGCGCCCTGCGCCCCAAAGATGGGGATGAGCATCAGCGGATACAGTGAGTCGGACAGCCCCCACCCCCGCATCTGGAAAAACAGCGGCACGATGATGACCTCAATGGGCATCATCAGCGCGGTGAGCAGCAGCACATACAGGAACCCTCGCCCCGGGAAGCGCAGCCGGGCAAACGCGTACCCGGACAGGGCACTGACCAGCACGTTGCCAATGGTGCCCACGCCTGCCACCAACAGGGTGTTGAGAATATGCCGCGCAAAGGGCTGCACCCGGAAAATCTCCGCATAGTTTTCAAACCGCCAGGACTTGGGCAGCAGCGCGGGTGGGCCGAATACTTCGGCCGCGGTGTTGAGCGAGTTGACCAACATCCACCAGAAGGGGTAGACGAACAGCAATGTGGCGATAATCAGGGCGGCGGCGGTGACCGCCACGCGCAGCGGGCGCTTATTGCTCATAATGCGTCACCCGCTTTCTGAGGACCCACTGGGCGATGGTCAGCGTCAGCACGATGGCAAACAGCACCGTAGCGATGGCCGCGGCATAGCCCGTTTCAAAGGTGCGGAACGCCTTGTGGTACACATAATACACCATCACCATCGTGCTGCCCTCGGGGCCGCCGTCGGTCATCAGCTTGATGGTATCAAACACGCGCATGGAGCCAATCACCGTCACGATGGTCACCATCAAAATGGTGGGCATCAGCAGCGGCGCCTTGATCCAGCGAAACATGCTGAAGCCGTGCGCGCCGTCGATGCGCGCGGCCTCCACCACTTCGCCGGGCATGTTCATCACCGCGCCATAAAAAATAAGCACGTTGGTGCCCAGGTTTTTGAGCACCCGGTTGAACACCACGCTGAGCATCGCCCAGCCCTTTTCATTGAGCCAGTTGGGCCCGGCAATGCCCAGCTGCGCCAGGAACCAGTTGACCGGACCCGCGGTGCCCCCTTGCAGCAAGTACTTCCACACAATGGCCCAGGCTACGCCCGAGGTGACCACCGGCAGGAAGATGATGGCGCGGATGTAGCGGCTGCCAAAGCCGGCCTCGCCCAGGTACAGCGCCATCAGCAGGGCAGCGATGACGTTGATGGGCACCAGCAGCAGGCTGAACACCAGCGTGTTTTTGAGCGACTGCACAAACAATCCGTCGGTGAGCAGTCGCGCGTAATTGTCCAGTCCGATGAAGATGTTGGTGCCAAACAGCATGTTGCGGTTGTGCAGCGAAAACACAAACACATTGATGAGCGGCACCAGCACAATTAGAATAAACCCCAGCACCTGGGGCAGAATAAAGGCATACCCGGCCATCGCCTCCATGGCAGCGTTGCGCCGGGCAGTCAGGCTGTGTTTCATGAAAAAACCTTTCGCATAAAAGAAAGCGCTTCGGCGGCATCTGCACGCCGCCGAAGCGGGGGAAAAAACGGGTTTACTTGATGTAGTTGCGGTACAGGGCAGCCACTTCCTGCATCACGGCCGCCACATCGGCGCCGGCGTTCCATAGCTTGTCATACAGAATGCGCGATTCCACTTCAATCTGGGGATACATCTCGTGGCTGGGCAGCACCTGGCCGGTCTCGATGGAGGCCGCGACGGCGTCCTTCATCTGCTCGGGGGTGATAGCCGGGTTGGAGGACAGAAAGGCCTCGGACTCCAGCACGCTCTTGCGCGCGGGCGGCCAGATGCCGGCCATGGCGGCCACGCTGTCCTTGTTGGTCATGTAGGCCAGCAGCTGGGTGGCCAGTTCGACGTTTTTGCCGTTGGCGTTGGCGCCCAGGGCAGCCTGGCCAATCACCGGCGCGTTGCCGGGAAGGGTGGCCATATCCCATTCCCAGGTGACATCTGCCAGCTTGGACACGCGGCTGATCTGGCCCACCGTCATCGCGGCACCGCCGGTATAGAAGTCGCTCTGGTCACCCGGGGGCACCACGGACTGGTCGGCATACACCATGTCATGGAACAGCTTAATCGCGGCGACCGAAACATCCGAATCGGCAGAGACTTGGCCGTCGGCTGTCCACAGGTTGCCGCCCATGGCGCGGATGATGGGCAGCAGGTTGTGCAACACGCGGGCGGTATAGCCTTCGCCATCAACAGTCTGGAAAGCCCATTTGCCTGTCTTTTCCTTGATTTCTTTGGCGATTTCGCGGAAGCTCTCCCACGTCCAATTGTTTTCGGCAATCAGCTCCTTGGGGGTCTTCACGCCGGCATCCTTGAACATGGTGACGTTGTACAGCAGCACAAAGGGCGAAGTGGAGAAGGGCACGGCGTAGGTGCTGCCGTCCTTTTGCCACAGGGCGAGGGAAGCGGGGGCGAAGTCTTCCGGCTCCCACTCCTTGAGGGCTTCATCCAGCTTGGCCAGGTTGCCCGAGGCGATGAAGGCCGGGGCAGAGGTCTCCAACACCCAGTAAAGGTCCGGCGGGTTGGAGCTTTGCAGCTCCAGCAACAGCTTGGTGTTGTACTCGGCAAAGGGAATCGACTCGAACTTTGCGTCGATTTTGATGCCCTTGTGCGCGGCAAAGCCGTCCACAAAGCTCTGCAATAGCGCCAACTGGTTCTCGTTGCTGGTCCAGGTGGCGATGGTCATGGGCACCGCCTGCTCGGCGGCCAACGCGCCCGCGAAGGGCAGCATCAGCGCCAGCACCAAAAGAATGGCCATGGTTTTTTTCATGGGGATACCTCCTGTATTTTTATCCACAGCATATCATCTTTTTGTATGTCCTTCAAGATGCCGCGCGCCATCGCGCGTTGTCAAATATCGCCTGACCTGCTAAGATGTTCAAGGTCATTTTTTCTAAAGAGGTAGTACATGTTTGATTGGGTAGTAATCGGGACGGGGGCCGGGCTGATGTTCGCCGAGGCCGCGGCCAAGGCCGGGCAGATTGTGGCCGTGGTGGAGAAGGGCAAATTTGGCGGCACCTGCCTGACCAGGGGCTGCATCCCCTCCAAGATGCTGGTCTATCCGGCCGACTTCCTGCGAGAGGCCGAGCGTGCCTACAAGGTAGGCCTGCGCTATGACCCGCCCCAGATTGACTGGGAGCTGATTTCCCGCCGGGTATGGGATCAGATTGACGTATCCAAGGGCATCGAGCACAGCTTCTCCCACATGGCCAACGTGACCGTGTTCAAGGGCGAGGGATATTTCACCGGGCCCAATGACATGACCGTGCGCCTCAACGACGGCGGCGAGGCGCAGCTGAAGGGCAGCCAATTTCTGATCGCCACCGGCGCCGAGACCGGCATCCCGCCCATCGCCGGGCTGGAGGAAGCCGGATACCTCACCAGCGAGAGCTTCTTTGGCGACAAGTACCCCAAGAAGCCCTGGGACAGCCTCATCATCGCCGGCGGCGGCATCATCGCGGCGGAGTTCGCCCACATTTTCGCCGCCATGGGCACCAAGGTGACCATTTTGGGCCGCAACCCCAAGCTATTGCCGGCAGAGGATGAGGAGATTGCAGCCCTCGTGCGCACCCAGTTTGAGGACTTCGGCATCCAGGTGCTCACCGGCTACGAGGTGGTCAGCGCGGAGAAAACGGAAACCGGCAAGCGCGTCACCGCCCGCAGCCGCCAGACGGGCGGCAGTTTGGCCGTGGACGCGCAGGAGCTGCTGATTGCCACCGGCGTGCGCCCGGCCAGTGCGGCCCTGCACCTGGAGCGCGCGGGTGTGCAGGTGGATGCCGGCGGCTGGATACAGGCAGACGAGTACCTGCAGACCAGCCAGCCCCATATTTACGCGCTGGGGGATGTCATAGGCGGCTTTCTGTTCCGCCACAAGGCCAACTACGAGGCCGAAATTTTGATGAACAACCTGCTCAGGCCCGAGCGGCCCAAGCGCAGCTGCGACTACCGCGCCACCCCCTGGGCGGTGTTCACCATGCCCCAGGTGGGCCATGTGGGCCTTACCGAAGAGGAGGTCAGGCGGCGCGGCATCCGCTACCATGTGGGGCGCTACCGCTACTCCTACATAGCGGCGGGCATAGCCATGGGCTACAAGGATGATGACCGGGATAATGGCCTGGTCAAGCTGCTGCTGGATGAGGACCTGCACATTCTGGGGGTGCACATCGCGGGCTTCCAAGCAGGCGCCTTGGTGCAGCCCTTTGTGTACCTGATGAACGCGGGCGAGCCCTTGAAGGACAAGGAGGCCGGCACCATCCTGCCGCTGATGCGCTCCATGGTCATCCACCCCACCCTCAGCGAGCTGAGCGCATGGTCGCTGGAGAGCATCGACTGGAACAACCCGCAGGGGGGAGAGAGTTAGGGTTTGGAGGTTGGCGTTAGGAGGTAGGAGTTAGAAGTTAGAGAGTTAAAGGTTCGATATGTCTAACCAACGACTCGAAACAGGAGAACGATTGGCACGTTGCCGGGTTTCGCAAAAGACAATGGCGGTTCGTGGCCCGATAACTCCTAACTGCTAACTCCTCACCTCTAACTTATACCGCTTGTAAATTTCTCGTTTGCGATGCCTATTCGTTGGGTATGTTGTAAGTACAAACACACAAAAGGAGTGATACCCATGATTGCAGTCGGCGCAAAGGCCCCCGACTTTTCCCTGGAGGATCAGAACGGCAACAAGGTAACCCTGTCTCAATTCAAAGGCAAGAAGGTGTTGCTCAGCTGGCACCCCCTGGCATGGACCAGCGTCTGCACCGATCAGATGCGCGCCCTGGAGGCCAACAAGGACAAATTTGCCTCCCTCAACACCGTCGCCCTGGGCTTCAGCGTAGACCCGGCGCCCGCCAAAAAGGCATGGGCCGCCGCCCTGTGCATCAAGGACACGCCGCTGCTGGCGGATTTCTGGCCCCACGGCAAGGTGGCGCAGGACTATGAGCTGTTCCTGGAGGACAAGGGCATCTCCGGCCGTGCCAACATCCTCATCGATGAGGAAGGCCGCGTGGCATGGGTGAAGGAATACCCCATCAGCCAGCTGCCCGATATCGAGGAAGTGCTGCGCGCGGTGGCCGAGCACTGATACTGGCTCAACCTGCTTAGGCAATGATCCCAGACAATGCGATACCCCCTGATGGCTGTGAGGCATCAGGGGGTATTTTCTGCTTCATTCTATCGATACAATGAACGCCCAAACCAACAATCAATAGCCAGGACCCAGCTTAATACATGCGGCTGCCTATTCCGCCCCCGGGCGGCCATAGCCCTCGGGATTCCCGTTGTAGCGGGCGAAGAGGGCTGGGTCGATCTTGGGCTCGCGGTTGGGGGTGAGCAGGCCGTTGATTTCCTGCATCACGTCGGTCAGCTGCGTGTAGCAGTAGCCGCGGCAATAAGGCAGCGCCCGGATGGCATCCGTCAGCGAGCGGAAGCGCGCCAGGAATGCCTCCTCGCTGTCCACCTTGTCGTTGTAGCCCCAGGCTTCCATGTTGTCCACCCGGCCCTGTTGGCCCTTGATGGTCATGGCGATGCCGCCGTACTCGGTAATCATCACCGGCTCGTCATAGGGCCCGTCCTCGGGCTCAAAGTCCCGGGCGTAGGTCATGCGCCAGTCGGCAAAGCCTTTTTCCATCTGTTCGCGGTCACCAAAGTGGGCGGCGAGGGCCTCCCCCTGGGCGGCATAGTCGTGCAGGGCCACGATGTCGGTGTACACCTGCTCCCAGCCATCGTTGCCGATGACCAGGCGGGTGGGGTCCATGGCCTTGCACAGCTGGAACAGCGTGTTGCACAGCCGCTGCTGCTGGTTGACGGCATAGATTTCCCGCGCGCCCCAGGATTCGTTGAGGGGCACCCACACAATGATGCTGGGGTGGTTGTAATCGCGCTGGATAAAGGCCGTCATGGTCTCCGTCAGGTTGACCACCTCGTCGCGGCAGAACTCAAAGGCGCTGGGCACCTCGCCCCAGCACAGCAGCCCCAGGCGGTCGCACCAGTAGTAAAAGCGCGGGTCCTCAATCTTCTGGTGCATGCGCACGCCGTTGAAGCCCAGTGCCCGAATCAGCTCCACATCCTTCTTAAGGGCGGCGTTGTCGGGCGGCGTCATGAGCGATTGGGGCCAGTACCCCTGGTTGAGCACCAGGCGCTGGTAGATGGGCATGTTGTTGAGCAGCACGTGCCCATTCTGCGTGGATACGCTGCGCAAGCCAAAGTAGGTGGCCACGCGGTCGAGCACCTGATTGCCGCGCCGCAGGGTGACCACCAGGTCGTATAGGTTGGGCTTGTCGGGCGTCCACAGACGCACGCTGTCCAGGCGCGTGCCATCGCGCATGTCCATCGCCAGTTCGTAGCGCTTGTTGGGCAGGCTGGAGGTGATGCTGCGCACCGGACGCCCCTCAAAATACAGGTCATAGTCCACCGACAGGTCGCCCCCCGGCATGTGGTCGATGTTGACCTCCACCGTGGCCAGGCAGCGGTTGATATCGGGCGTGACATAGATGGCACGCAGCGCGGTATCGCCCACCACCTCCATGTACACGCTCTGCCAGATGCCGCTGCATGGCGTGTACCAGCACAGGAACAACCCGTCATCCCAGTACTGCTTGCCGCGCGGCTGGGCGGTATCGCGCGTGTCCACCACGCGCAGGCTCAGGCTGTTGCGGCCGGGGCGCAGCGCGGGCGTGATGTCCGCCGAGAAGGGTAGGTACCCGCCCCTGTGCTTGGCCACCATCTGCCCATTGACATACACGCGGCAGGCGTAGTCCACCGCGCCAAAGTGCAGCAGCACCCGCTGATTGTCCGCATGCGCGGGCGCCTCGAAGGGCCGCTGGTACCACATCACCGGGTGATGCTCCGCCGTACCGATGCCGCTCATCTCACTCTGGTAGGGGAAGGGCACCCGGATGTCCAGCGGAAAGCCATCCTCCCGGCTCTGCCAGCCCTCGCGCAGGCCGACATCCGCGTCGTCAAAGGCAAAGGCCCACATGCCGTCCAGGCTGTGCCAGTGTTCCCTGGTAAAGTCCGGCCGGGGATGCGCCATGCGCAGCTCGCTTCTCAGGTCGTTCATGGGGCCTCCTGTTTGTGGATGTTGTCGTCAGAAAAATGGGCACTGTGGTTGCCATAATGTACGGTATGTTGTCCATGCCGGGCAAGCATAGCATGGGCAAATCAGCGCGTCAATCAACCCTTCAGCGGGGATATGCTTCCAGTGCCCGTTCAATCACTGCGATCATCGCCGCTTCATCCCCCTGAAAGGAGAATTGACTCGCACGAATCATTTCGTCATTCGTGATGCGCTCAAAGCGCAGGCTGTACCCCAGCCGCTGGCAGAGGACTTCGATGAACAGGCGCTGAGTACGTCCGTTGCCCTCACGGAACGGATGGATGGCGTTCAACTCACCCAAATAATGGGCAAGTCGCTGTATCAAGCGTTTCTTGCTGGCGATGCCAGTGAGATACTGTTCGTCTTGCAGCCGTGCAAATAACGAGGCGCATTGCTCGTCAATATAGCGGTCATGGCAGAACATGGACCCTTTGGAAATGTCAACGGTGCGGGGATGCCCTGCCCATGCATAGATATCGCTGAACAGCATGCGATGGATGCCTCTCAGGTACGCGTAATCCAGCGGTCCATTCGGTGGGGCAGATAAAAACTGTGCCATGCGAAGCGATGTAATCTCCCGCTCCGCTGTTTGCAGTTGTTCCGCATCCATGATATTCAACTTGTTGATGAGCACATGGCTGTTGGGATAACAATAAAAAGCATCCCACTCGTACTCATAATATGTCTGCATGAGTGGGATGCCTATTTGCCGGATTGGTTGGGCTGCGTGTGCTTTTTGACCAGGTTTTCGACGCTTTTATGAAAGGTGGACTTGCCATCCAGACACCGAGCGATACGCATTTTGTCTGCCTGCCTCAGCGGCATGTTCTCCATCCGCATGGAGGCCGCCACATGAGCGGTTAGTTGCTTTTTGTTCATGTTCTGCCTCCCTTCATGTTACCCCAATTATACCATATTTGACTGGGTATCACAACAATGGAGCACTCGTTCTGGGGTGCATACAGGGTCACCATATTTACCTATTTTGCCGTATTGGTCACTATCGCCCGCACCCGCTCCACCAGCTCGCGCACCGCGTCGTCCATGCTTTGCGGCTTTACACCGATGACCTGCACATTGCAGCGGTCGGACGGGATGAGCAGCTTGTGTGCCGGGCTCTCGCCCACGGCGGCGGCGATGGCCGGGCTGATTTCGCCCAGCAGCGCCCCCGCGGTCAGCAAGCCGGTAGGGCCCAGAATCAGCCCCGCGTCCCGGCACTGCCAGCGGATGGCACTCTCGCCGGTCGCGCCCTGCTGGGCGCCTGCCTTGAGCATGGCGGTGGTGGCAATGGCATTGGTGCCCAGGGCAATCAAAGCCAAATCCGGCACCGCCTGCCGCAGCGCTGCCGTGATGGCGCGGCCCAGGCCGCCGCCCTGGCCGTCGATGATGAGGGTTTTCATGGTCGCTCCTTGGCTGTTACCCCTTCAGGGGAATCAGCTTGGCCCGCTCCAAGGCAATGACAATCGCCGGAATCAGCAGGATGTGCAAAATGATGCCCGGCCAGGCGTTGATGAAGGCACCGGCCAGGAAGGCCTGCATGCTGAACGCGCCGCCCGTTAGCGCGTACATGGCCACACCCCACACCACACGGCCAATCAGCATGGCCGCGACCAGCGCGATATACACGCTGATAGTTTTGCGGGGCAGCGCGCGGTACAAAAGACCTGCTGCCAGGCCATAGGCCGCCATCTCAAAGGCCATGGCTGCGGCCACGGGCATCAGCGGCGGCATGCCCAGCGTGAGGGAGCGCAGCAGCGGCGTCACCGCCCCCACCAGCAGCCCCCAAAACGGCCCGCACACAAAGCCGCACAGCAATACCGGGATGTGCATGGGGCTGAGCATGTTGCCAATCTGCTGAATCTGCCCCGTCAGGAACGGCAGCAGAAAACCAATCGCCACGAACAGGGCAGCCAACACCATGCGCTTGATATCAATGGATTTCATACAGGGACCCTCCTTGCGCTGCGCGCCGAATATGGGGTCCCGATGCCCGAGACCAGAACGCCTTCATGGCGTCGTTGTGGTTCTTTACCAAGGGTATCCTATCAAGGGGGGTAGGGGTTGTCAATGGAATGTGCCAGCGATGTTCAACAGGTCGTCCTGTGAAAGCCCGCCGTATGAAATAATGCGGTAATCGCTATAGAGATGAACAAGGAGTGGACCCGCCCCGGGGATATCTGTCATTACATCGATGTAATCCCACCGCCTGGTTCCTTGGTCATTTGCAGTGCTTAGCACCGATTTGTGGCGCATGATGACCGACATCGTCGCCGGATTGGCTTCGGCTGAAGGTTGAGAGACATCACCGCCCACCAGCAATGCCTTGTCCATCCCATCAATGATGACGGAACGGGCGTTGCTGTTCCCCTCGATGCGCAGATTGTCCGGTATGCTGCTTCTGTTGTGCAATTCACACGTAATCAGCAAGCTTCTATTTTGTTGATTTACAAAGAATAGCCGATACATGGTCAGATAGCGGTCCTTTTCCGGCGGCAGCGCATAGCGCCGCAGCAGCACATCATCGGCCGCTTTTTGCTCATCCAGCATCACAGGGGCAAGGATGTGAGGCAATGTGTAGGATACCTCCGCTTTCTCCAGGCTGAACCCTTCCGGTATCTTTTCAGGCATCAATAGCACACCTTCTGCGCTGATTGCGGCCTGAAACGCGGCATAGGTATCGAATCTGCGGTTGATGGTTTTCACCACCGCGAACTTTTCATCCACCGCGCCATCGGGTGAAATACGATACGCAATCCAATACTCGCTGTGCGTGTTGTCCGGAATCAAATCCCCGACACGAAGCGCCCAAGACCTGTTTTGCTCGCGAACAGAAACATCCTTTTCACTTAAGCCATCGTATAAGTTGGGCTCCGGTACCGGCTCTCCCTTCCAGTTGACATACTTGTGCAGCTGGGTTGCCGCAAACACCGTCGCGCAAAACAGGATGGTGATAGCTAGGGCAATGCCCAGCCGTCTGTGGCTGTGGCGCAAGGGAGAATGATGATGGCTTGACGCCTGTGCCCTCAATCGCCCATGGATGCGCGCTTTTGTGGCCTCATCCGGCGTCAGTTTGTTGAAGGACTGGACGACGCGGTCATGTATGTTCATCATCTGTCAGCCTTTCTTTGAGCAGGCGGCGGGCCTCGCTGAGATGGTTGCGCACGGTGGAGGCCGGGCGGCGCAGCAGGGCCGCGATGTCCCCGGCGGGCCAGCCTTCGTAGTAATGCAAGTAGAGGCTCACCTTGTAACGGTCGGGCAGGGCAAGGATGGCATCCAGCGTATCGTCATGGGTCGGCGGGCCGTCATTGCCGGAAAAGGCGGTTTCATCCAGCGGTGTGTTTTTGCGCCACCAGTGGCGCAGCCGATTGCGGCATAGGTTGCCCGCCGTGACCACCAGCCAACCCTTTTCGTGGGCCTCGTTGGCAAAGCGAGGCGCGGCCCGCATGCACCGCATGAAGGTATCGTGCACAGCGTCTTCCGTATCCGCTTTGTTTTTGAGGAAGGAGAAACACACGCGGTATACCATGTCCACGTTTCGCGCATAGATGGCTTCTATATCCAGTTGATTGTCCAGGTTTTGTTGTGTCATGCGCGCCTCCCTTCACCATGTATACAATTGAGATGGGAAAGCTGACGGGCAAACAGCCGATATGAACGCACCATTGCTATCTAAGGCCAAAACGAATGGAGAAAAGGTGTATTTAGTTTGTGTGTTGTATCTCTTTGGCGTAATACACAACGGTCATGCCATTTTGAAGCGATTCTTCTTTGCCGGTTCTTTGATAGCCCATTTTTTCATACAGATAACAGAGCTTCTCTTCTTCCTTGATTGTATCCAGTTCCCAATGGGTTGCTTGCGGATAGAGGGATTCCAAGACGGAGAGGGCCTGTTGCGCATATCCATTTCCTTGATGGGAGGGCAGTATGAACATGGGTGCTATCCGATAGGCAGCATCATCAAGGCTCACAACACGGACAGCACCGGCACTATGGTTATCAACGAGTATCAAGTAATAATGCGTACAGTCCTGCTTCATGCGCTGAACAATACGCGCCAGTGGTTCTGCGCCGGGGTTTCTGCGATGGTCTTGATACTTTGTCAACAACGCGCGAAAGGCTTCAGCCTGCATGTGGTGGATATCCACACAGTCTTCCAGGGTCGCCCGCTGAAGACGCACCCGTCCCATCGTCAGAGGCTTTGTATTCATCTGTTTCATCATCTGAGGCTTGTCAGCGTAGCAGCCGCGCTTTCCAATACCCCATCTTCCTTCGCGCTGCCCTGGGCCCAGTCCGGCTTGCCGCCGCCGCGGGCACCCGACTGGCGCAGCAGCGCCGCCATGTCCTGGGGCATGGCCCGCCCGCGGGCAAACAGCAGCACCTGTCCATCGGCTACCGGCGCGCTGAGCAGGGCGATCACATCCTCCTGCGCAATCAGGCGGGAGGCAACGGCCTTCATGCCCTCGATGTCCATCAGCGGCAGGTTCGCCCGGCACAGCCGCCCGCCGCCGGGCAGGGGTTGGGCATCACGCAGCAGGGCGTCCGCCGTATGCTCCGCCGTCTGCATGCGCAGCGCGTGAATCTGCTCCCGCAGGGTGGCCTGTTCCACCTTCAGGCGCTCCACCGCCTGGGCCAGGCCCTCCGCCGGGGTGCTGAGCAGGCTGCCCGCCTGGCTGGCGCTGAGCAGCACCTGCCGATAGTGGCGCAGGGCGCGCATGCCGCACAAAAAGGTGACGCGCATCTTGCCGCGCGCGGGCGCGGTGCTCAGAACCTTGATGAGGCCAATCTCGCCGCTGCGGTGCGGATGCGTGCCGCCGCAGGCGCAGTACTCAAAATCCCCCACAGCGATGACGCGCACATGGCCTTCCACCGCCGGGTCCTTGCGCAGGGGCAGGGTGGCCATCTCCTGCTCATCGGGAAACCAGGCGCGGATGACGGCATCCTGCTGCACGCGCCGGTTGGCCAAGTCTTCCAGCTCAGCCATCTCCTGCTCGGTCAGGCGGGTGCGGCCGTCGGGCATGGTGACGTCGATGGTGCTGTTGTCCGCCCCGATGTGCAGCCCGTGGGTGTAGCCCTGATGCAGGGCCCACACGCAGCCGGCCAAAATATGTTCGCCTCCATGCTGCTGCATATGGTCATGGCGGCGGGCCCAGTCAATCTGCCCGTGCACGGCTTCGCCAACAGGCAGCGGCACATCCACCCGGTGCCATACCATGCCGGCGTCGTCGGCCAGCACATCCAGCACCTGCGACGTGCCGGTGGGCCCGGTCAGCGTGCCGATGTCGTGGGGCTGGCCGCCCGAGGTGGGGTAGAAGGCGCTGCGGTCCAGCCGCAGCCACTGCCCATCCGCCCGCTGCTGGATATCCAGCACGGCGGCGTCAAAGGCGGTGAGGTACGCGTCATCAAAAT
>CALNAU010000108.1 GCA_937874275.1 uncultured Clostridia bacterium | reverse complement strand
TGTGCGTGGACAGAGGTCACCCGCCGTGCTATCATCCGACTGATGAAGCACGATGAACAACCCGGGACAGCATATGTGGAAGATTTGCAGCTGGGCGGCCTGCGCATCTTGCGCGCTGAGGGCCTGCCGGGCTATACCACCGATGCCGTGCTGCTGGCGGATTTCGCGGCGGCACGCCCCGGACAGCGCGTGTGCGACCTGGGCACCGGCACGGGCATTTTGCCGTTGCTGCTGATTGGGCGGGAGCGCCATCTGACCATCACCGGGGTGGAGCTGGATGCGCGCCAGGCTGACATGGCGGCGCGCAGCATGCGGCTCAACGGCCTGGAGGACAGCGTGCGCATGTTGCAGGGCGATTTGCGGGCCATCCGGTCGCTGCTGCCGCAGGCCGCCTTCGACCTGGTGATTTGCAATCCGCCCTATCACAAGGGGACGGGGAAGCCTGAAACGCATCAGGCGGCCTGTACCTGGGCCGATGTGACGGCAGCCGCGGCCTGGCTACTGCGGCCAAAGGGGCGGCTGTGCGTGTGCTGCCCGGCGGCGGGCATGCTGGACATGGCGGCGGCCATGCGTGGCGCGGGGATTGAGCCCAAGCGGCTGCGGCTGGCGGCATCCCGCGCGGACAAGGCCCCCTATCTGTGCCTGATGGAAGGAATCCTGGGCGCCCGGCCCGGCCTGCGGGTGGAGCCCCAGCTGACAATGCTTGAGGAAGGCGGCGCCTTCACCCGGGAGGCGCGGCGCATCTATCATATGGAGGATATCGAACCGGCATGATACTGGTTGTTGCGGAAAAACCAAGCGTGGGGCGCGACATCGCGCGCGTGCTGCGCTGCACCAAAAAGGGAGACGGGTATCTTTCGGGGGATAGCTACACCGTCACCTGGGCCTTTGGGCACCTGGTGACGCTGGTGGAGCCTGACGAGCTGGAGGAGCGCTACAAAAAGTGGCGCATGGAGGACCTGCCCATCCTGCCCGAGCGAATCCCCACCAAGGTGATCGCCAAGACGCGCTCGCAGTTTTCGGTCATTAAAAAGCTGATGCTGGCCCCGGAGGTGGAGCGCGTCATCTGCGCCACCGATGCCGGGCGCGAGGGCGAGCTTATCTTCGGCCTCATCTATGAGAAGGCCGGCTGCAAGAAGCCGGTGGACCGCCTGTGGATCAGCTCCATGACAGACGCCGCCATCCGTGAGGGGTTTGACACCCTCAAGCCCAGGTCGGCCTATGACGGCCTGTACCAGAGCGCGCTTTGCCGCAGCCAGGCCGACTGGCTGGTGGGCATGAATGCGAGCCGCGCCTTTACCCTGGCGTACAACGCGCTGCTGAGCGTGGGCCGCGTGCAGACGCCCACGCTGGCCATTTTGGTGCGCCGCTTGAAGGAAATCCGCGACTTCAAGCCAGAGGAATACTACACCCTTACCGCCGACTTCGGCGACTACAAGGGCACCTGGTTTGACCCGTCCGTCAAGGAAGAAAAGCTCAACACCCGCATCAAGGATAAGCAGACAGCCGATGAAAAGGCCAAGGCCGTCCGCAAAAAGCCGGCTGTGGTGGAAAGCGTTACCCGCGAGGAGAAGCGGGAGCTGCCGCCCCAGCTGTTTGACCTGACCGGCCTGCAGCGCGAGGCCAACCGCATCCTGGGCTTCACCGCCGACAAAACGCTCAAGGTGGCCCAGAGCCTGTATGAGGGCAAAAAGGCCATCACCTACCCACGCACGGACAGCCGCTTTCTGCCCAAGGACATGGTGGGGCGTGTGTACAAGGCCATGGACAGCCTGGCCGAACCCTACAGCGGCCTAACACGGTTTATCGAGCGCAAGGAGGGCAAGCTGCCCTTCAGCCGCCGGGTGTACGATGACGCCAAGGTCAGCGACCATCACGCCATCATCCCCACCCCGCAGACCACCGACCCTGCCAAGCTGACCCCCGATGAGCGGGCGCTGTTTGACCTGATTGTGCGGCGCTTTGTGGCGGCCTTCTGCCCGGCGCATGTGTACGAGGCCATGCGGGTCATTACCCTGTGCGAGGGCGAGCGGTTTAAGACATTGGGGCGCACGGCGCTGGTTGACGGCTGGAAGCAGGTGTACCAGCAGCCCGACAAGGAGGAGCAGGAGGCCACACTGCCCGCACTCGCAGAGGGCGACGCGCGCACGGTGGCCGGGGCCTCCGTCAAGAAGGACAGCACCAAGCCCCCGCCACCGCACACCGATGCCAGCCTGTTGCTATCCATGGAGCAGGCCGGGCGCGAGATTGAGGATGAAGCCCTGCGCGAGCAGATGAAGGGCGCGGGCCTGGGCACACCGGCTACGCGCGCCGCCATCATCGAGCGGCTGATTCAGGTGCGCTACGCCCAGCGGCGCGGCAAGGCCATCTTTGCCACCGACAAGGGCGAAAAGCTCATTGAGGCGGTGCCCGATGAAATTGCCTCCCCCGAGATGACCGGCCGATGGGAGCAGGCACTCACCCAGATTGCCGAAGGCCAGCGCGATACCGCGCGCTTTATGGAGGGCATCCGCCGGCTGAGCGCCTTTTTGACCGCCTATGCCCGGGACGAGCGCAAGGACCTGGTCTTTGAAAAGGAGGTGCGCGGCCGCGGCGGCAAGGTGCGCGCTGCGGTCAAGGTGTTGGAGGGCGCGGCGTGCCCGCTGTGCGGCCAACCTGTGCAGGAGACCGACCGCGCCTTCGGCTGCACCGCCTGGAAGGCGGGCTGTCCCTTCACCCTGTGGAAGGATGCCATGACCCGCGCGGGCGGGCCGCGGCTGACGGCGGCCATCGCCAAGCGGCTGCTGCAGGAGGGGCAGGTGCAGGGCAGCACCGGCACCATCCAGATAGCGGAGGAGCACCTGCGCTTCACCAAAACGGGGGAAGCCGCCCCCGCGGCCAATATCCCCGTGCGCTATGTCAAAAAAGCAGCCGCTGCCAAGGCCCCCAAGGGACGGTAGTTTCTTTGCAAACAACAACTACCTATGGTATACTTTGCCCCATCAACATGAGGCTTTCAAGGAGGATTTTTCCATGGCGAAAGGCAGACAGTTCGGCGGTTTTGGCGGCGGCGGCAACATGCAGCAGCTGATGCGCCAGGCGCAAAAAATGCAGGAGGACCTGGCCCGCGCGCAGGAAGAGCTGGACGTGAAGGAATATGAGGCGTCCGCCGGCGGCGGCATGGTATCCTGCCGCGTATCGGGCAAGCGCGAGCTGCTCAGCCTCACCATCAAGCCCGAGGCTGTTGACCCCGATGATGTGGAGATGCTGGAGGATATGGTGATGGCCGCGGTCAACGAGGCGCTGCGCCTGGGCGAGGAAACCCGCGAGAAGACCATGGCCGCGCTGGCCCCCGGCGGGATGGGTGGTCTGCTGTAAATGAGCGCAGGCCTGGGCCCCATTGACCAGATTGCCGCAGAGCTGGCTCGGCTGCCCTCCATCGGGCGCAAGACCGCCCAGCGGCTGGCCTACCATATTGTCTCCATGCCGGTGGAGCGTGTACAGGCCCTCAGCGACGCGCTGATTGAGGGCCGCCGTGCCGTGCGCTTTTGCGACCAGTGCGGCAACTATACAACAGAAGAATTGTGCGCCATCTGCGCCAACGACGAGCGGGACCGCAGCCAGCTGTGCGTGGTGCGCGACCCGCGCGATGTGGCCGCCATGGAGCGGGTGCACGATTACCACGGCCTGTACCACGTGCTGCACGGCGTACTGTCGCCCATGGACGGCGTAGGGCCGGCGGATATCCGCATCCGTGAACTGCTCACCCGCCTGCAGGATGACACCGTGGGCGAGGTTATCATCGCCACCAACCCCGACATCGAGGGGGAGGCCACGGCGGCCTACCTGGCGCGGCTCATCAAGCCCATGAACGTGCGGGTGACCCGCATCGCCCATGGCGTGCCCGTGGGCAGCGATTTGGAGTATGCCGACGAGGTCACGCTGTCCAAGGCCATGGAGGGGAGGCGCGAGCTGTAATGCTGCACTTCTACTATGGCGTGATGGGCTCCAGCAAGACGGCCCAGCTGTTGATGCAGCGCTACAACTACCAGCAGCTGGGGCTCAAGGTGGCGTTGGTCAAGCCCGCGGTGGACACCCGCGCCGGGCAGAACGTGGTCTTTTCCCGCGTTGGCCTGCAGGCGGACGCCGAGCTGGTGCTGGGCCCCA
>CALNAU010000107.1 GCA_937874275.1 uncultured Clostridia bacterium | reverse complement strand
TCACCGAGGATGTGTGGCTCATCAGCTGGCGCAGCGTCAGCGGCACCTTGGGGTAATAGCCGTTGGCAATCTTGTAGCCGAAGTATTTACTGATGTCCTGGTCCAAATCCAGCAGCCCTTCATCCACCAGGCGCATGATGCCGATGCCGGACGCCATTTTGGTGACAGAGGCCGTTTTGAAGAATGTGTTTTCGTCCACCGGCAGCCTGCGCCGCTGGTCGCGGTAGCCATAATCCCGCGCGTAGACCACCTCGCCGTGGGACAGGATGACCACCGAGCCGCCCACTGTCTTGCTGCCGCGGAAGGCCTTGTCCACATAGGCGTCCACCGGGTCTTGAGCCACCTCCTGCTGCGCGAGGCCCACGGGCATCGCCAGCATCAGGCAGCACAGGCACAGGAAGAACGATTTGATTTTCATGGGATGCTCCTTTGTGTGAGACTTAACTGTAATAGTCTACCGCAGACAGGAACATCGGGTCAAGGTCAAGGCCGGGCACATTGCGGTAGAGGCCGGGCAGCGCGCGCTCGGCATGGCCCATGCGGCCCATCACACGCCCATCGGGCGAGGTCAGCGCCTCCACAGCCCAGGCAGAGCCGTTGGGGTTGTGGGCGATGTCCATGCTGGGCACCCCCTGCTCATCCGCGTATTGCGCGGCAATCTGGCCGTTCTCTGCCAATCGGGCCAGCTGCGCCTCATCGCATATCAGGCGGCCTTCGCCGTGGGAGATGGGCAGTAACTGAATATCCCCCACCCGGCGCCTGGAAAACCAGGGCGACAGCGTGGAGGCCACCCGCACCCGCACCAGGCGGGATTGGTGGCGGCCGATCAGGTTGTGGCTGAGGGTGGGGCTGGCGGCGTCCGCCCGGTCGATGCGGCCATGGGGCACCAGGCCCAGTTTGATGAGCGCCTGAAACCCGTTGCATATGCCGCCCAGCAGGCCGAGGCGCTGTTCCAGTAAGTCATCCAACGCTTCCTGCATGGGCTCGGCCCGCAGGAAGGAGGTGATGAACTTGCCCGAGCCATCGGGCTCATCGCCGCCGGAGAAGCCGCCGGGGATAAGCACAATCTGCGCATTGCGCATGGCTTTGGCCGTGCGCAGCACGCTCTCCTGCACCATCTCGGGGCGCAGGTTGCGCAGGATGATGATTTCGGGCACCGCGCCGGCGCGCTCAAAGGCACGGGCGGTGTCTATCTCGCAGTTGGTGCCGGGAAACGCCGGAATGAGCACCCGGGGCTTGGCCAGCCGGACACCCTTGATGGGCTTGTGCGGGCTGCTGATGACCGGCGCAAGGCCTGCCTGGCCGGGCACACGGGATGGGAACACGGGCTCCAGCCGCGCCTCGTAGGGGCGCAGGTAGTCTTCAATAGAAAGCGCGTCGTCCCCATGGCGCAGCACGGGCTCGGCCAGCGTTTCGCCCAGCCTGATGCCCACGTCCATGGGTTCGGTCAGCGCCAGAATCAGCGAGCCATCGGCCGAGCCGAACAGTTCCGTCAGCGGGATGTTGCCCTCTACCCGCACCCCGATGTGGTTGCCCAGCGCCATCTGGGCCAGCGCGTGCGCCACGCCGCCAAAGCGGGGCGTGGCCGCGGCGGCCACCTTGCCCCGGCGCATCATGCCGCATGCGGTGTCAAACACTTGAAGCAACGACTCGGGCACCGGCAGGCCGTCCTCGTCCACCCGGGGGCGCAGCCATACCAGCGTGTGCCCAGCCTGCTTCAACTCCGGCGAAATCACGTCGCCCGCCTTACCCGCCGCCACAGCGAAGGACACCAGCGTGGGCGGCACATCCAGGTCGTTAAAGCTGCCGCTCATGGAATCCTTGCCGCCGATGGCCGCCACACCCAGCGCCATCTGCGCCCGGAACGCGCCCAGCAGTGCTGCCAGCGGCAGCCCCCAGCGCGCCGGGTCCTGCCCGGGCTTGGGAAAATACTCCTGATGGGTGAGGTAGGCACCGCGGGTATCAGCACCTGTGGCCGCCAGCGCGGCCAGCGCTTCCACCACCGCCAGGTAGCCGCCCCGGTACGGGTCGTGCTGGGAGACAACCGGGTCAAACCCATAGGACATGAAGGAGCAGGTCTCCGTGCCGCCGGGTACGGGCAGCAGGTGCGCCATGGCCATGGGCGGGGTGAGCTGGCGGACGCCGCCAAAGGGCATCAGCAGGCTGGCCGCGCCGATGGTGGCGTCAAAACGTTCGGACAGCCCGCGGCCGGAACAGCCGTTGAGGTCCCCCGCCAGCGCCAGCAGACCCTCGCGGAAACTGTTCACCCGCACCGGCGGCAGCGGCTTGCCGGGCCGGATGGCCGCCTGCATCCGCTTGGGCGCGCCGTTGGTATCCAGAAAGGCGCGGCTTAAGGACACGATGGTATTCCCCTGCCAGCGCATGGTGAGCGTCTCGTCATCGGTGACCCGGGCGACCACCGTGGCCTCCAGGTTCTCCTCCCCGGCCAGGGCGATGAAGTGGTTGGCATCCTGCGCCGCTACCACCACAGCCATGCGCTCCTGGGATTCGCTGATGGCAATCTCGGTGCCGTTCAGGCCGATGTATTTAAGCGGTACGCGGTCCAGGTCAATCTCAAGGCCAGGGGTCAATTCGCCGATGGCGACGGATACGCCGCCCGCGCCAAAGTCGTTGCACCGCTTGATGAGGCGCGACACCTCGGGGTTGAGGAACAGACGCTGCAGCTTGCGCTCCTCGGGGGCGTTGCCCTTTTGCACCTGGGCCGCGCAATCGGTGACCGAGTCGGCGGTATGCGCCTGGGAGGAGCCAGTTGCGCCGCCGATGCCGTCCCGACCTGTGCGCCCACCCACCAGCAGCACCACGTCGCCGGGGGCCGGGCGCTCGCGGCGCACGTGCTTTTCCTGCGCGGCGCCCAGCACCGCGCCGATCTCCATGCGCTTGGCGGCGTAGCCGGGGTGATAGATTTCCTTGACCAGCCCGGTCGCCAGGCCAATCTGATTGCCATAGCTGGCATAGCCCTGGGCA
Source organism: uncultured Clostridia bacterium (assembly GCA_937874275.1). Taxonomy (GTDB): domain Bacteria; phylum Bacillota; class Clostridia; order Christensenellales; family Aristaeellaceae; genus UBA1038. Next base: position 4,844 of record CALNAU010000107.1, on the reverse strand, counting down.
GCGCCGGTGACAATCTGCCGCTGGGGCAGCTTGCCGGGGATGGTATCGCCAATGGGTACGGTGGGGTCGGCAGCACCTGTCACGCGCATGGCGGCGTATACATACGCCCGGGCAGACAGCGGATCGCGGATGGCGCCGCCAATGCAGGTGGCTGCCCCGCCAAAGGGCTCAATCTCGGTGGGGTGGTTGTGGGTCTCGTTCTTAAACAGCAGCAACCAGTCCTGCGGCCCCTCGGCGGTATCCGCAGTCACGCGGATGGTGCAGGCGTTGTTCTCCTCGCTGTCCACCAGCTGGGGCAGCTTGCCCGCCTTGTGCATGGCGGAGGCCGCCAGCGTGGCCACATCCATCAGCGTGTGGGGGCGGCCCGGCCGCACCGCGTCATGCACCTGCTTGTACTCCTGCCAAGCGGCCTGTGCCGCCGGGTGGTCGATGCGCACGTCGGTCAGCTCGGTCAAAAAGGTGGTGTGGCGGCAGTGGTCGGACCAGTAGGTGTCAATCACCTTCATCTCGGTGAGCACCGGGTCGCGCCCGATGCTGTCAAAGTGCGCCATGCAAAAGCGGATGTCATCCTCCTCCATGGCCAGCTCATGCTCGCGGCGCAGCGCCTCAATGGCCTGCGCGTCCATGCGGCGAAAGCCCATCAGCACGGGCGGCTGCTCAGGCTGCCCGGCGCGGATGTCCAGCGAGGCCGGCAGGGCCAGGTCGGCCACCCGGCTCTCCACGGGGTTTAACACATAGCGCAGCGCGGCCTGCGTATCCTGCTGGGTGATATCGCCCGACAATAAATACAGCTTGGCCGTGCGCACCAGCGGCCGCTCGCCCATGGTGAGCAGCTGGATACACTGAGCCGCCGAATCGGCCCGCTGGTCGAACTGACCGGGCAGGTACTCCAGGGCAAAGGAATGCGCCGCGTCCATTGGCGGCTGTTCAAAAAACCATTCATCGGTCTGCGGCTCGCTGAGCACATGCCGTACCACCTGTTCAAAGGCCGCTTCGTCCAGCCCCTGCACATCGTAGCGGTTGATTATCTGTACGTCCGTGATGCCCTGCAGGCCCAGAAAATCCCGCAGCTCCACCTTCAGCGCCTCCGCCTCGTGGCGCAAGCCGGGCCGTTTTTGCACATATACCCTGCGTACCGTCATGCCATTCCCTCCCCGCGCAGCGCGCGCTGTCCGATGTCTGTGCGCATGTGCGCGCCGTCAAAGTGGATGTGCCCGGCCGCGCGGTAGGCCGCGTCCACGGCCTCCTGCAAAGTAGCCCCCGCGGCGCACACGCTCAGCACCCGGCCGCCCGCCGTGACCAGTTGGCCGCCCTCGCGACGCACACCGGCATAGTAGACCGTGCCGTCATGGGGCTGCTGCGCGATAGCGAAGCCGCTTTTGAACGCGCCGGGGTAGCCGCCGCTGGCCAGCACCACGCAGCAGGCGCTGCCCGTGTCAAACCGCAAATCATCCGCCTGCAGGCCGCCGTTGCGGCAGTGCAGAAAGGCATCCAGCGGGCTGTTTTGCAGCAGGGTAAAGACCACCTGGATCTCCGGGTCGCCAAACCTGGCGTTGTACTCCAGCACCTTGGGGCCCTGGGGCGTCAGCATCAGGCCAAAGAACAGGCAGCCGCGAAAGGACGTGCCCTCGGCCGCCATGGCGCGCACGGTGGGGACAAAGATCTCCTCCATGCAGCGCTTGGCCATGTCCGCAGTGTAGCAGGGGTTGGGGGCAATGGCCCCCATGCCGCCGGTGTTGAGGCCCAGGTCGCCATCCAGCGCCCGCTTGTGGTCCATGGCCGAGGGCATGGGCACCAGCGCCTCGCCATCGGTGAGCACCAGCACCGATACCTCGGGCCCGGTCAAAAACTCCTCAATCACGGCGCGGCTGCCCGCCTCGCCAAAGGCTTTGTCGCAAAACACGCTGCGCAGCGCGTCCTCCGCCTCGGCCTGCGTTTGGGCAATCAACACGCCCTTGCCCTTGGTCAAGCCATCAGCCTTGACCACCACCGGGCAGGGCATGCCGCGCAGCGCCTGCATGCCCTCCTCAAAATTGTGCGCCACGGCAAAGCCCGCGGTGGGGATGCCGTACTTGTTCATCATCTCCTTGGCGAACACCTTGCTGGCCTCAATCTGCGCCGCCGCCCGCGTGGGGCCAAAGCAGGCGATGCCCGCCTCCTCCAGCGCGTCCACCAGGCCGTTGGCCAGCGGGTCGTCCGGCGTGACGACACAAAAATCGATGCGCTGCGCCAGCGCCTGCCGCACCACGGCCGCGTTGTCCATGAGGTCGCCCGGCAGGCACACGGCCTCGGCCATGCCGGCGTTGCCGGGCAGGGCGTAGAGTGCCGTGACGCGCGCATCCCCATGCAGCGCTTTCACGATGGCGTGCTCACGCGCGCCTGAACCGATGACCAGAATTTTCATGTACCCTCCCGCATGGTCAATGGTGAAACAGCCTCAGCCCGGTCATGGCCATCGCCATGCCCAGCCTGTCACAGGCGGCAATCACCTCGTCATCGCGCACCGAGCCGCCCGGCTGGGCCACAAAGCTTACGCCCGACTGCGCCGCGCGCAGGATGCTGTCGTCAAAGGGGAAAAACGCGTCCGAAGCCAGGGATACCCCGGTGAGGCTATCAAGGTAGGCCCGCTTTTCGGCAACGGTCAGCACCCGGGGCCGCTCTGAGAACAAGGCACGCCACCCTTCCCCGGCCAGGGCTGCCTCCGCCCGGTCGCTGAGCACCAGGTCAACGGCGTTGTCGCGCACCGGGCGGGACAGGCCGGGCAAAAACGGCAGCGACAGCACCGCCTCGTGCTGGCGCAGGTGCCACAGGTCGGCCTTGTCGCCGGCCAGGCGGGTGCAGTGCACACGGCTCTGCTGGCCCGCGCCAACCCCGATGGCCTGCCCATCTCGGGCAAAGCATACGGAGTTGGACTGCGTGTATTTCAGCGTGATCAGCGCCACCAGCAAATCCAGCTTGGCGGCATCTGGCAGCTCCTTCTTGGCGGTGGGGATGGTGCACAACTGGCTTTCATCGATCACGGCGTCATTGCGGTGCTGGGTCATGGTGACGCCAAACACCTCTCGGCGCTCCTCCACCGGCGGCTGATAGCCTTCGTCCATGCGCAGCAAGGCATAGCTGCCCTTGCGCTTGGCCTTGAGAATAGTCAGTGCCTCCTCGTCATAGCCCGGCGCCGCCACGCCGTCCGATACCTCGCGGGCAATCAGGCGGGCGGTGGCCGCATCGCAGCGGTCGCTCAGCGCAATCCAGTCGCCAAAGGAGCACAGGCGGTCCGCCCCGCGGGCGCGGGCATAGGCAATGGCCTGCGGCGAATCCTGCACCTCGGGCAGGTCATCCACAAAACAGGCGCGGCGCAGGCTGTCGTCCATGGGCAGGCCCACGGCGGCCCCCGCAGGGCTGACATGTTTAAACGAGGCAGCAGCGGGCAGGCCGGTGGTCATGCGCAGCTCGCGCACCAATTGCCAGGCGTTGAGCGCGTCCAGAAAGTTGATGTAGCCGGGGTTGCCGTTCAATACCTCAAAAGGCAGCGCGCTGCCGTCCGCCATGCTGAGGCCGGCGGGCTTCTGGTGCGGGTTGCAGCCATATTTCAGCGTCATCTCTTGCATGTCAATCTCCTTGGTCATCGGGCGCTGTGCCGGTTGTACAGGTAATGGTGCGATTCGCCGGTTTTCAGGTCGGTCTCCTGAGCGTACAGGGCCACCTTGTTGTCCGCGTCCAGGCTCTGCCACACGCTGTCGGCGTAGGCCTGCAGGTCGCCCGGCAGGCTGACCGGTATGGGTTCCCCAGCGAACGAGGGCAGCGGATTGCCGTCCCCCTGATAGGTATGGATGAAGTGCCCAATGCCCGGCCGCGCCTGAACCTCATAGAAGCAGCGCAGGCAGGCGGTGCCTGCCGCATCGGCAGCCTTCAGGATGCTGAGGCGGTAATCGCCAGTATCCAAATCCACCAGCCCGCTGATGCGCGGGGTGTAGTTGGGGGCGTCGGGCTCAAAGGTGCGGGTGCGCAGCGCGGCTTCAAAGCTGCCGCCCGCGGCCAGTGCGTTATAAATGGTATCGGTCTGGTCCCCGTTGGTGACAATGAGCTGTCGCCCATGGGTGCGCACCGGGCGGTACACGATGAGCGACGGGTCGCTCACCAAGGCCGGGTCATAGGGTTCGATGCGCAAGCCATCCTCCTCGCGAATGAACACGCGGTTGCGCGAATTGACGCTGCGCCCCATGATGAAGTACAGCGCCCAGCTCTTGCTGCCGTCAGGCGTGAGGCCAAGCATGATGCCCCGGCCGGGGTAGGGATTCTGCCTAAGCCGGGCGGGCAAATCGGCGGGGTGCGCTTCATGGTTTGACATGTTTCTTCTCCTTCATCAAACTGCGGCACAGTTGCTCCACCGCGCGGGGCAGCAACTGCCACTCGGCCTCACGCATCACGCGCTGCTGCAGGCTTTCGGGCGTATCCCGCCGGTGCACGCGCACCGCCTTTTGCAGCAAAATGGGGCCGCCATCGGGCTCCTCCGTCACCAGGTGCACGGTGGCGCCCGTAACCTTGACGCCCCGCGTCAGCACGGCCTGATGCACCTTGAGGCCATAGTACCCCTTGCCGCCAAAGGCGGGCAGCAGGGAGGGATGCACGTTGACAATGCGCCCGGCATACCTCTCGGTAAAGGCCGGGCTGAGAATCATCAGAAAGCCCGCCAGTACAATTAAATCGATCCGCTGCGCCTGAAGGGCATTCATGAGCTCGGCCTCCACCCTCGCGGTGCCCAGCTTGGCGCGGTCAATGGCAAGGGCCTCCACACCATGTTGGCGTGCGCGCTCCAGCGCGTAGGCATCGGGCCGGTCGCTGACCAC
>CALNAU010000106.1 GCA_937874275.1 uncultured Clostridia bacterium | reverse complement strand
GACGAAAGGCCATTGTTAGATGCAGGGAATCAAAGCGCTGTTCGCGCCAAGGGACATGAGCCAGGGCACGCCCTGGAAGAGAATACTGGAGTTTGCCGTGCCGATGCTCATCGGCAATTTTGTTCAGCAGATATACAACGCCACCGACGCCGCTGTGGTGGGCCACTATGTGGGCGACCGGGCGCTAAGCGCCGTGGGCAGCGCGGGGCCGTTCCTCAACTTTTTGCTGGCGCTTTTTGTGGGCATCGCCACGGGCGCGGGCATTCTGGTCAGCCAGCGCTTTGGCGCCAAGGACAGGAAGGCCCTTAGCGATACCATCGGCAACTGCCTCACGCTGACGGCGGCGGCCTCGGTCATCATCATGGCGGTGGGCCTGCTGCTGAGCGAGCCCGCGCTGCGGCTGCTGAACACGCCGCCCGAAATTCTGGAATGGGCGGCCAGCTACCTGCGCATCCTGTTCTTTGGCATCGCGGGCTTCCTGTATTACAACGTGTTTGCGGGCATCCTGCGGGGCTTGGGCGACTCGCTCAGCGCGCTGGCCTTTTTGATTTTCAGCGCGCTGCTCAACATTGCGCTGGATATCTGGTTTGTGGCGGGCTTTGGCTGGGGCGTGCAGGGCGTGGCTGCGGCCACTATTCTGGCGCAGTCCATCAGCGCGGTGCTGTGCTGGCTTAAGCTGCGCAGCATGCGCGAGGTGTTTGACCTCAACCGCCACACCCTAAAGCTCAAGCCCGGCGTGCCCTCGGCTATTCTTCGGCTGGGGCTGCCCAGCGGCATCACGCAGGCGGTGTTCTCGGTGGCCATGCTGTTTGTGCAGCGGCTGCAAAACAGCTTTGGGCCGGAGTTCATCGCCATCAACGTTATCCTCATGCGGGTGGACGGCTTTGCCATGATGCCCAACTTTTCCTTCGGTCAGGCGCTCACCACCTTTATTGGGCAGAATGTGGGTGCCCGCCGGTACGACCGGCTGCACAAGGGGGCCAAGCAGGGCACCTTGCTGGCGGTGGGTGTATCGGTGGCGCTCACGCTGGGTATATTGTTGTTTGGCCGCCAGCTGATGAACCTGTTTACCGACACCCAGGCGCTCATCGACCAGGGCATGCGCTTTATGCGCATCCTTGCCTTGGGCTATATCGCGATGGCGGTCATCCAATCGCTGTCGGGCGTGCAGCGCGGTGCCGGCGACACGGTGACGCCGATGTGGATTTCCATCTTCACCTCGGTGGTGCTGCGCGTGACCACAGCATACCTCATCGCCTGGCTGACCCGCAGCCCCGAGTGGCCCAACGGCCGGCCCGAGTCGGTCTACTGGTCGATGCTGATCACCTGGACCAGCGGTGCCATCATCAATATCCTGGCCTACCGATGGGGCCGCTGGCGCAGGAAGCTGCCCAAGGAGATGTTGGACGCCATTGGGCGGGAGCGAGCGGGAGAAGTGAGGAGTTAGGGGTGAGGAGTTAGGGGTTAGCGGTTAGGAGTTAGCGGTTAGGAGTTAGCGGTTAGGAGTTAGCGGTTAGGAGTTAGCGGTTATCGTGCTAGTTGCGTAACCCATAACGACACATGCAAAAAAGCAACCTAAGCAATCCATGATCCGCACCCTGATTGCCGAATCAAACCTGGCATTTACCCCTTTACAGACGCGCGTTTATAACTCCTAACCGATAACTGCTAACCGCTAACCCATAACCCGCAATCAGAAAGGATACGCATGCCAAGCACAGGCTATTTATACGAAACACATTTTCATACCGCGTGGTCCAGCGCCTGCGCCCGCAGCCGCGGGCCGGAGTACCTGGAGCGCTACAAGCGCATGGGCTACAGCGGCATCGTGGTGACCGATCACTTCTGGCGGGGCAACTGCGCGGTGGACCGCCATATGTCCTGGCCCAACTTTGTGGAGGCATTCTTCCGCGGCTACGAGGAGACCCGCGCCGCCGGCGAGCAGGTGGGCCTCAGCGTGTTCTTCGGCTGGGAGGAAACCTTTGACGGGGATGATTACCTGGTCTACGGCCTGGATAAGCAATGGCTGCTGCGCCACCCCGAGGTGCGCGGCTTCAGCCGCCGCGAGCAATGGGAGCAGACGCGCCTGGGCGGCGGCTGCGTGGTGCAGGCGCATCCCTTCCGCGACCGGGATTACATCTCCGGCATTCACTTGAACCCCATCTATACCGATGGCATCGAGGCCGCCAACGCCGGAAACACGTCGGAAAACGATACGCAGGCCATGCGCTGGGCGCGGAAGAACGGCCTGTATACCACCGCCGGGTCGGACATCCACAGCGCTGCCCAGTATGAGGACGCGGAGCTGATGGGCATCCGTTTCCCCCAGAAATTACACACCGTGCAGGATTTTGTTGAGGCCATCCGCAGCCGCAGCGAACACAGCCTGCAGGTGCTGGAAGGACGCTTTGACGCTCCCCTCACCAAGCCTCGCAAGGCCGTGTGGGAGCATGGTAAAACCACCCGGCGGGTAAGGGATACCTCGGAACTTTTTGGCTCAGCTTGATATTGCAGGCACCAAATACCCACCCTCCGGTCAAGCGTCAACTGGCCGGAGGGTGATTGTTATTGTTTCGTTGTTCCGCTAATTGAAGGACTGAAGTGCCTGTGCGGCCGCTCTGACAAAATGGTCCGCCGCGTCCACGTCGAAAGGGGAGACCTCTGCCTCATAGCCGCCGACCTGCATGGCCTGGGCGGTGGGCAGGTAGCCCACGTAACCGCCTGCGTAACCAACTACCGCCGATAAAAGGGGGGCCGCGATATGCTGCTTCAATGCGAGCCCCACTTCACAGAACAATTCGGTGGGCGTAGTAATCAGCATCAAGTGACCCAATTGAATCACCAACGAGGGCGCTTCGCAAATGCTGCCTTCGCCGGCCAATGCCAGCGTGTCCAGCAGGCTTTGGAGGTAGATTTTGCGGATGGCGGCTGTCCGCTTTTCGTCCGGGGTGCGAGCGGAATCGATTGTTTCCTGAACTTTTTCAATTTGCCGTAATAGGTCATCCGAGGAAGGTCTGTTTGGCTTGAGGGGCAGCCTTGCGGTGAAGGGCAACACGCGAAGCGGTGGGCTCTCCCATGGCGTCAGTCCTGATATCAGGCCGGAGGTTCTTTCGCTGAGAATGGCCGCCATGCGCTCCGCCGTTTCAAACGAGCGGAAGGCCATGGTCTCGCCCAGGGCGCTGGCATCACTGGAGTAGCCGATATTGATATCCCCTGCCGCACCATTGGTAAACAGGACAAGCGCCTGGGGGTAATGCGCGCCAAGCTGCTGATACAGGTAGCCGGGGTAATCCGCCGAGATAGCGAAGCTGTTGCCATCCAAAATGGTGCAGTGGCAGGCGTAGTTCAGCCAGAGGGCGCGTACCGCGTTTTCCTGGTCCCATATGCACAGCACCGTGAGCGCGGGGTCGGTAATGGTGGCACCGGCCCGGCGATTCTTGCCGACCTCGGGGACGTCTGTTTGCGCCGCGCCAAGCCGGGCTGGGAAGGGGGAGGTTACCGCCTCGACGGCTGCCTCCTCCATCTGATCACATGCCCAGGCATACCATGTGGCGTCAAAATCATCCGGTTGGGACTGCGTCCGCACAGTGTAGGGACCAGAGTGTGTATGGGTGGCCGCAATCAGCACATGTTGCACGCCGCAGCGGCGCGCGATACGATGCTGCAATGCCTGCGCCTGCGGCAGCTCGCACAGGTCCACGCTCATCAGCAGCAGGGTTGTCTCTTTATTTTTCAAGTAGAGCGTTTTGGCGTACAGCTCGTCGTGTACCCAGGTGGATGGCGTCTTATCCCACCGCGCGGCATAGCCGGCCAGGTGTGCCGGCGCCGCCGGGGTGATTGTCCGGCATGCGGTTCCTGCCCACATCATGTTGGTACCTCTCTATGCTTTACAGGAAGGCGATTTTGCCCTTATAGCGCTCCTGGAACTGCTTGTTCCACTCATCACCGCCGATGGCATTGCCACTGCGCCAAATGGGGGGATCAATCCCCTCTCGGGACAGCAGGTCGATGGTGGCGATTTCCAGCGCGTGCAGCGCAAACCCACTGGCAAACGACGAGATGGCTCCGGTGTTTTGTGTCACGCCTTCCAATGACATCAATGCGTCGCCCACGGGCACCTTGGTATCGATGTGATAATCCACCAGGTTGTGCAGGTTTTGCTTGGTGGGGTGGCGCGCCGGATGCTCCAGTGGGGTGTTTTCGGCGTGCTGGCGGGAGCTGACGCCGATGATGGTCGCCCCCAGACGCTTGCACTCCAGCGCCGCGTCAATCAAGGCGGCGTTGATGCCGTAGGCGTTGACCAGAATGACCAGGTCGCCCGCCTTCACCCCGTAGGTGCGCATCACGATGCTGCCATACCCGGGCAGGCGCTCTACCCGCATGGAGCGGTCGCCGCCATTGGTCAGCATGGTGCCGCCATCCAATATGGCATTCAGGCAGGCCAGCCCGCCAGCGCGGGAAAAAATCTCCATCGCCGCCACGCCCGAGTGGCCGCCCGGTCCGTAGATGTGCACAATCTCGTCGCGCTTGATGTGTTCGGCCATGACCCGCGCGGCGGCCAGAATGTGTTCTTGCTCCTCTTCAAAGATGGTTTCCAGATGCGCAGTCACCTTGTCCAGGTACTCGCGGATAAGGGGCATTGCCATGGGTGTATACCTCCGTTTTATCGCTATTTGGTGGGCTTTGTCAGCAAGGAGGCCGATGCCTCATCCAGGTAGAGGGTCCAATCCGGATGCTCGCGCAGCTTGGTCGCGGGCACAGCTGCGGTGATGTCCGGGCTTTCCAGCGTGGCGCGCACCGCGTCTGCTTTGACCGCGTGCGGCACGGAGGAAACGATGGTGCGACAGCGCATAATCTGAGCCACGCTCATGGTGATAGCCTCCTTGGGCACATCGTCAAAGGTGGCAAACCAGCCCTCACCCACCTGCTGGTTGCGGCAGCGCTCGTCCAGCGTGGCCACAAAATAGGCGTCCTGCCGCGCGAAGTCGGCCGGCGGGTCGTTGAAGGCAATGTGCGCATTCTCGCCAATGCCAATCACGCCTACATCCACAGGCGCTTCGCCAATCAGGCGGTTCAATTCCCGGATGTTGGCCTGCACATCGCCCTCGCCATCCACAAAATACGCCTTTTTCAGCGGCACCTTGGAGGTGAAACGCTCCTTGAGGTAGCCGCGGAAACTGGCCGGGTGGCTTTCAGGCAGGTTGACATATTCATCCAGATGGAACATGGTTACCTTTGACCAGTCCACATCTTCCTGAATCAACGCGGCGATGGTTTCGAATTGGGACATCCCGGTGGAGAGCGCCAGGCGGGCTTCTCCGCGCTGGGCGATAGCCTCACGCAGCTTGCCGGCAATATGCTTGGCCGCGGCCCTGCCCAGTTCTTGTGGTGTTTTGGAAATGACAACGTTCATTCGGGTACCTCCAATAATTTCGTTTTTCAGCCCTTGATGGCGCCGCTCATCACGCCGCTCACCAGCTGTTTTTGGAAAATCATGAACATGATGATGGGGGGCAGCATGGCGATGGTCACCACCGCGCCCAGCACACCAAACTGCCAACCGCCCTCCCCCTTGAGCAAGGTAACGCCGACGGAGATAGTCATAGCGCTCTCCCTTGTGACCAGCGTTTTGGACAGCATGTACTCGCCCCATACATTGTAAAAGGAGATGATGGCGATGATGGCCAGCCCGCCCTTGGCGGCAGGCAGCATGATGCGCAGCCAGGTTTGAAACACGCTGCAGCCATCGATGGTGGCGGCTTCCTCCAGCTCATCTGGCACCTCCATGTATACGCCGCGCATGATGAACAGGCAGAAGGGAACCACGGTGGATACAATAGGCAAAATAAGGCCGATGTTGGTGTTGATGAGCTTCAGGTTGTACTCCATGATGTAGATGGGGATCAGCAGCACCGCCAGGGGGAAGGTCATCATGAACAGAATAATAGCCAGCATCAGGCCTCGGCCCTTGAAGGGTAGCTTGGCAAAAGCGTAGCCGCCCAGCGAGCAGAAGACCAGCGTCAGCGCCACTGAGGTGAGCGTAATTACCAGGCTGTTCTTAAAATAGGTGCCGTATTTGGCCGACCGCTCCAGAATATACTGGTAGTTGTCCAGGTGGATGGAGCGAGGGAAGAACGTCATGTTGGCGGACAAAATTTGGTTTTCCAGCTTGACCGAGTTGAACAAGGCCAGCATAATCGGTGCCAGCATCACAAAGGATAACAGCAGCATGGCGGCATACAGCACAACCTGTCCGGGGCGCATGCTCAACTTGCGGTGCGCAAGTATATTTGTGTGGTTTGTCATCTGTTTGCCCTCCTACGACCGTTTGCTCAGCCGCATGTTCAGCAACGACAGGCCCAATATGATGACGCTGAGGATGAAGCCAAGCGCGGCGCCGTAGCCCATATCCAAATACGTAAAGGACTGACGGTAGATATACATGTACATCACTGTGGTGGCCGTGCCCGGCCCGCCCCAGGTGACCAGCGAGGGGACGATAAACACCTTCAGCGCCTGTAAGATGGCCCAGATGCCGGTGACGACAAAGGTCTCCCTAAGGTTGGGCAGAATGATATGGTACAGCGTCTTGAAACCGCGTGATCCATCCACGATGCCGGCTTCCAGCATGTCACCCGGCAGCGCCTGCAGCCCGTTGAGAAATAAAATGGCCTCAAAGCCGACCGAGCCCCAGACAGACACCACCACGATGCTGATCATGGCCCAGGGGTTGGTGGACAGCCACTCGTTGGTCAGGTGCCCCATGTTCAGGATGTCGGCCAGAAAATAGTTGACCAGGCCATAGTTCTTTTGCAGCATCCAGTTGAAAATAAAGCTGCTCAGCGATAGCGGCACAACGATGGGCAGGAAGAACGCGGTGCGGAAAAGCCCCGTGCGACCCTTTGCGTAGAACAGCATCAAGGCCAGCGCCAGGCCGCCAATCATCACAAATACGAAATACAACACCGAGAAGATGGCCGTTACCTGCATGCTGTCCAGAAAAGCTTTGTCTTGAAAGGCTTTGATGTAGTTTTCCAGGCCAATGAAGGTGGGGGAAGGATCAAAGGCGAAGTTGTAGCGCGTAAAGCTGATATACAGCGAGTACAGAAGTGGGTACACCATGAATACGGTGGACAGCAGGAAGGCGGGCGTTACAAAGAGCATCCCCCATCTGCCTTTGATGCGCTGCCGTCGGCTGAGTTGATATCCCTTTGTGGTCATGTGCGCCCCCTATGTGCGTGGTGTGTCGGGGGCGGCACACGATGGCCGCCCCCGATTGATGAATCAGAACAGAGATTTGTCTACGTTGTCGATGACGGCCTGCAGTTGCTGCATGCACTCATCCAGCGTGATGGCCTCGTCCAGGTAGGACTGAATGACCGGGCCAAGCTCGGTGCTGAAGCGCGCGGCGCCCTTGTACTTGGGCACGCCCACGGAGTTCTCCGCGATGCCGGCCAGGAATTTCCAATCCTTCAACTCGGCATCCTCAAAGTAGCGGCTGACAGCGGGCATCTTGCCGTATACGTTGACGGTGCCCACCTGGGAGTTTTCGCCCAGCAGACCCTTCTGGATGAAGTCAACAGCCAGCTTGGGGGATTTGGAGGCCTTGGGCACAATGGCGATGGTGGAGAAACCGTAGGAGCCATTTTCCACGCCGCCGGGGTATGCGCTCAGCGAGGCGGTGCCGGGGCCCAGGTTTACGTTGGCTTCAACGAACGCGCCGCCTGTCTCCAGCAGCATGGCGGTGATGCCGGCCTTGAAGCTGTTGCGGCCAGCCAGGTTGTCCGCGTAGGTTTCCTTGGAGAAGATGCCTTCCTTGGCACCCTTCTGCCATACTTCAAACATATGCCGCATGTTTTCGGAATCCAAGGTGAAGACACCATTCTCGTCAAAGATGGTGCCGTCCATGCCCTGCTTGGCGGCAATCAGGGTGGCGAAGATGGAAACGGTGCCCCATTGGATGACGGCGCCCTGACGGACGACCTTGCCGTTTTCTTCCTTGTGCAGCTTCTTAGCGTACTCATATACGTCGTCCCAGGTCTTAGGGATGAGGGCAGAGTCGGTCGCTTCGTCCCACAGGCCCACTTCCTTCATGGCGGCGTTGTTCACGCTCATGGCATAAGCCTCCACGATGATGGGCAGGCCGTACTGTCCTTCGTTGATGATGCCATCGCGGATGCCGACGCCCAGGAAGTCTTCCTTTTTGAAGCCATCAGCAGCGAAGAAGTTCAGGTCCTTGTCAAAGTCGTACAACAGATCGCGGGCAACGAACTGCACGGCGTTGTTGGCATCGCCAATCAACAGCACGTCCACATTGGTTTCCCCGCGTGCCCAGTCCACCGCGTAGGTGGGCAGGCTGCCATAGTCCGGCAATGTCTCAATGACGATTTCCACGCCGGGATGATCCTCCATGTACTTCTTGGCTGCCTCTTCAACGAAAATTTTGGTAATCTGCCAGGAAAGGCCCATCACCGTGATTTTCTGCGGCTCTTCCGCGACGGCCATGCCAAACGCGCCCGTCAACAGCGTGGCCATCAGTACCAGACACAGTAACCGTTTCATGTGTAGTCCTCCTTTTTGTTTATCACAACCCACGCTTCATACGCCGTGGGGTCTGTGCGCATCAGCTGCTCAGCAGCATGGTCTCAAAGGGGTCAGCGCTTTGGTTGTCCAGTTGGCGGGCATAGCGCCCGGGGGATATGCCAAACTCTTTTTTGAACGCGCGGATGGAATTGGCGTAATCGCTGAAACCGCACTCGTGACAAACGCTGGTTACGCTTCTGTCCTCGCGCAGCAGCCTGCGCGCGCGCAACAGGCGTTTGTACCGCAGGTACTGAATAGGCGACAGTCCGGTCTGTTGGCGGAACAAACGCACCAGGTGATACTTGCTCATATGGCCTACCTCGGCCAGCTTTTCAAGCGACAGGGGTTCGCTCAGATGGGCATCGATGTAGCGGATTAACATATCCACCACCGCGTGGCTGAGGCGCTGGGGGCTCTGGCCGGGAAGTATATTCTCCTCCTCCAGGCTGGCCCGGTTGAGGTAAATGAGCAGCTGTACCAACAGCATTTCTCGCAGCAGGGATGCGCCAAAGTGCTCCAGCTCATCCTGCTCCTGCAGCAGTCGCAAGGTTTCAGTGATTTCTCGGGACAACTCGGCGCCCGGGCGAAGCACATTGCCGGATGGCAGCATGGCACAACGGTCAAAGCACGCGCGCAGGTTGAGGCCGGTGTGGCTGTGGGCGGCAAACAGCTCGGGGCTGATATACACGCCGATGCGGTCATAGGGCTGCGGCTCGCCCTCCAGGCGCTGCGGGCTGTGCATCTCGTGAGGATTGATCAATAGGATTTCGCCCTTGTTAAGGGTGTAGGTACGGCCATCCACCAGGTAGGTCATGGCGTCTGATAACAGAAAAAACACTTCGTAAAAATCGTGAAAATGCAAAGGCACGGGGCTGAATGGCGTGCGGAAGTGGTGGCACTCATAGTCGCGCCGTACCATTTCGCGGGGAATCTGCCCACTGAACACCACATCCTTCATGCGAAGCGCCTTTCATGATGCTGGATTGCTATGGCCAGGATAACGAAAAAGAATATCAATCAGTTCAAAAGCGAGTATGGTTCTCAGGATGATAATCGACCATTTTGTATCAGTATAATACCACGGTTGACAATTACTTTGCAATTATTATCGAAAAGTATGCAAATATTGCGATTCCCGATCGATGAACAGTTGATGTGGTGAATGCATGAATGAAATGCTGATGGGTAGAATCACTTGTATACAAGAAATGATGGCCGCGCATCGCGCGGAGGAGGAGCACCCCATGATTGAAGTCTATTTGAGTTTCAATGGCAATGCCGCGGAAGCGGCCGAATACTACGCGAAGCAGTTGGATGGACAGGTTTCCTACATCCTTCGATTCAACGACCTGCCCGAGGTAGATAAGGCGGACATGCCTGCGGGCGCGGAAAACCTGGTGATGTACGCCAACGTGAAGACCAGGGTGGGCGACATCATGATGTCAGATATGATGCCGGGAACTTCGGTTACCCCCAACGAAGGCGTGTGGATTAACTTTTCCAGCAAGGATCAGGAAAGGCTGCGGGAAGCCTTTGACGCCATGGCCGGGGATGGCGAGGTTATCATGCCGCTGGAGAAGACGTTCTTCAGCCCGCTGTACGGGCAGTTGAAGGACAAGTTTGGGTTCTACTGGATGTTCATGAGCTACTGATACAGGTTTGCCAAGGCAACGACTAAGGCGCGGAAATCACTCCGCGCCTTTAGCATATAAGTTAGTTACCCTTGTCTGATTATTCTTCCTGCGAGATGAATCCAACGCCCACCACGCCGGGGCCGGTGTGGGTGCCGATGACCGCGCCCAGGTCGGTCTGGTAGATGGGGATGTCGCCCAGGTGCGGGCGGAAGTGTTCGATGGCCTGCTGCATGCGTTCCTTGGCGACGGAGTTACCAAAGCTGACGCCGTAGCGCAAATCAGGTTTGGCGGCCAGGAAGTGCTCCAGCAGCTCCTTGATGACGTTGCGCTCGCCGCGAATCTTGGCGATAGAGTGCACCTCGCCGTGCTTGACCTCCAGCAGCGGCTTGATGCCCAGCAGCCCGCCAATGAGGGCGGCGCTGCCCGAAAGGCGGCCGCCCATCTTCAGGTATTTGAGGGTATCCACCGCCGCGTACAGGCGCACGCGGGGGGCCAACTGGCGCAGCTCCTGCGCGATTTCGGCGGCGCTCATGCGCCCCTCGTCGCGCAGCTTGACGGCGCGCTGCAGCAGCAGCACGTGGCCAAAGGAGCCGCTCATGGAGTCCACCACGTGGATGCGCTCGGGGCTCACCAACTCGGCCGCCGTAACGGCGGATTGGTAGGTGGCGCTCAGCTTGGCGGCCAGGGTGACCACCACCAGGTCATCGCCCTGCGCAATCAGCGGGCGAAACAGGTCTTCAAACTCGCCCGGCGGCACCTGGGATGTGGTGGGCAGTGATTTGGCGTTTTTCAGCTTCACGTAGAAGCTTTCGCTGTCCAGGTCGATGCTGTCGCGAAAGCTTTCCTGCTCAAAGTGGATGGTCAGCGGCAGGGTGAGGATATCCAGGGCCTTCAATTCCTCGTGGGTCATGTCGCAGGTGCTGTCCGAGATGATTCTGATCATGTGTCGTTGGTCCTTTCTGATGAAAAAAATCGGGATACGCCCTCCAGGGCCTGCACCAGCACTTCGGCTTCGTCATGGCGCAGGCTGCCCAAGACATCGTCAATCATCTGCTCGTGGATGGCGCGGTGGCAGCGCTCGGCACCCAGGCCGCGCGGGGTGGGGGTGATGTGGATGCGGCGGCGGTCTTCAGGGTCGCGGCTGCGGCGCAGGTAGCCCTTTTGCTCCAATACGTTCACGGAAGCCGTTAGGCTGCCCGGCGTGATGTTCAGGCTGTCCGCCAGGCCCTTGGCGGTGTTGCGGCCCTGGGCTTGCAGCAAGCAGGCGGCCTCGATGACGTGCATCTCGGAGATAGACAGGTCGTTATAGCCCGTCTGGCGCAGCTTGCGCTCTTCATTGCGCAGCACGCTATGAAATATGTCCACCAGAAACCGGTTGAGCGCCTCGCGCGTGTCCGTTGACATCCCGACCCTCCCTCGATGGTTTGAACCTCAAATAGTTTGAAGTTCTAAGCGATTATATCGCATCATAACGGCTTGTCAAGGGGGAAATGCCTTAACGGCGAGAATTCTTGTGAAAAAAGCCGTGTAACGCAAAGCCGGAGCGGTTTCAGGGGTATATTCCCAGGGTAGGCTATGGTATACTGCAAACAGCGCCGGACACAACGGCAAAGCGCGTTGCACAACATGAAATAGATATAAGGAGCGTGTCAGCATGGCAACCAAGAAAACCACCACCGAAAAGAAGGAAACCGAGAAGAAGACCTCCGCCAAGACGACCGCTGCCAAAAAGGAACCTGCCAAGAAGACGACGGCCACCAAAGCCGCGGACAAGTCGGAAACCAAGAAGACCACGACCAAGTCCTCTGCCGCCAAGAAAGAGACGACCAAGAAGACCCCGGCCAAGAAGACGACCACCAAGGCCGCGGACAAGCCGGAAGAGAAGAAGACGACCAAGTCCTCTACCGCCAAGAAGGAGACGACCAAGAAGACCCCGGCCAAGAAGACGACCACCAAGGCCGCGGACAAGC